>JAPLFE010000023.1 GCA_026390855.1 Chlorobiales bacterium | reverse complement strand
GCTTCACTGACTCCTGACGGAAAATAGCATTGGCGGCCATCCTGCCTGTAAAAGCTGCAGCTTCCATTAAAAACACCGGAGCGTCTACCTTTACCCAGTCTCCTGCAAGAAAAAGATTTGAAAACGGTGTTTCAATACCTGGACGATGGGCGTGGTCACCCGGAGCCCAACGAGTAAAGTTGGACTGCAACATAAACAGTTCATGCAAAATCTGCGCAGCCTTGGTTTCCGGAAATATGGTATGCAGCTCTTGCAGCATCGTTGCACGGACTTCAGCCTCAGGTTTGATATCCTCAGGAGCAATAGCATAGGCATGTAACTCGACAATACAGCCGCCATGTTTTTTAGCCCATGAAATAAATGGCTCCTGAAAATCAGAGTAAATAGAAATCGAATCGGTATACCTATATCCCGAAACCGTATAGAACGGAAACTCCTTTGACGCAAGTGGTCGGTCAAGCCAGAGGCGGTAAACCGCATATGGATCAGCTTCACCAAGCGAAGCAACTTTGGCTTCAAACTCAGGCTGCAACAACGATGAAGCTTTTACAAGTTCACGTATACCCCGTACGTTTGAAGCAAGCACACAATAATCACACTCCAACCGTTCACCACCTCCAGACTGTTTTACCACAAGCATTTCCCCATCAACTGCGACAGTCAACTTGTTAAGCGGGGCTTTAGGTGGCCCGCCCACCGGACTACCCGACGCATCAAATCTCCCCGCATGGCACGGACAGGTGAAACCTCCTGTAACAGCATCAAAACTTACAGGGCACCCCATATGCGTGCAGCGCCCATCATAGACCATATAAACACTTCCCTTTCTACCAACCAGAACAGGGACACCCTCAGCACTGATAAACGCAGCAAAGCCCTCATGCGGAACATTAGCACCTTCAATACTTAACGACAACGCAGCACCGCTTTCCAGCGTATCGATCACAACCCCGGTAACTTTCTGACCCACAATCTGTATGCTCCTTGCAGTACTTCCTTTCCGGAATTTCACCCCAAGATCTTTCAGTTTAGTTTCAAGCGGGTTGATAAGGGCACTCATGCAATCACGGTTTGTTATTTTAAAGGCAAGACCCTCTGGACTGCCCATAAAATAAAAATGGAAATACCGCAGCGCCTCTGCAGCCGACAAAACCTCCATTCGGTTCATCGTTGCATCAGCAAAAGGATGCAGCACCGTATCTACAAATACTGGTAAATCCTCACCATTCCTGCAATAGGTCATAAAGTCTATAGAGTCATACTTGCGGAACGTCTCTTTATATTCATACCGGAATAGCTCCACGGTTGACAACAATCCTTTATAGTTTTTCAGAAAGGAGATCATATCAAGTCTCTTAGACTGCTCAATAATCGAGAGAACATTGAGAGGAAATACTTTCGATGTCTTACCGAATACTTCTTTAGGGAAGTCTTTAAAAATCACCGGATATCCAGGTGCTGAAGTAAAGACATCTCTTTTTATGCCCGCATAAGCAAATATCTCGTTAAGATTATAATACTGATCAAAAAAACCATGAAACCCATGCTCAACAGGAAAGTGCTCACCAAGAGCCTCGATATCCCAACCGGTAAGCTTCCCGCCTAATGCAGCAGAAGACTCAACAATCGTCACATCAAACCCCCTTCGTGCAAGTTCAAGCGAAGAACTGATACCCGCCAGGCCACCACCGATTACAACAACCTTTTTTGACCCATCAAGCCTCTCCTTCCCCCCTAATCTTTCAGGGCCATACAAGCCTTTTCTTGGCTGGTAATAACCAATCAAACCAGCTGCTCCCGCTACAGTAACTCCTGCTCCAATCCCAGTACGGGCCAACAGTTTTTTAATAAACTCACGCCGTTCCATAAAATGATGAAATCATTGAGCTGAAGGGAATCGATTTTGTGAATTGTATATTTTAAATAACGATAAATATTTATTTAAACAACCTTTCCGATAAACCCGTCACTCTCTTTATGGCTGACTCTACCACCAATCTTACCCGCAGCATTCGCAAGGAAGCTGCAAGGCTCGGATTCTCTGCCATAGGATTTTCTTCTCCCCTTCCCCAGCCGCTCGCCATAAAGCGCTATAACACTATGATCGCTGAAAAACGTCATGCTGGAATGAGCTATATGGAACAGCGGGTAGATGAACGAGCAATGCCCTCAATGCTACTGCCCGGTATTAAAACCATCATCTCTGCTGCAATCAGTTACCATCACCCTCTTCATAACCATTCCGAACAACCGAACATCTCCAAATATGCCCTCATAGACGACTATCACACCGTGGTACGAAAGAAGCTTGAAGAGCTCCTTGAGTCAATCAAAACTCTCATTGGAGATAACATTAAATCAACAATAACTGTCGACAGCGCTCCCGTCCTTGAAAAAACCTGGGCTGAACATGCCGGTATCGGGAAAACAGGAAAAAATACCCTCCTCATCGTTCCCGCTGCCGGCTCTTATATTTTTCTGGGAGAAATTCTTATCGATAAGGAAATAATTGACAATAAGCCACCACTTCCAAACCTTTGTGGAAGCTGCAACAAATGTCTCGAAATCTGCCCGACTGGTGCACTTATCGAACCAGGTAAACTTGACGCATCAAAATGCATTTCATACCTCACCGTCGAACTAAAACGAGATTTTACCACTGATGAAGCCGAAATGATCGGCAACCACCTCTTCGGCTGTGATCATTGCCAGGAAGTCTGCCCCCACAACAAGCAGGCAAGCATCACTGCAAACGATTCATTTGCAGTTCGAAATAATCTCCAGAACATCACAACAGAAACAATACTGAACCTCACCAAATCTACCTTTCGTAAACTTTTTTATGGAACCCCAATTTTCCGTGTCGGTCTCAAACGCATAAAACGCAATGCCAAAGCTGTGGAAATAAACTTGAAAAAGCAGATACAATAGAGAATCATAAAAAGTAATTTTATGAACGTATTCAACAATCGCAAAATACCTTACTCTGACATATTTACTCTTTGATGGAGAAATAAAACCTAACACACTTTTATGAAGACCATCCTTCTAATGCTGGCTTCCAATATTTTCATGACTTTTGCCTGATATGGGCATTTGAAAAATATGCAACACAAGCCCCTTATTATGGCCGATTCTGGGAAAGGTTAAGCCGATCGCGATAGCGCGTGCCGAATGAAAGACTTACAATCGTTAAGAAGAAGAACAAGAATTCGCAATATGTATGACGACATTTAGGGTAAAGTTTCCGTAGGCTTTGCCAAACTAGAGTTTTGCAGCAGCTTTATCTTTTTTTTACATTGATAAAATTTATAGGAAGTGTTTGTAAGTTTTTAACAACACAATGCTACGAATTGTTTGAAGGAGAAATCACATGCTTAAGAAAGTTTTATTTCCCGGGAAGTATATTCAAGGCGTCGGTGCCTTCAAAGAGTTACCATCCCTAATAAAACTATTCGGCACAAAGGGTTTGATCCTCGCTTCTCCTACAGCCCACAAAACAATTCTTCCAGATAGCGGTATAGATTTCCACCGGCACTCCTTGCAAGTCGAACGATTTGCTGGAGAGTGTTGTGAAAAAGAGCTCTCCAGATTGGCAATAATCATCCATGAAAAAAACGTAGATGTTCTTGTGGGCATGGGCGGGGGAAAAACAATCGACACCGCCAAAATCGCCGCTGACCGGGCAAATATACCTGTCCTTATCGTTCCCACTATAGCGTCAACTGATGCACCCTGTAGTGGATGCGCCGTGTTGTATTCCGAGCAGGGTGTTGTTGAATCGGTGTATTATCAAAAATCAAATCCAGCAGCAGTTCTGGTGGATACTGAAATTATCGCCAAGGCACCCGTCCGTTTTCTCGTGGCTGGTATGGGCGATGCACTTGCAACGTGGTTTGAAGCAAAGTCCTGCAGCACAACACAGTCTAAAAACGAGTGCGGCGGACTCAGCACGTTAACCGGACTTAACCTCGCCAAACTCTGTTATGACACATTGCTTCAATATGGTCCACACGCCAAAATCGCAGCAGAGCAGCATCTCATTACACCTGCTCTGGAGCATATTGTTGAAGCTAATATTTTGTTAAGTGGAGTCGGATTTGAAAGCGGTGGTATAGCAAGTGCTCATTCAATCCACAACGGGCTAACAGCATTGAAAGAAACACATGCATATTACCATGGGGAAAAAGTAGCTTTTGGCGTTTTAGCCGGCCTTCAACTCAATGATGCCCCTCCGGAAGAGTCAAACATCGTATTCTCCTTCTGCGAAAAAATAGGTCTCCCCACCACCCTTGCAGACATTGGTCTTCAAAATTTCGACCGCAACAAATTGATGCCCATCGCAGAAATAGCCTGCGCCCCAAATGAGTTTATACATCACGAAGCAGGCAAAATCACGCCCGAAAAAGTTCTTCATGCTATACTGGCAGCTGACGCCATTGGAAAGTACCGAAAAAAACATCCTTCTTGTTAACCAGTTCACGCACCAACCAGATCAGCAAAATTGACCAACGATTCAGGTATTAAATCGCTTCTTCACCATTCTGCAAGGGATGGTTTAATCGTTATCAACTGAAAGCTGTTATTGGCTTAAAAAAGCCTTGTAAAACCAAAACCAGCAAACCCGAACTGGCATTCTCTTATAGGTGTCCAATTCGTCCAATTTTGGACATTTTTTTTCTTGTTTTATCTGAACATCCGAGTACTATAAACTCATCCCGGGACACTTTAGAAGTCTGCTCTATTGCTCACTCGCTATTCTAAAAGCGGAAACTAAAAAAATGGCTTGAATACCAGATTACACTTGCTGCATCCTTGCAGTCATAATCTCAAGAGATGCGAGCAACAACCCTGTGAGACTTAGACCACAGGGTCTTCTCTAAAAACTGATGGTTTGGTTTTTTGGGATTTCAGAGGCAAAGATATGGTAAACATCGTCCCTCCCTCAAAAGGGCTGTCTACAAAAATACTCCCCCGATGCTTATTGGCAATAATGTCGTACGATATACTAAGACCGAGTCCAGTCCCCTCACCTGGCATCTTTGTCGTGAAAAACGGAGAAAATATCTTATCCCTTATTGCATCAGGAATTCCTGGACCATCATCTCTAATGGAACAAAAAACATAATCATCGGTTACCCACGTTTTGACAGTTATTTTGCCGGGGCTACTCTTTTTTTGTGACTTGATTGCATGAGTGCTGTTGATCAGCAAGTTCAAAATGACCTGATTGATCTGCGAAGGATTGCAGAATACCAATGGAATGTTACCAAGCTGTAGATCAATTGTGGCTATGGTGTTGTATTGATTTTTTGCAATAACAAGACCATCCTGGATTGACTTATTGATATCAAATAATCTGAACGTATCCGTAATGTCCTTGAACGAGTAATGCCGCAAACTCCGGATGATGGATGTTATGCGCTCAACCCCTTTTTGTGACTCTGCAAGAGTATCGGGAATTTCTTTTAAAAGAACATCAATTGACCTGCCCCCATTTACTGTACCACTTGCAATTGGAAACTTTCTGTTTGTTGAACCACAAATTCTTCAGGTGTTAAGCCGCCTAAAGCACTATGAGGCCGATTCGTATTGTAATCCTGTCTCCATAGTTCAATGACCGTT
>JAPLFE010000096.1 GCA_026390855.1 Chlorobiales bacterium | reverse complement strand
CGTTTTAACGGTGTCCTCATAGTCCTTTCGGTTAGTTTTGGTTTGCACCGTTAAACTACGAAGGACTATGGGTGTTATTTTACGCCAAACTGCCGGTTCTTATTTTCCGAAATATGCTGGTTCTTAATTTCCGTTTACAAGTGGATAGTACTCTGAAACTTATTTCAAAAATAAAATAATAAAATATCACCATAAGGCTTATGGTACCGCTATGCGCTCTCATTTTTCGAAAACGATAGGGGAATTATAACTTTACCATAAACAGTAGTACATTAAAAAAGTAAGAGGACATTATAATCAAACGAGAGAAGCGTAATGAGTATTACTTCAAAACTACATCTTGCTTCAGATGCGATTGAGGATGCAAAAAAACGCCTGAACAGGGCAAAAGATGATGCAGATGACGATTATGAAATTCGTCAGGCAATGAAAATTCTTGATGAAGCACTTGCATATATACATGGAGCATCTGCTGAACTCGGGAAATCTTAGAAGATACTGAGCATAAGACTATAGTTGTTAATTCATTTTATGAATTGCAGTTACTTGTTTACATGTATTACTGAAACTTTAATTTGCATTTCGAGTAAAATCCTCAGTCAACCTCACAATACAATCGCCTCTGCAATCAAAATTATTGATGCTTAATGTCGGTGATTATTGATGTTTCAACTGCCACTAAAGCGAAAAAACGATATGGATACCCCGCAGCAATTTGATTTTCATCGCGATGTGATCGAGCGTAGTCATGATATTCCTGTCCTTGTTGATTTTTGGGCTGATTGGTGTGCCCCTTGTCGTATGTTGACTCCGATCCTCGAAAATGTTGCCATAAAAAATTCCAACAGATGGCAGCTTGTCAAAATCAATACGGAAGAGTATCCTGATTTTGCTACTACCTATAAAGTCAAGAGCATCCCAAATGTAAAGCTTTTTTATAATGGTGAGGTTCTGACAGAGTTTACTGGTGTCCTTACAGAATACCAGTTTGAAGCTTGGTTGAAAAAGGAAGTGCCGAGCCGTTATGAGAAAGAGATAGCCCATGCCGTTAAGTGTATGGCTGATGGTAACCCAACTATGGCGTTGTCGCTTCTTGATGGTGTATTACACAAAGAGCCTGACAATCTCAAGGCTATGGCACATCTTATAAAACTGAAACTTTTTTCAAAACCCGAGGAGGTGGTTCATCTGGCCACTTTTTTGGAGAGTGAGAAGGAGTATGGAGAACTTGCAGAAACGGTAAAGTGCTTCGTACGGTTGTTCGCACTGGATCGTGAAAGTATGCCAGATGATGATGTAAGGGATAACTATATGACAGCAGTTGAACAACTGAGACATGAGCAATTCGACGAAGCACTCGATGGTTTTATCAATGTTCTTCGACGGAACCGTTATTATGATGATGATGGTTCAAGGAAAGTTTGTATAGCCATTTTCCGTTTTCTTGGTGAAGAAAACGACATAACCCGAAAATACCGCAGATCCTTTGATCGGGCATTTTAAGTTGATCCATTAAGCATTCTACTCAGGGAAAGGATATGATATAATATTTTAGCCAAAATACGAACCGCCATGGTGCAGTCCAAAGGCTACAATCATGGCGGGAGATTTAAGACTTTTTGTACGAAAATACCCTGTGCTTTACATCAACGCGTTACATAAAAACAGGCAAACTTGAGATAGCTTGTTTCCGGCATCGCCAGCAGTACAGGATGATCGTAGGGCTGTGAGTTTTTATGAATTAATCTCAACTGACATCCAGCCGAAAGAGCAGCTTGATGTACACATTGTAGAAAGTCCTCTTCCGACACATGATGACTGCACGAAGCTGTCGCAAGAAACCCTCCGTTTTTCAATAACTGTAGTCCGAGTTTATTAAGTCTTTTGTAAGCCTTAAGAGCGCCAGGAAGATTTTTACGGCTTTTGGTAAAGCTCGGTGGATCCAGAATAACAAGGTTGAATGACTCTTTTGATTCGACCATCTGATCGAGAGTATCAAATGCGTCCGCAGTTACAAGGCTGTATTCTGTAAACTTATTCAGCTGAGCATTGCGATCAGCACGCTGCAGTGCTTCCTTGGATGCATCAACAAGGATAGCTGAATGGGCACCTCCGTACATTGCATTGAGGGCAAACCCCCCATCATTTGTAAAGACGTCAAGCACTTCAGCATTTTCTGAAAATTTCCTGACAATTCTACGATTTTCACGCTGATCAAGGAAAAAGCCGGTTTTCTGTCCCTCAAAAAGATTTACTTCAAACGTAATCCCGGCATCGTGAATAACCTGAACAGCTTCAGATCGTTCTCCCCATATAACATCTTTATAAAGTGTCAGGCCTTCAAGCTCCCTTAAGGGCGATTCATTCCGCACAATAATAACTAAAGGGTTCAGCAGCTCCTGCAGTACCTCACAAATTAAAGGCAGATGGATGTCCATTCCAGCGGAAAATGCCTGCAACACAATGCCCTGGTTGAAACGGTCCACAATTAGTCCAGGCAGGCCATCCGATTCGCCATGTACAAGGCGATAAGCATTAGTCTCTTCTTTCTTATAGATTAATTCGCGCAGCTTCAGAGCCTCAAGAAATTTTTTATGGAAAAATTTTTTATCAGCCTGTTCATCGTTACGTGAAAAAAGCCTTACTGAAATTAAAGAGTGTGGGTTGTAAAATCCCATCCCCATAAATTTTTTGTCATGCGTAAAGAGTTTTACGGTTTCACCGGAAGCGATATCACGTGGAACGTTTTCGAGTTCATTGCTGAACACCCATAAGTGACCTTTCTGAATTCTGTGGTGTTCTTTTGGCTTAAGGTATAGGGATTGCATGGCTTGAAATATGGCTTGAAGTTTTGATAGCTTTGTATTTTACCTTAACATGAAATTGAATGTAAAATGCAACTGTTTTGTTCATAAATAAACGCCATTTTAAAACAAAGAAATATCTGACGTAGAGCTTAGCAGTTTATGAACCTGATGCAATGTGCAGCAAAAGCGATGATTCTCAAAGGAAATAAATGCAAGTATGGCTGAAGTGATGATTACTAATTTTAACGGAATGAAACGATGAAAAGAAAGGGAGTGCTTTTGTGTGCACTGTTCATGCTTGTTTTAGGGGGAGGATGTGCGGATTTTCGAACGGTTGACAGGCAGGAACTATCAGGTCAACAAGTTGTACTGAGCGCAGACCAAGCCGCTTTGTATCGCGAAGTTGCAAAAGCATCTCCAGTTATTGAATCATTGGATGGTTATGCTGATGTCTGGATAACAACGCCGAAAAGGAAGAATCGTGTATTCTGTAACATCAGGATAAATCGGGGCCATGAAGCACGGATGATTGTCAGTGCAGGGCTTCTTGGATGGCCGGTCGCTGATATGTTTTTCAGTACAGATTCACTCTTTGTACACGATATGCTGAATAACCGACTATTTCTCGGCAGCAATAACGATCAGAACCTTGAAAAAATTATCGGGGTGAATTCAGGTTTCCGGCTTCTTTCAGAATCTCTTTTGGGGCTAGTAAATATCAAAGAACCTATCAGTGCCATCAAATCGGTTAAACAAGGTTTTGGAACAGTACAGTTCACCGTAGCAACCTCTACGGGCAGCAAAGAAATCGTCATTAATCCAACGAGCAGGACCTTGACAGCTCTTATTATAAAAGACAGGCAAGGCAAAAAAACAACTGAAATTCATTTCAAAGATTACGAAACAATAGCCATAAATGGTCAAAACGCGCTTGTACCAAAAGGGATTGAGATGCTTCTCCTTAACAGCGGAGTAGGTGGTATTGGTGAGCATCAACTGGTAATAGCCTACGACGAACGTGTTTTTAACAAGAGCGAAAGTTCTCTCAGGTTTGCGCTACCCAAAAAAGCAAAGGTAGTTAATCTTGATGATGCCACCATAATGCCTTGGATGTGATAGAACACTCTTAGCTTGTTGAAAATAAGTATCTGGAAGAGTCATCCACAGTGGGTGATCATATAACCAAAACAGGGCATGGTTGTTATGACCTGTTTTGGTTTACATGAGACAAATAAAAGATTTTCGCTTACTTTGCTGCGCGGAAATTCTCAGCAGCAAATTCCCAGTTCAGTAAGTTATCAATGACGGTGGCCACATAATCCGGGCGACGATTCTGGTAGTCCAGATAGTAAGCATGTTCCCACACGTCAATCGTAAGTATTGGTTTCTGGCCGCTTGTCGATGGGGTTTGAGCGTTGCCGGTTTTTACAACCTTGAGAGTATCCCCATCAAGCACAAGCCACGCCCATCCACTTCCGAACTGTGTGGCCGCTGCGCTCTTAAGTTCCTCTTTGAACTTATCAAAGCTTCCGAAATCCTGTGCAATTTTTTCTGCAAGTTCCCCGGAAGGTTCTCCGCCACCATTTGGAGTAAGACTGTTCCAATAAAAAGAGTGGTTCCATGCCTGAGCACCATTATTGAAAATACCGACTTTTTGAGGATCAGCCGCGACCAGAGCAATCACCTCTTCAATGCTCAGGCTATCAAGAGAAGATCCTGCGACAAGATTATTGTAGTTAGTGATGTATGCCACATGGTGCTTACCATAATGAAAGCCTATGGTTTTTGCGGAAATAAATGGTTCAAGCGCGTTTTCTGCGTATAAAAGGGGAGGCTGCTGATAAGACATAATGCATTTTTATTTAAAAGTTAAGAAAAGGCGAACACATACAATTCGAAATGCTTTAACTTGCAATTTGCAGATTAAGTTCACAATTTGCGTATTAAAGTTTTATGAATTGCAATAACTCATTCTCGCTATATTAAGTTCGCAAAATAAATTAATAAAGGAGTTTTCGGGCAAATGACCTTGAGCAATACCTTCCGGACATCTTTTTTTTGCCTTGTTTTCGGCTTGATACTTTTCGGATGCAGCGAAAAAAAAACCTTCTCCCTCGATAAAGATGATATCCGCTTTGCCGGATTCTACAGCGACTATCTTTTGGTTTCTGGAGTGTCCAGCGGTAATGATAATGCTGTACCTAATGCTGTTGATTTCTCAGAACTCAACCAGATCCTTGAGCGCAATGCTCTTACCCCCGAAACATTGAAACGCAAAACTCAAATTTACAAGGAGAATCCTGATCTTTGGAAAGCTGTGCTTGTACAGGTGAGAGAAAATATCCGTAAAAAATCAGCTACAGCCCAATGACAAGGCACTATCCTTTTCTTGTTGGGGTAACGGGAGGTCTTGGTAGTGGTAAATCAACAGTCTGCCGCTTTCTTTCGGAAATGGGTTGCAGGCAATTCGAGGCCGATAAAGTTGCAAAGGAACTGCAGCTCACCGATCATGAGATAATTGACGGAATCAAAAAACTCTTCGGAGAAGGCGTTTATTCTCTCGATACAGCAGGACAAAGAGTCATTGATCGAAAAAAAATAGCCTCTTCAGTATTCTCATGTCCCGAAAAACTTGAATCCCTCAACAAGCTTATTCACCCAAAAGTTTTCAGCGAGTTTCATAAGGCAGTTCTCGATGCCGCAAAAGCAGGTACCAGGATACTCATTAAAGAAGCTGCTATTCTTTTTGAGTCCGGCAGGCCCGAGGAACTTGATCTTGTTGTTGTTGTTGTTGCTGATGAACAGCAGAGAATCGCAAGAGCCGTACAAAAAGGTATGGGAAGCCCTGAAGAGATCATTCAGCGCATCAAGCAGCAATGGCCTCAACAAAAATTGATCGAAAAAGCCGATTATGTGCTGGTAAACAATGGATCTCTTGAAGCATTGAAAAAAGAGACAGAAGCACTCTATTGCAAGTTACTTGAAGTTGCAGTCTCAATCTGCGATAACCCCTGAAAGCATAGGCAGCGAAACACCATAACGGTACGACGTGTTACTGTGCGAGTCCATAAACTCTTCATAATGGTGCACTATACCGAGGCGGGTAGCTTTAGCTGAAAAAATCCTGTGACCAAACTGAAGATTGTATTCATCCAGGGTTCCACAATCAAGGAAAAGAAAATCAAGTGATCGCAAGGCATCGCTGTACTTTTGTTTATCAATCATCTCAACAGGATCAAAGGTCAGCCATTCCTGCCAAACCTCATCAACTGGTTCGCAAGTATAGGGGTTAAACGGCAGGTTTATGTTGTCAGGAGAGCATTTTACCTTCACAGGCGAGTATGCCGCGGCCATGGCAATAAGGTCAAGCAAAGCAAACTCTTTTTGCGGTTTTTTCAGTGCCTGTTCATAAGAAGTAAGAAAATCGAGAATACTCCCTTGGTATTGTTCAAGAATTCTTGCCGCAGCAGGGAAGTTTGGCTTATAACAAAGTTCAAACCCCATATCCCCGCTATGGCAGGCAACAGCAGCAAACAAATCCGGATGTTTCATGGCCAGGCGGAGTGCTCCGAATCCCCCTGATGATTTCCCGGCTATAGCCCTGTGTTGTCTTTCTGCAAGCGTACAAAGCGTCCGGTCTATGCAAGAAACCACCTCATCCACAAGATAGGTTTCATAGTTACCCGTAGCGGCTGAATCCACATACTGTGACCCTCCATAGCGCGTCATGCAATCGGGCATCACAATAATCGATTCCTGCATTTTGCCGTCAGCTATAAGGGATTCGGCCATTTCCGGCACGCTTTGTCGTCCAAAGCTGTAATTCAAAAAGCTTTGTCCTTTAGAGGCAAATCCTGCCAGAAGGTAAATAACCGGAAACCGCTTTTTTTCATCGTATGAAGGTGGCAGATAAACCGTTACCCTTCGCTCGGTCGGGTCATCAAGAGGATTTCCAGCAAGGGTTATCCCTGGCACCACAACCTCAATCACATTCGGATATCTTGTCAGTGGCCGTTTCGTCATATTTTCAAAGCATTATTTTTACGGTTGACATGTGCCGAAATAAGAATGCTCAGTTCATAGAGAAGAATCATCGGCAAACCAATAACGAGCTGAGTGACAATATCCGTTGATGGAGTAACTATAGCTGCAACAACAAGTAGAAAAACAATGGCATGCTTTCGATAAAATCGCATAAAGGCAGGAGTCAGAAGTCCTATCTTTGAAAGGATGTAAGCAATGAACGGAAGTTCGAATACAAGCCCCGCGGTAAGAAGTGCCCCGATAAAAAAGCTGACGTAATCCTGTACGGAAATATTGTTTTTAATCAAAGTAGATCCAAAGCTGGCAAAGAACTGCAGTGTCACCGGCAGAAAAACAAAATACCCAAATCCTATACCCGTAAAGAACGACAAGGAAATAAAGAGTATGGAAAACCTGCCCGCTTTTCGTTCATTTTCATGTAACCCCGGAGCAATAAACTGCCAAATCTGCCACGCCAGAAAAGGAAAAGAGATAATGAAAGCCGAAAACACAACCACCTGCAGATAAAGAGAAAGCTGCCCGTAAGGAATAAGATTCTGCAAAACAATATTTTTGCTGCTCCGGGTTAGAGGACCTATAAGAACCTCATTGACCAGAAAATCAGAATACATGGTACATACACCAGTCACAAGCACCAGAGCAATGACGGATTTAATCAATCGTGAGCGAATCTCTTCGAGATGCGCCATAAAGTTCATTCCACCTTCAGGTTCCGACTCCGTTGTATCAAGAGTAGATTCATCCTCAGAATCATGTTCTACAGGCGCATAAGGCATCACGATCTCAACAGGAGTCTGGGTCTTTTGTATTGCAGCGTCATCAGCGCCAATGTTTCCGCCTCCCTCTGGAAGTTGCGGCGATGGTATTGATTCGTTTTCCTCGATCATTACTCCATTTATAAGCTGAACATAACAGTATGCTAAAGGGATATGACTACCACACTGGCCTTAACCATTGCAATAATAACCACAAAACATAGTAACAAAGATGCATGAAGCCAAAAAATGTTTTACCAGTCTTTAACTATTTCATGTAATTGAGGATTGTTTGATATCGGTTACAAAAATAAAATCCTTAAACAATGAGTTCATACGTTTGACATGTTTTTTCTCAGGGAACCACTTAAGGGTAAATCCCGCAATACCGGCGGCAGATCATCTGCATGGAAGGCAGGAATAATTCCTTATTTTCGAAAGACTCATTTACCGGACGCAATCAATCGCATTATATCCCATTCATTACCCATATTTTTTTATGTCTGATATTTTTAAAGCACTCCCGAAAAACCGTCTGGCGATGTTCACTATCGGAATGCTTTTTTTACAGTTAATTGCCTGCAGACCCATGCTGGACGAAGTCAAGCACTATCCATACACCACAGTTCCAGGCGACTCCCTCCATACAAGAATCTATACCCTCAAGAATGGACTTACAGTCTACATGAGTCCTTATAAAGACAAACCGAGGATCTACACCTCTATAGCGGTTCGTGCAGGCAGCAAAAACGATCCACCAGAAACCACAGGGCTTGCGCACTATCTTGAACATATGCTCTTCAAGGGTACCGACAAAATAGGTTCCCTTGACTATCAAAAGGAACGAATTGAGGTCGACAAAATCACGACGCTATACGAGCAGTACCGCTCAACCACTGATATCAAAAAAAGAGCAGCCATCTATAAAGAGATCGACAGCATTTCCAATATTGCCGTACGATATGCCGTCCCCAACGAGTATGACAAGCTGTTGAACTCCATCGGAGCACAGGGAACCAATGCCTATACATGGAAAGAGGAGACGGTTTATGTAAATGATATCCCATCAAACAAGCTCGACCAGTGGCTCGACATCGAAGCAGAGCGCTTCCGCAATCCAGTAATGAGGCTCTTTCATACAGAACTCGAGGCCGTCTATGAAGAAAAGAACAGGAACATGGACAGTGACCAAAACAAAATATGGGAAAACCTCTTCGCCGGTCTTTTCAAAAAACACACCTATGGTACCCAGACTACTATTGGCAAAGCTGAACATCTCAAAAACCCATCCATCAAAAATGTTCTCAACTTTTACCATACCTATTATGTCCCCAACAATATGGCGCTCTGCATCGCTGGCGACTTCGATCCTGACACCGCCATAAAACTCATCGATGAAAAGTTTTCAGTCCTCAAGCAAAAAGAAATTCCTGTGTTCACCCCTGCAGTTGAAGCACCTATCACAAAACCCTTACTCATCAAAATAAAGGGACCAGAAGCCGAAGAGCTCGTTATAGCATTCCGCTTCAACGGCATCAACAGCTCAGATACCGATTACATAACGCTTATCGATAAGATTTTATACAACAAAACAGCAGGCTTGATCGACCTCAACCTCAACCAGCAGCAGCAAGTACTGGATGGCAGCTCAGCCTTAGTGCAGATGAAAGACTACTCAGCACATATTCTCGCAGCAAAACCAAGGAAAGGTCAAAGTCTCGACCATATCAAAATGCTGCTGCTCGATCAAATTGAACTTCTCAAAGAGGGAAAGTTTCCAGACTGGCTCATGGAGGCCGCAATAAATGATATGAAAATAGAACAGATGAAACTCTATGAATCCAACCATGGCAGAACCGAGGCTTATGTTAATGCCTACACCAATGGTATGGAATGGTCACAGCAGGTCAGCCAGTTCGACCGGCTTCAGAAAATCACAAAAAATGCACTTGTGACATTTGCCCGACAGCATTATGGTTCAAATTATATCGTAGTATATAAAGAACACGGCAAATCAATAAGCGAAGCCAAAATCCAGAAACCGCCGATTACCCCCCTGAAGGTAAATCGAGATGCCTCGTCACCTTTTGCCGAAAAAATTTTATCACAGAAATCACAAAAACTTGAACCTGCATTTGTTGACTACAAAAAGGATATCACCTTTTTTGATGTCAATCCATCAGTAAAGCTCCACTACTTGCGCAACAGGGAAGACGATCTTTTCTCGCTCACTTATGTCTTTGATATCGGCAAAAACACCAATAGGAAAATCGATCTCGCTCTACGTTACCTCTCCTATCTCGGAACATCCCGACTCACTCAGGCAGAGTTAAATCAGGAATTTTATAAAATCAGCGCAACCTTTTCTGTTATAACCGCCGACAATTATGTATACCTGACACTTTCAGGACTCAGAAAAAACGAACCAGCCGCCATGCGACTCCTTGAAAATCTTCTCATCGATGCCAAA
>JAPLFE010000146.1 GCA_026390855.1 Chlorobiales bacterium | reverse complement strand
CCTCTGGCCTCACCCGCCATTCACCGGAAAGCATCTTCTGCATTAACCCACGTTTTCTGGGATTTATATTTTTCAAATACTTGCTTGATAAAATCTGGATTTGAGGCAACAAGACTCATCAAAGAGCCCAGTCAGCATTTACCTCAATCGAGGACAGGGAAAAAGCTAGGCAAGCAGGATGCGACAACTTCATCACCAAACCCATCAAGAAAAGCGAGCTCCTCGAAATGATTCAGACACTTCTTTCCCCTTTATCCTGAGAAAGGGGAGTGTCACTCATAGAGTAGCATTTGCTGGTATAGCACAAATGAATATATTTACCCGCTTGTTGTTGGTTCAGAGAAGCAGAGTTATCTTAATGCTTTAGCTGTATGGCTGTGTTGCATTGTCTTGCGATTACTAAGCTCTTAAACTCATAAAAATCATTGACCAGTGGGTTTTTCATCACCTTCAGATTTTTCAGGTAATTCTTCATCACAAAGGCCAAAACGCATTTTTGTGGTGGGAGCCACGGGCTATATTGGCAAATTTGTTGTTCGTGAAATGGTCGCAAGGGGTTTCGATGTGGTAAGCTTTGCGCGTGAGCGTTCAGGAGTAGATGCTGCAACTACAGCTGATCTTACCCGGCAACAGCTGCTGGGCTCTGAGGTTCGTTTTGGCGATGTCTCTGACATGAGCTCCCTGATGAAGGATGGTATCCGCAATGAACGGTTTGATGTTGTTGTATCCTGTCTGACATCCCGTACGGGAGGGTTGAAGGATGCCTGGTTGATAGACTATCAGGCAACTCGTAATGCTCTCGATGCAGGTAAGGCCGCAGGTGCATCAAAGTTTGTGTTGCTTTCAGCAATCTGTGTTCAAAAACCCTTGCTCGAATTCCAGAGAGCCAAGCTCAAATTTGAAAAAGAGCTCATAGAATCGGGGTTGACTTACTCAATTGTACGTCCGACAGCTTTTTTTAAATCTATCGCCGGACAGGTGGAATCTGTAAAAAAAGGCAAGCCTTATATAATGTTCGGCAACGGGGAACTTACTTCATGCAAGCCGATCAGCGAAGCAGACCTTGCACGATTCATGGCTGACTGCCTTGAAGATCCCTCCAAACAGAATAAAATTCTTCCCATCGGTGGACCCGGTAAGGCTATTTCAGCAAAAGAACAGGGTGAGCTTCTTTTCGAACTTCTGGGTCGTGAACCGAAGTTTAAAAAAGTCCCGCTTTTGATTTTCGATATTATTATTCCAGTCCTGACTCTTCTTTCAAAGGTATTCCCAATGCTTAAGGATAAAGCTGAGTTTGCCCGGATAGGTCGTTATTATACATCCGAGTCAATGCTGGTACTTAATCCCGCAACTGGTAAATACGATGCCGATGCAACCCCTTCCTATGGAACCGATACCTTGCGCGATTTCTATAAGCGTGTCTTGGAAGGGGGGCTTGCAGGCCAGGAACTCGGCGCCCATTCGATGTTTTGATTGCTTTCTGCTGCGTTCCAAGGGTGCCTCCCGCCACCTTGTCAATCAAACACGGTTCTCAAACTGTCGTTTTGAAGCCTTGCCCTGAGCCAAAGAGTTATCTTTTCTTTTTCATTCTTTCTCAAGGATTTGGATGTGGTAACTATAACATAAGCTTGGCGGATCGGTACGGTCGGCTTAGCAGCGATAAAGCGATAGGGTTCGGTGAACAGGCACGCGTTGATCACCGGAAAGAGAACCCGTAGCTCGCTCAACAAGGCACCGCCCTTAAGTCTGCGTTGGTACAAACTGTCTTGCTGACGTGAGTACTGCTGGAGTTCAAGGGAAAGACGGTTGATTTCGGACTTAAGACGTTCAGTCTCGCTGAGCTGAATGTTGGAAAAATCAGCAAAGTTAATACCCTGCTGAAAGTTAAGGGTTGCCTCACTAAGTCCGAAATCTCCTGACCGCTTTTTCAGCTGCATTTTGTCATCCGCTGTCAGTTTTCGCCCGCCGTACATCAAGGTTATAGTTCGGTGGTCAACATTGATTTCGTGCCGTAAAAGATAGTTGCCACGGAATAAACTGATGCTTCGAACAAACTTGGCAGAATTTTCCGAAAAGCCTTCATTTTGCACAAGCACATAGCCAAAATAGACACTTGGTATCAACGTAATCAGGATGACAACGGTAATCAGATGATTGATTCTTGCTTTTTTAGCCTCATCTATAATTGCTTTGATGGGAAAAGCCATGACCTGGGAAAAAACGATTGTCGATATACCTATAAATACCGTATTGATGGTAAAAAGGTAGATCGCGCCGAAAAAGAATTGAAACTGGCCTGTTGCCAGACCATACCCGGCGGTACAAAGCGGAGGCATGAGGGCTGTAGCTATAGCTACTCCCGGCACCACATTGCCTTTGAGTCTCGTTGTAAGGGAAATTGTACCGGCTAGCCCTCCAAAAAGCGCTATCAGTACATCGTAAATCGTTGGACTAGTTCGTGCAAGCAGTTCGGAATGGGCACTCGATACTGGACTGATGGCGAAATACAATGTTGAGGCCACAAGACTTGCCAGAACTGCAAATGAAAAGTTTTTGAAGGCCTGTCGGAGAAGAGGGAAATCGTAGGTGGCAATGCTGTAACCGATTCCATTAATCGGGCCCATCAGCGGCGAAATAAGCATGGCGCCGATAATAACTGAAGTAGAGTTGATGTTCAACCCCACCGATGCCAGAATGATGGCAAAAATAAGTACCCACAGTCTGCTGCCCTTGAAAACGATTTCACGTTCAACTGCGCTATGGATTACATCGAAGGTTTCTGCATCCTGCTGGATGTTAAATGAGTGTAGAATTGTTTTAATCATCAAAGATTTGCTTTATTGAAATCTGAAGATCTTATATATAAAGTAGCTATTACTTTTCAGTCTTCAACCAAGAGACCGAAGATTACCTTGTAATGAGACTATCCTCAGCAGTCGGAAAAACTCTCTAACGGAGCTCATATGGAAAAAAAAATATTTATGGCACCTATATTGGGTTTGATAATGTGGACGGTTGACACTATTCGCCTTATTACAATGAGCTGAACAGCGTTGGTTATGAAACATATCCGACCTTATTGCTATATATTAGCGCTTTTTTTCTTTGCCGCAGCTCTCATCGGTTCTAGTGGGTCACTGTTTGCGGCGGAAGCTGGTAATGTTGTTACTGGAACGATTGGATATACTAATCCTCAACCTTCTGATAATCTCCCTCCAGTCTGGCTTGTTACCCCTTTTCTTGTGCTTCTCCTGATGATTGCGACCGGCCCTCTGCTCTATCACCGGTTCTGGGAGGATCATTATGCAATGGTTGCCTGTGGACTTGGTTTAGTGGTGTCAGGGTACTACGGGTTTTTCATGAGGAACGGAACTCAGATACTGGAGCATACACTTGAAGAGTATCTCTCCTTTATTATTTTGATTAGTTCACTGTTTGTCGTGACTGGTGGAATTCTTATCAAGATTGAACGAAGAGGGAGCCCTTGGATTAACGCTTTAGTGCTTATGTTTGGAGCCTTGATTGCCAATGTAATTGGTACAACTGGTGCATCAATGTTGCTCATAAGGCCGTACCTGAGGATAAATGAAGGCCGCCTGAAAGCGTTTCATATTGTTTTTTTTATTTTTATTGTGAGCAATATTGGCGGTGGGTTAACTCCAATTGGAGATCCCCCATTGTTTCTTGGCTTTCTAAAAGGGGTCCCATTTTTCTGGGTGTTCCCGAAAGTATTTCTTCCATGGGTAATTACGGTTTCCGGCCTACTACTACTTTTTATAGCTCTTGATATAAAAGCCGGAAATGGAACGTTGCAGGGGGCAGAAAAAAAAGGTGGGGTGACTTTAAAGGGGGCTAAAAACCTCTGGTACCTTGCGGCTATCATTGCTGCAGTATTTTGTGATCCTGCTGTTATTGAGGGGTTTCCGAGTCTACAGAACTTGGTACATGTTCCGTTCGGCATCCGTGAGCTTATCATGTTTGGGGTTGCTTTTGCAGCTTTTAAAACCGCTGATAAAGAAGCTCTCAGGCGCAATGAATTCAATTTTGAGCCAATCAAGGAGGTTGCCTTTCTCTTTATAGGTATTTTTGCAACCATGATTCCTGCGCTTGCTCTTATTGAGGCTTATGCTGCAACTCATGCCAGTGATCTTTCTGTATCAAGTTTCTATTGGATGACCGGAGCCCTTTCGGGGGTGCTGGATAATGCACCAACCTATCTGAATTTCCTTGCTGCTGCTTTAGGAAAATTTGGACTTGATATCGGCTCCCCTGACAGCATTAGGTTTTTTGCAAAAGGGATGGATTCCCCTGTACAGGGTGATGTTTCCTCTGATATTTATCTGATGGCAATTTCGGTAGCTTCGGTCTTTTTTGGGGCGATATCTTACATCGGCAATGCCCCGAATTTTATGGTTAAAAACATTGCTGCTCAAGCAGATGTTGATGTGCCTGATTTTGTAGAGTATATCTTTAAATACTCCATACCGATTTTGCTGCCGTTTTTTATTCTGGTATGGGTACTGTTTATTTACAAGTAAAGAAAGAGCATTCAACCGTAACTTTCATGGGCCTGAAAAGCTTTATTACTGCGATCAACAATGGGGAGCATGGGATTGTCGTCAAAAACTCTGTGTTTCTTCCGTTTCATTGTGAAATAATCAGCATCTGGATTGGAAAGGAATTGTCGTTTATCTCAACGCCCGATGACATTACTGATCTTGGTGATCATAGTATTCTCTATATCAGAGAGGGGGAATCTTACACCAATCTTGTTTTCAGGAAATGGAATGATCTTTCCAAAGAGCTTGGTCATCATAGTGGGCACATCATTCTTCATGCAGCTGAAAAGGGTGCTGATATTTTCAGCAAAAATAACCTTCATTACATCCGAATTGGTGTTCATGACCATACAAGAGAGCTTTCTCTGGAAATTATAGATAACCCGTTTGACCTGTAATTATTCCTATGGGTATAAATATTTATTAGGAACCATTTTTTTTCATTCAGAGACATGAGCCCAGCCAAAAAAGTTACTATGCTTGTTTATGCTTGTGTTTTAATGCTCATGACACTGTTTCCTCCCTTAATTGTAGGGTCAACAGACGGCTTTACCGTGAGCCAGTATTCTTTCATATTAC
>JAPLFE010000083.1 GCA_026390855.1 Chlorobiales bacterium | reverse complement strand
GGTTCGATACTGCCTGTCAAAAACTGATCTTCTCGGTACACCCGCTCCTGAAACATTCGGTTACCGGGGATAACGATGTAGACGTGTATCGGTATAATAGGAGCCGGACAAAGCCACTGCTCCAGCCTTTTGATGCGTTTTTCAATCACTCAACCCCCTCTGTTTTTTTTCTTTCATCAAAAAAATCCTCAAAGTCAGTGGGTTTCCAACATCCTCGAGCATGAACACCCCCTTATATTTTTTAAGTGATGTGTCGTAATCGCAGGGCAATACATTGAGTGCGATCACGAGTTCCTCACCTCCCTGTGAAAATTCCAATGCCTTAACTCGCTCTTTTAAGCCCATTTTTCGATCCAATTTTTAATTGTTCTTCAAGTTTGTCAATGCGCGCCTCAAGGTCTGAATCTTTGATTGTACTGGTCAGGATATTTGAAACATACGCTGCGCTTTTCAGGTGTGTTTCATCTATCTCTTTTGCCTCATAGCGGTTCAAAAGTCCGGCCAAGTACCTGCGCACATCGCCCAGTGTTCTCAGTGTTTTTCTGCTCATAGGTGGTATATCCTCATTTAATCAGTTTTTATAATGGGTTACAGTCTTTTCGTGATATAAAAAGCGTTCACAAATGCCCTTCTAAGGCAAAGTTTTTACCCTTGCCTTATGTTGATATGGCTCAATTTCGCTTAATAATGTTGTGTTCCTGAATTCCGTCCAATAGTGCCTGCGCTGAACAGCTTGCGCCCATAAGGAAACTTGATACTGCAATAGCCCAGTCTTTGCCATCTGGTTCCCTACCCATTGCCTCAGTGACTGCCTCGAACAATGCAACCTTGCTTTTATCAAGAATGAAATTTCCGATCTTTGCTGCCTCTTCCTTGCTACTCATGATCTTCAACAGTTAATGGTTATTTGAATGTAAACCCTGCCTGCTTTGCCATATAGAAAAACGTACTGATTGTAACGCCTGCTGCTCTGGTCTGAAGGCATCTTGTGAACTGCTGGTCTGTCTCTGCTGGCTTGTATTTCGGGTGAAACTGGCTGATCTCATGGAAGTATTGCCGCCCGGCTTCGTTATACCCTTCAGCAAGAGCAAAACCAATCTTCACCCAATCGTAATAAGTGCCTGTAAGGTCATAACCTGCCGCCAATATCTGGCTAAGAACTGCTTCAAAATACTGGTCTGAATCCTGAACGGCTGGCCGATCAACTGAACGCCGTGCCGGTCGCTGGGCTTGACTGAAACGCTTCTTTCTGGTAATAAATGGGCGCGCCTCAGTATTTCGATACAATGCAGGGTCATAACTCACGAAGCGAAGCCGGGAAACGTCCTTACATGCAGGGTCAACATGAACGCCCCATGCCGCAAAAAAATAGGCTTCAAGCTGCAAGAATGCCGCTTCGTGCTGTGCCGGGTCAATCTGTACATACAAGCTCAACCCATGCCCTGAAACTGAAACATGCCCAGCAAAAACATATTGATCTGCATAAACGCGCGCCCGTGACGCCCTGTCTGCAATGCCGGGGTTTTCCTTGTTGTCAAGGTCAAGGTTCAAGAATCCTGAATGCTGCTGAACGTACTCCTTGCCTCGCTTGCCGTCAAACAGTGCGCTGGGTGCAACCGCTGGAACTCGCTTCTTTGCTTCCTTGATCTGGTCAGGGTCGGTCAAAGCTCGAACCGTTTCAACCTCCCGCCTCCAATGGCCCGATTGAACACCATGCAGGAAGGCTTCAACTGTTGTTGTTCCGCTGGGTGTCTGCTGAAATGCATTGCTGAACGCCGATATTAACCGGCTGCCGGGGTCAGAATGGCGCATCTTCACCCCCCATTTTCACAGCATTGTAAACTTGCCCGGCTGCTATTCGGCTGTGCTGGAAACCTGAACTCAGCATTCTTTCTTTGTATGTTTTGCCCCCTACGGCTGAATAACCTTCACCCTTGCAGAAATCCCTATACTCGGTGTAAAGAACGCCTGAAGGCTGCCTATGTCCGTTCTCTGAAGGCTGGTAACCTGCATCTTCAAGCCATATTGCAACGCTATCACTTTCATGCCTGTATTGCTGCAACGCTTGATCTGCCGCAGTGCATGGGGAAAAATCGCCCTGCTTCAGCAATCTTGCCAAACCTTCAAGAATCCAATTGAGAACGCCCGGTAATTCAGTTGAAACGATCTTCTTTGAAAGGGTGGTGTCTTTCTTTGCCGGGTCTATTGTTACTGTGAACGGGATAATCAGAAACCGCCGAAAGAATGCAGGTGAATTTTCAATCTCCCTCGGTAGCTTGTTAGCATTGCAGAAAAGCCGTGCGTAATCTTCCATCGTGAAAACGTCCTGATATAAGATTTTCGCTGAAACAGGCTCACCACTGGCAAGCAATTTGAATGTATCTGAATCCGCAATGCCACCGATCTCTGAAGAGATATTGATTGGTCTGTCTTGAAGGTCTGCCCGTGCATTCTCGTTTGAAGTAAGCAACTTTAAAGAATGCCCTGACACATTTTCATTACCAAGAACCGCCCTGAAGGTGTCTTGGAAAACGCTTTTGCCGTTTGAACCACTGCCAAACAAAACAGGAATCTTTTCAAGCTTCAGGACACTGGAAGGAATAAACGCCAATGCTGCCGCCTCGGCTAAAATCTGCTGTGCTTCCGGGTCTGGCTGAACATCTTCAAGAAATGCCCGCCATTTCGGGGCTGTTGCTGCGGGGTCATAATCGAAGACAAGCTGATAAGTAAGAAAATCCGCCGCCCTGAACTCTCGAAGTTGAACACCTTCCGGCCCGACGGTCAATGTGCCGTTTTTCAAGTTTATAGCAACCGTTCCTCTGTCCCTCTCTGGGGCTGGAAGATGTGCGCTTGTGTAAAATTGCTTTGTCAGATCATCACGAAACCGGAAATATTTAGCTTCAACAAATCGAACGCCCATTTTTTCAAGTGCCTGCCCAAGAAACTGCTTCAGGTCGCCTTCATTGACTGCCTGCCAGAACGCGCCATTGTACACATAAACGCGCCCGTGCTGGGCTGCAAGCTGCCATTGGTTGGCCTTGCAAAGGTTCAATAAATGGTCAATGCCATGAACAATAAAATGTTTCTGGCCCGGCTTGCACTTGCTGATCTGCTTTTGTATCGCCAATACATCATTAGCCGCTTTCTGGCCTTCTGGGGTGTCAAGGTTTGCGCTGCCGTCTTGGTTCAATCCTTTGGCCTGCGCTTCCTTCAACTCTGCCCGAAGCTCTGTTATTTCCGGGAATGCCAAAAGCTGGAAATCAACCGGCCAAACCTGCTGAAGTACTGCCGATAATATCGCGCTGGGCTTTGGTGTGGTATCGCTCACTTACCTGCCCTCCGTGCTGATCTGACAACCAACTTTCCATTAGAGGCAATCATGTAACTGAATTTGATCTGACGCAGGAAATCCAAGCCCATCACAAAGCAATTTGCAATTGCCCGATCTGCATTTCGGCAATAAGCATCAACGCAAAACGCTTTGGGATTTCTTGAAGGGTGCGTATATTGAGGAAGTGAACAACGCCCATTGTTTGCGCCCAACAAATGCCCGTTCTTGCCCTGTGGCTGCCCGCTACGGGGCTTTTTATTGTCCAGTCTCATGCTCGCCCCCCTTCAGTCTCAACCGCTGCCCGTGCGCTTCCGGTCAACATGTAACGGTCAATCTCTACCGGGTCAAATACAAGCTTTCCAAAGGGTGAACGCCTGCCGGGGAAGGTGTCCGGCTGGGTGCTTTTTTTCTTGTAGAGTGTGGCGCGCGCAATCTTCAGCCCGTGAACTTCTTGGAAGTAAAGTATCGCTCCCTCTGTAGAAAGGGTTTTCTGTTGTCTCTGCTGAATAGCTGGGGCTGCTTGGTGGGGTGTTACAGTTTCAATAGTTTGCATGGCTTAGAATAGTTTTTCTTGAAAGGGTAATTCCTTTCAGCTCTATTCTACGCTATGCCGTGACGGGGAAAAATGCGGGGAACTACATGGTACTACATAGTTTCTCCCCAGTCATTATTGCAGGTGTCAAACTTATCACGAATAGTTTTTTCACTTACACCATGCGCCTTGCCGACGGTCTCACAATAAGCCTTTTTGCCAGCAACGTGCTTTGAATCGGGGAACCTCAGTTTCATATCGGGGAATATCTCCCGCATGAACACATCCATTGACAGCTTTTCTTTTCTACCGGGTGTCTTTGGTTCCTGATCTGCCGCCGGGGCTGCGGCCTGCTGTTGATCTATTGCTATATCATGGATCCGATTTATCAATTCCTGTGAGACAAGAACTCTCCAGACCAAAGATTTTTCATCAACAGCGCACATCTCTCGTCTTTCGGTATTCCCCAAGAAATCCCACCATAGGCCACGTACGTTGTCAGGTATACCAATCATATCACGACAACTCAATGAATCATTTGCGATGTGAATAAATTTTGCTTTAATGCGCTGATATTCGGTGTCTGCGGCAAGGAACTCGGATGTTCCCTTAACCAGTGATCGTATATTTTCCCCAACGTTCTCCCATTCCGCCCCTACAACGTCGAGTAATCTTACTTGCGCCGTCTCTTTGTACCGGTTTATGAGTTCAAGCAATAAGAATTGATCTTCCTTTGGGCTACGGCGTATCTGGTCAAGAATAAACGAAAATGAACAGGCTTTCCACTGAGCAGCTGTTCGCATATATTCTTGATTGATTTCGCGAAGGTTCTTGAAGCCTTTTATGAATTCCTTATATCCGTCACGTCCGTTATTCAGCCATCCATCATTGCTCCTTGTTACAGCACGCTCCCAGTCCGTTCCCCGTACGCGACAAAGAACATCAATGAGTTCCAACTCTGTTGGTATAAATTCGCCCATAACCCGCCTCTTTTAAAGTGAACCTGCCGTAATATCGCCCATTTTCTGCCCGTTCAATGCTACCATGTAGCATCATGCTACCTTTTTGGAGAACCAAATATATTGGTGTTTACCAACTGGGCAGTTTATCCATTGCCGCCGTTTTCGTTTCATCAACAACTTTTGCATAAATCTGGGTAGCTGAAATAGTGGCATGGCCCATCAATTTACTCAGGGTGTAAAGGTCAACGCCATTTTGAAGGCTCAACACTGCGAAGGAATGCCGCCCACAATGAAAGCCAAGACTGAACGGAATGCCTGCCGCTACGCCCCAAGCTCTGACAACTTTCACGCTCCAAGCTCTACTTGGTAAAAGAAAAACCCTGCTATCTTCGATTTCCCTGCCTTTATGTTGTTCTTTGGCTTCATCAAGATATTTCAACGCCTGCGCTCCAAGTGTCAAACGTTCCCATCTCTGGGTTTTTTGCGCCTTGAAACGAATTGTTACCCTGTCGCCGTCCTGTTGAATATCTCCATCTTTTAAGGCTTCAAGGTCTGAAGCTCTCAAGCCCGAAAAACAAGAAAACAGAAACGCCGCTTTTATAGCTGGGAGGTTGCAAGGTGTCGCCTCAAGGGTTTTGATCTGCTCAACGGTCAAATATTTCAGGGCAACATCATTCTTGCCAAACTGTTTTATTTTCCTTGAGAAATCAGGTATAAGGTTTTCCTCTGCCGCCCGCTTTAAAATGATCTTCAAGGCAAGCAAGTAATTTTGTTTTGTTGTTTCCTTTAGGCTCAAGGCATCAACGTATGCCCGGAACCGCTCCGCCCATGTTTGGCAAATATTCGCCATTGGCAACGGCTTTACTCCATTGAAATCCCGAAGATGTTTCAAGGCATTTCTGTAAGAGGATTCACTTTTTTTTTCGTCACGCATCACCTTCTCGAAATATTCAAGAAAGTCATTGCCGCGCCTCTCCTTGCCAAGAAAAACCGCCGCCGGGTCGATCTTCAATTGTGCTTCCAACTCTGCCGCTCGTGCTTCAGCTTGCTGCCGTGCTTTTTTATACTCCCGGCCTTCTGATCTTTCGGCCTGAATATCTGTTTTAACCTGCTGCCGCTGTCCCTTGAAATAAATGTCAATACTGAAGGAAACGCCGCCCTCTTTCAGTGGAATTTCACGAACCGAAACGCCCATATAAACCCCTTTTCCCTTTACAAGCTTTACAAGAACTTTACAAATTCAGAGGAATATTACAGAAAAGGAGGGAATAACCAAAGGAGAAAAGGGAACAATAAAGAAAGGTTTTAAGGTCTAAGGTATTTTAAATTAATCACTTTCGGAGAGGTATTGAAAAGAGGAGAAAAGGCAAGAAAACTTTATATGTGAAATACGACCTTCCACAGCTAAGATTTTATTATTGAGTCATATGAACTCTTTAAAAACAGGCAATTCCCTTGTCACCTCGAAACTACCGAATAACCTTATCAGGCGATGCAGCAACAAACTTCGACCAACTGCCGCCTCTAGATCGTTTTTTTTCTGCCGACAAAAAAACCTTCCGGCTATCCCCTCTGAGCAAATCACAAAGGGCTATACCCAGTGCATCGGTAACATCATAAGGTTTAGGAGCTACCCCAAGGCCAAGCATGCTTGTAACCATATACGCAACCTGCTCCTTGCTTGCAGCTCCTCTTCCAGTTATCGCCGATTTCACTTCACGGGGCGCATACTCATGCAGTTCAACATTCTCGTTCATCGCAAGGGCAATAACCGCACCCCGCACCTGCCCAAGCTTCAAAGCCGACTGCACATTTCTGCTCAAAAAAGCAGTTTCCAAAGCAACACGCTCAGGTCGAAAATCATCAATAACCTTTGCCAGCTCCCTGTATATCTCACCAATCCGCTCAGCATGGCTGCGTTGAGGATGAAGACGGACTACCCCGCATACAAGCACAGAAAACCCGCCAGAATCATGGCGAATCACACCATAACCAGTATTCAGACTTCCGGGATCAATCCCGAGAACAACCATCCTCTATTCGTTTAAGCTGCTCATTGCACTCTCGCTGATCTCCATATTACTGTAGACCGCCTGCACATCATCATTGCTTTCCAGCGCATCAATCAACTTGATCACTTTCCGAGCATCCTCAGCTTCAAGTTCTATATAATTTTCTGGAATAAGGTCACTCTTCGCATTCTCATACACAATACCCGCCCCGTCAAGCGCTTTTTTAACCGCTTCCAGATCCTTTACATCCGTAATGACGGTAAAATAGTTCTCATCATCCACGTTAAGATCTTCAAGACCAGCATCCAGTAATATTTCCATAAGTTGGTCCTCTCCAGCAGCCGATTTGGGCACATCAAGACACCCCTTCCGCTGAAACATCCAGCTCACACTGCCACCTTCACCGAGCGACCCATTATTACGACTCATAATGTGCCTGATGTCAGCAACGGTCCGATTACGATTGTCCGTTGCAGTCTCAATAATCAGTGCAATTCCAGCAGGGCCATACCCCTCATAGGTTATTTCATCATAAGTCACACCCTCAAGTTCCCCCGTTCCTTTCTTGACGGCACGCTGAATATTGTCCATCGGCATGGAATTATCCCTCGCCGTATCAATAGCCAGCCTGAGCCGAGGATTACCTGTTGGGTCACCCCCACCCATTTTTGCTGCAATAGTAATCTCCTTGACCAGTTTAGTAAACAAACTGCCTCTTTTCTGATCAGTTACCGCTTTTTTCCTTTTAATGGTCGCCCATTTGCTATGTCCTGACATAATAAAAACTGCTGATTTATTATTCCCGAAGCACCCCGCCTATGATAATAGATTTATTTTCTTTAAATAAAATCAAATCCAACCGCATTTATGCAAGTTAATAACAACACAAAACAATGACAAACGTGATGATCGCCTATCAGGGAGAACCGGGAGCTTACAGCGAGATTGCTGCACTCCGGATCGGAGAGCCAAAACCATTCGAATCATTTGAAGAGGTTTTTGCCGCCGTTGAAAACCTTGAGGTAGCTTATGCGGTCATTCCAATAGAAAATTCACTAGGAGGAAGCATTCACCAGAACTATGACCTTCTCCTTCAACATCCCGTTACTATAGTTGCTGAAACCTTTGTAAAAGTTAAGCATTGTCTGCTAGGCATCCACGGATCAACCATAAAAGATGCCCACAAGGTACTCTCCCATCCTCAGGCACTGGCTCAATGTCGCAATTTATTCACAACACACAAAAACCTCAAACCTGAAGTCGCATACGACACCGCCGGCAGTGCCAAAATAATCGCGGCAGAAAAAGATCCCACAAAACTTGCAATAGCCTCAAAAAGAGCCGGTGAACTCTACGGGCTTGAAATCCTTCAGGACAACCTTGCCGACGAAGAATGGAACATTACCCGATTCTTCTGTATTTCGCATTCAGAATCAACTGAACCCCTGCAGCTTAAAGCAAAACTGGATACATCACATCACAAAACATCTATAGCTTTCACCTTACCCAATGAACAGGGATCACTCTTCAAAGCATTGGCCACATTCGCCATGCGCGAAATTGACTTAACCAAAATTGAATCCCGGCCATTCCGAAAAAAAGCGTTCGAATACCTGTTTTATGTCGATTTTATCGGCCACCAGCACGACCCGAATATACACAACGCACTAAACCATCTCAAGGAATTTGCCACCATGGTCAAAGTTCTTGGAAGCTATGGAGTAGTCGCCGAATGAGCCAACTCGAATTCTTTCCTTCATTCGACCAGCCGAACACAGTCGAACAGATCACTCCACCAGCTGAAAAGCCAGCCCTGTTTCTCATCGATGGAATGGCAATCATCTACCGTTCCTTTTTTGCCTTGCAACGAGCAGGAATGACAAGCCGCGACGGAATGCCGACAGGGGCAATCTATGGATTTGCATCCGCACTCTTTAAAATCTTCGAAACCTACAAGCCACAATACCTTGCCGCTGTATTTGACAGCAAAGAAAAAACTTTCCGTCACGATCTTTATCCCGCTTACAAAGCCAATCGGCAAGCCCCACCCGAAGACCTCATCATACAACTTGATGCTGTCTTTGAGCTGCTTGAAGCTCTCGATATTCCCCTTATCAAAACCCCTGGATACGAGGCAGACGATCTTATTGGAACAGCCTCACGGAAATTCGAGCATACCTGTCAGGTGTATATCGTCACCCCCGACAAAGATCTTTCCCAGCTGGTTCACGACGGAACAAAAATTCTCAAACCCGGCAAAAACCAGAATGAGCTGGAACTGCTCGGCGAAAAAGAAATCGCCGACCAATTCGGGGTTTCACCGGCACTTTTCACCCAATTTCTGACCCTCACCGGCGACACATCAGACAACATACCCGGCGCAAAAGGCATCGGGCCTAAAACAGCCGCAACCCTCCTTCTGAAATACGGCTCTTTGCACAATATCTATCAGCACTTGAACGATATTTCCCCTAAAAACCGAAAAAGTCTCGAAGAATTTCAACCACAGCTCGACCTTATAACACAGCTGGTCACCATACGCACCGACCTTACAATAGAGGTTACCCTCAAACAACTCGCCTGTGGATTACCCGACACCGAAAAACTTCTGCCCCTGCTGCAAAAACTCGGTCTTAAATCCATTATAGCCCGGCTCCCATCGGTATTCAGTAATTTTGTACCCTCCCCTGCTGAAGAGGTTCAACCCAGTGAACAGCCAATCGCACCACCACCCGACAAGCAGCTCGAACTCCTTTCACCGCAAACCGGTGCCGACTATCTGCTCATCAATACCGGGCAAAAACTGACCGAACTTGTCGACTCACTTAAAAACGCCCACCGCATAGCGGTCGACACTGAAACAACAAGTCTCGATACTTTTGAAGCCGAGCTGGCGGGTATCTCTTTTTCCACCAAAGCAGGAACAGCCCGATTTATCTCATTTACAAACAATGCGCTGAACCAGGCAACCACAATTGCAATACTCAAGGCGATTCTTGAAAATCCATCAATAAAAAAAACAGGGCAAAACCTCAAATACGACATTCTTGTCCTGAAAAAATACGGTATAGACCTCTCCCCTGTTGGCTTCGACACCATGCTTGCCAGCTACGTACTCGACCCTGAAGAAAAACACAATCTCGATGATCTTGCCGCCCGTCACCTCGGCTTGCGCACTACAACATTCGATGAACTCGTCGGAACCGGAAAAACGAAACTGAATATTTTCGAGCTCGACCAAGATACACTCTCGAACTATGCCTGCCAGGATGCCGATCTTGCTCTTCAACTTGAGGATATGTTCCGCAAAAAACTTGAACCCGAAAAAGAACTGCTCTGGCTCTGCGAAAACATAGAATTTCCGCTTGTTGCCATTCTTGCAGCAATGGAATATGAAGGAATATGCATCGACTCCGCACACCTTGAAAAAGCCTCTGAAGCAGCTAAAAAAGAGCTCCAGCTTTTAACAGAGAAGATTTATACCGCAACAGGCTCTACTTTCAATATTGATTCACCCAAGCAGCTTGCTCATATCCTCTTTGATGTCCTTGAGCTACCCGCAAAAAAAGCCACCAAAACAGGGTACTCAACAAATGTCGAAGTTCTGGAAGACCTCGCACCACTGCATCCCGTCGTAGCTGACCTCCTCGAATACAGAAGTCTGCAGAAACTCAAAACAACCTATATCGATGCATTGCCAAAAATGCTGAATCCTCTTACAGGACGCCTGCATACCTCTTTCAACCAACAAATCACAGCCACCGGCAGACTCTCGTCTTCTAAACCAAACCTTCAGAACATCCCTATACGCTCCACACTCGGTAAAGAGATTCGCAAAGCATTCATCCCATCATCACCCGACAAATGGCTTCTCTCCGCCGATTATTCACAAATCGAACTACGAATTGCCGCTGAAATCTCCGGTGACCCACAGCTCCTCGAAGCATTCCGCAACCATGAAGACATACACGCTGCAACAGCAAAAGTTATTTTCGGCACCAGCGAAATCAACACCGACATGCGGCGCAAAGCAAAAGAAGTAAATTTTGGTGTTCTTTATGGCATCATGCCTTTTGGACTCTCCCGCAGGCTCAATATTACCCAGAAAGAAGCAAAAGCTATTATCGACACCTACACCTCAAAATATCCAGGCCTCTTCGAGGCACTGCAAAACATTATCGAAACCGGCCGAAAAAACGGCTATGTTTCAACCCTTCTCGGAAGGCGTCGTTACATTGCCGAACTCAACAGCCGGAATACAAACATAAAAAAAGCTGCTGAACGGGCAGCTATGAATACGCCAATCCAAGGCACAGCAGCCGATATCATCAAGTGCGCCATGATCCTCTGCAACGAACGCATGCAAGCACAAAAAATGAAATCCATCATGCTCCTTCAGGTACACGACGAACTGCTCTTCGAAACCACTGACGATGAAAAAAAGCCTCTTTCAACCCTGATTGAGCAGGCAATGATTGATGCTGCAATAACTTGCGGACTAAAAACAGTACCCGTCGAGGTCGATACCGGTATAGGAAAAAACTGGTATGAAGCCCACTAAACATTGACTTATAAAAAAAAGTTTTTTTATATTTGTCGATTGATTATGACTTACCTTTTCAGACAAACTAACCGGATATTGCATGTCTTCACTAAAACGGCTTATGAATCTGTCTGAATACGCAAAAAAAGTGCCTGCATTTTTTTTTACGCATATTTCTTCAGAAACCTTAATAGTATCGCTGGCTCTTTTCACCTCTCTTTTACTAGCTCCATCGTCCATACGTGCTGAAGAAAAACAGCCTGTCGATACCAGTCAAACAGCTACCTCACCCAATACTACCGAAGGATTGCTGGCAAGCACCGAGCAAATGATTGAACAGCTGATACAGCAGATTGATTTTCAACATGAAATTGGCCCCGAAAAAGGTGAACTCACCGAAAACCCCAATCCTACTTCATTTTTTTCAAGCGTCCCCAATATCAGGCCAGTTGGTGGCAAAATTACCAGCGATTTCGGTCTTCGACTCCACCCAATCTATCATATCCCTCTCCTTCATGCTGGAATCGATTTTTCTGTACCAGAAGGCACAAAGGTACAGTCTGCTGGTGATGGAATAGTAGCTTATGCAGGCTATGACAAAGGATATGGCCAAAAAGTAACCATCAATCACGGCTACGGGTATAAAACAATCTATGCCCACTTGTCAAAATCACTCGTACGTCAAGGCCAGAGAATCAAGCAAGGAGAAATCATTGCACTTTCAGGCAATACCGGTGTATCAACCGGTCCCCACATGCATTACGAAGTTCATAAAGACAATAAAATTGTCAATCCGACTGCATATTTCTTTGATGGTGCAAACCCGGCAAAGTTTATCTCAATAAAAAAGGCTTCACTTGAACAAGAAGGCAATAACTCTTAAACCGAATAAATTAATCGAAGTAGTATGTACTGGAATTTAGACCTTGCCCGTTATATAGCCGACGCTCCGTGGCCTGTAACAAAAGATGAGCTTATCAATTACGCAAACAGAACCGGAGCACCGCAACAGGTAATCGAAAACCTGCTTGATCTTCCTGAAAGCGATGACATGTATGAAAGCCTTGACGAAGTATGGCCTGACTATCCCACCGACGAAGATTTTGGCTACGGCGACGAGGAACCATTAACCTAGGAAAACAGGACTCAGTTCAGTGTTTTTTTTTTAAAAACTTCATCGCGCTTCAGAGCAAAAGTATTCAGCCTCATTGCTCTTCTTTTGCTCTGTGTCCTTCAAGCACAGGGGCAGTCAATCAGCACAAATGACGAAAAATCACCTGCATCCCCATATGTAGGGAAGCTCACCTTCAGCGGCAACAAATCAATCAGCAACGAGGAACTCCGGCAAGTCATTGCCACTTCCGAACACACCTCCTTCCTCGGGCTCGGTATCTTCGGAGGAGCATATAAACCCTTCGTTCAGGAAGAGTTTGAAAAAGATCTCCTCCT
>JAPLFE010000042.1 GCA_026390855.1 Chlorobiales bacterium | reverse complement strand
GTTTGTTGACAGGGAGAGCAGCCACTGCATCTGATTCGCGTCGTTCAATCTTATCCAGCAAGCGGTGGAGTTGCGCTTCCATTTCACGATCCGCCTGATTTTCGGAGAGGATAGTGCACGCATGCAGTTGCCTATCTTTTTGTCGCGAAGCACAACCACTTCGGAAGTAGAGCCTCGCTGTGCAAGGTCGGCCTGCAAGGAAGCAGCAGAAAAACTGCCGATTCTGTCGCCTGCCAGCGACCCATCAAGAATTAATGCTTTCATCATTACTCCTTTATAAACTTTCTGGCTATCGATTTCGATATCGGATTACTTAATAGGCGACTTGCAAAACTATCTAGCTGAGCAGAAGTTGTTGAAGACAAATGGGCGCAAGAGTTGCGAATTGTCTTCAAGTCCAGAAGGTGACTCTGAATCGATTTGAAATTGGTATTGAAGGGTTCTCCGCCCTTAATGTAGAGGCAAGCAAGTTTAATTACTGTTTCTGAAATTGCCCAATCGACGTATTTCTGAGTACCGATTAATATTCTATTCGAATGGGCACAATCAATAGGAGATAAGTATTTTTCCTTATTTAGCCCTGTAGTGGAAGGAAACCCAAGAGTATAATCAAGGAAAGTTTGCTCTAAAAATGACTCCCATGCAACGACAATCAAAAAAAAGAAGCCGACACGCAGAAGTTCTGGAATTCCTTATCAAAGAACAGTTTCTCGGAAGAATCCTGCAAGCACCTATTGTCAATGATCAAAAAAAGAATGGAATAATCAGCGATCAAGACATGCAATCACGTCTTAACTCTTATTTTATGGCCTCCCTATTAACCTTTTTGAAAAGAATCATCCCTGATTGCATATTAAGGAGAAATGGTTCAACATCATAAGCTGCACATGACTAACCACAAAACCCGCATAGCGGTATTCTGCTCCGGTTCCGGAAGCAACTTTCAGGCTATCTTTCATGCCCTGAAGAAAAAGCAGCTCAACGCGGAAATAGTCCTCTGCCTCTCTAACCGTTCACAGTGTGGAGCAATGGAGTTCGCGCACCAGAATGTTATTGCGACAGTCCATCTGACAGAAAAACAGTTCGCGTCTTTTGATGAATTTGCTGCAGCTATGGTTGGGTGCTTAAGAGAACAGCGCATCGACATTATTGTTCTCGCAGGATATATGCGGAAGGTGCCTGACACAGTAGTGGTAGCATTCCAGGACAAGATCATCAACATCCATCCAGCCCTGCTACCAAAATTCGGGGGAGAGGGGATGTATGGCATTTATGTCCATACTGCAGTACTTGATGCGGGCGAAACTGAAAGCGGTGCGACGGTACATCTTGTCAATGAGGAGTACGACAAGGGGAGAATTTTAATGCAGCGAAAGGTACCTGTTTTACCTGAAGATACCCCAGAAACACTTGCTGCAAGAGTACTGGAATGTGAACACAGGCTTTACCCTGAAGCCCTTGAAAAACTGCTTGACGAACAGAACTCATGAGCGCCGGACTTCTAAATATCAGCGAAATTTTTCACTCTATTCAGGGCGAATCGTCATTCGCCGGCTGGCCTTGCGCCTTTATACGACTTGCTGGATGCGGACACGGCTGTATCGGCTGCGATACAGCCTACGCTGAAAGCAATCCCAAGCTCATTGATACTGAAGAGATTATCCGCCAAGCGATTGGGTTCCATGCACCCTGTATTGAGGTAACAGGGGGTGAGCCGCTGCTGCAGCCAGCTGTTTATCCTCTCATGAAACGACTCTGTGATCTTGGGCATACCGTGCTGCTTGAAACTGGAGGGTTTCTTTCTGTCGCGGAGGTAGATCAGCGTGTCCATAAAATCATTGACCTTAAACCTCCCTCATCTGGAGTCTCACTGAAAAACAATTATGAAAACATCTGCATCGCTCAGGAATCTTTACCTCCCTACCGAAATACCTTTGAATACAAGATAGTCATTGCCGAAAAAAATGACTATGAATGGGCTAAATCCCTCCTGCTCAAGTCCCGGCTGACAGAATATTTCACGGTCATGATGGGAGTTGCTTTCGGTGAACTGGAACCCGTCGAACTTGCAGAATGGATTCTCAGCGACCGGCTTAAGGTTAGAATGCAACTGCAGCTTCACAAATACATCTGGCCTCCCGATATGAGAGGAGTGTAACAACTGAACGTTTGGCTTTACCCTGTTTACTCTTTACTTTTCCATAGATTCATTAATCGACTGTAAATTATCCGTTGCCCATTTGACCTCACTTTCCATCATCGTTCCGCTGTTCAATGAACAGGAATCGCTGCCTGATCTTATAGAGCAGCTCTATGCTGCCATGCATGAAAAAGAGCTGCACGATCTCTTTCTTGAAACCTTCAGTTTTGAAATAATCATGGTTGACGATGGCTCAACCGATAGCTCATGCACATTGATCAGCAACATGATCCTTTCCATGCCAGAACTTCGCCTGATTTCCTTTCAGCGAAACTACGGTAAAACTGCAGCACTCTCAGCAGGATTCATGGCCGCGACAGGCAACTATATCTGTACCATTGATGCCGATCTTCAGGATGATCCCTTTGCCATTAAGGATTTGATTAAACGCCTGCAGGAAGGTTATGACCTGGTAAGCGGTTGGAAAAAAGAACGCAAGGATCCTATCTCGAAAACCCTTCCTTCAAAACTCTTCAATACCATCACACGGCTTTTTACAGGTATACCTATTCATGATTTCAACTGTGGTCTGAAGGTCTACCGTAAAGAGGTAACACGCCGACTTGAGCTTCGTGGTGATATGCACCGCTATATCCCTGTGTTGGCAGAGTGGATGGGATTCAAAATTACAGAGCTGCCTGTCAGGCATCAGGCGAGAAAATTCGGCACTACTAAATACAATGCATCAAGATTTTTTTCAGGGTTGTTCGATTTTCTCTCAGTACTCTTTATTATCCGATATCTTCAACGCCCCATGCATTTTTTCGGGATGGCCGGTCTCATAAGCTTTCTATTGGGATTTACAATCAGTCTTTATGTGACACTCGATAAAATCCTGCTCCACAAGCCTGTCAGCAATCGCCCTATTCTTTTTCTAGGTATTTTACTCCTCATTCTCGGTGTCCAGCTTTTTTCAACTGGCCTTCTAGGTGAAATGCTTTCAACATCGTCATCCAAAGAAAGTTCATTTGCCGTCCGCGAAACATTGAATCTCACTTCTGGACAAGTCGGAAAATTCAGCAACCCCAATTAATTATCACTAGTCACTTTTGTTATGAAACGCGTAGGAGCCCATGTCAGTATAGCCGGAGGAGTTGAAAATGCACCGTTGCAGGCCAGCAACATCGGGGCGAAAGCATTTGCCATGTTTACTAAAAATCAGCGTCAGTGGACTGCTCCGAAACTCACGACAACCTCAATTGATGCATTCCATAAAAACTGCACTGAAGGAGGATTTAAACCCGAGTACATTCTGCCTCATGACAGCTATCTTATCAACCTGGGAAGTCCCGATCCCGAGAAGCTCCAGAAAGCCCGAGAAGCCTTTATAGACGAAATGCAGCGCGTGGAAACCCTTGGCCTTCTCCTGCTAAACTTTCATCCGGGAAGCCATTTGAACGGTATCAATGAGGAACAATGTTTGCAGCTTATAGCTGAATCAATCAATATGGCGCTCAATGCAACAACAAAAGTGACCGCGGTGATTGAAAACACTGCCGGGCAGGGGACAAATCTCGGATACAGGTTTGAACAACTGGCATCTCTTGTTGATCAGGTCGAAGATAAAAGGAGGGTCGGAGTCTGCCTCGACACCTGCCACTTATTTGCAAGCGGGTATGACCTGCAGACAACCGAAGCAATAGATTGGACCTTCAAAGAGTTCGACAGAATCATCGGGTTAAGCTTCCTCCGCGGGATGCACCTTAATGATGCGCTACGCCCGCTTGGCAGCCGGCTTGACCGCCATGCAAGCATCGGCAAAGGAACAATAGGTATGGAAGCCTTTTCGTACATTATGGCACACCCGGCCTGTGAAGAAATCCCCTTGATCCTTGAAACACCAGACTCCGATCAATGGAGTTCAGAGATCCGTCTTCTTTATTCTCTTGTGGAATAACAGTACTAATGTTTTGATACAATCCTGAGATATTTGCTCACAGAAAGGGTACTACCTACAATACCCAGAGCTAACCCAAGTAAAACTGTAGCAGGATAAATAAGCAGTGCAGACGGTTGCAGTACCTGATAAATACTTGGCTCGTAACGGAAAAGTAATTGATCAAACAGTAGATAGACTGCCCCGGCAGCCAAAGCTCCCGCAAGCAAACCCTGAAGTGCTCCTTCGATAACATATGGAGCGCCGATAAACCAGGCTGTAGCGCCCACAAGACGCATGGTCCTGATTTTTTCCTTTCTGGAATACATGGCCAGACGGATCGTATACCCAATAAGCACAATAGTAGCAACTGAAATCAATATCCCTATACCACCTGTCAGTAAGGTAAACAACTGGGCATTCTTCTCGATCTGGCCTAGAAATGACTGATTATAGCGTATATCAACATCTGGAGATATCTTGCGAATTTCAGGCACAATCCGCCCAATACTCTCGGGTGTTGCGTATTCAGGAAGAAATTTCAGTTTGATCGATCTGGGAAGAGGGTTTGAACCAAGAATTTTAACGATATCCTCCCCAAAATCATGATTAAACGTCCGTGCTGCATCATCCTTCGAAATATATGACGCATCCCTTACTCCTTTGAGTCTTTTTATCTGTCCCGCAGCATCCATCGCCTGAGATTCGCTCATCGAATCTCCGAGAAAAACCTCAACCTCCACCCTGCTCTGCATCTCTTTGATAACATCAAAAAAACTCAGGGAAACCGTACTGAAAAGACCAAGCAGTACGAGAGTAAAAAAACTTATTGTAACGGTAATGGCAGCAGGTAATTTCGCCCTTCCCATACTTGAAAAACCTTCCTTGATAACAAACGAAAGTGACATGACAGCAAATTTTGCATTAATAACAGGCTCCAATACAAAGAATTAACGAAACAAGTTGCAAAAACAAGTTTTTTTTCTTTTAATTAGAGCAGGTAAACGGGGCTATAGCTCAGTTGGTAGAGCATTTGCATGGCATGCAAAGGGTCAGGAGTTCGAGTCTCCTTAGCTCCACAAAAAAAACAAAAAAGCGCAGGTATAAAACTGCGCTTTTTTGTTTTGAACTTCTATAGTTGCGAACCAAATCCTTCACACCTTTTTCCTGCCTACTTTCGCAATCAAAAAAACCAGTCCCACAATAAGCGATGCCACAAGACCCGCCCCAATATTAAGCAGAGCAGCAAGCAAAACAACAGAAAGGGTAATTTTAACCGTAAAGCCAAGGATAGCAGCACTTACGATAAAAGTCGCAGCGGTAAGACCGGTAAAGAAAAAGCTGGTTGCAATACTTCCTGCAAAAGAAATAAACAGCTTTTCTCCCTTCCCTTCCGAAATGTCCTGCCACCTTTTAATCTGTTTTTGATTTCCTGGTTCAATGATATTTTTAACCAGCATGGCTGCAAGCCCGAACACAATCAACACTCCTGCATGAATCCCGTAGACGTTGAACAACTCACTTCGTGAGGGGTTGAATACACTATGCTGGAGCCAATTTGCGGCAATCTTCATCATGAAAACCGATGTAAAAAAAAATACCGTTCCCCAGAGAAGAGTTACCGAAACCCAAATCCCCACACCAGGCGGTTTAGGAGTTTTATTTGTCGTTGAATACATGAGCTTTTTGAATTAGTACCGATAGACATCGATCGTATTAATGATCCTGAAAATATAACTGCTGTAAAATAAAGTTAATTCTTTTTATCCTATAACCAACGGTATTTTTAGAGTTTATCTTTTTGAAAAAGACACAGTGCAACTGATGCAACGATTATTTTCAATTTACCGTTTGAATGGTTATGTTCATTCGTCATTATGGGATTTAATGTTGGTTTACTCAACTTTAATATATTATTGCCTATGTGTGGAGTTTTCGGCGTTTTTAATTCAAAAACTCCCGCGGAAGATACCTTCTATGGACTTTACTCTCTTCAACACAGAGGACAAGAAGCCGTAGGCATAGTTGTAGCTGATTACAACAAGGTGAAAAAGAAAACTCTCTTCAAGCAGCACAAAGGTATGGGGCTTGTATCTGAGGTTTTCCGAGATGAAACAATATTTGATGCTCTTGGTGGTTATGCCGCAATTGGACACAACCGTTACTCGACTACAGGTTCATCAAAATCCAACAACAATATTCAACCGTTTTCCCTGACCTATCGCTCCGGCAGTCTTGCGATAGCACATAACGGAAACCTTACCAATTCTCGCACCTTGCGGCGTGAACTGACAGAACTTGGTGTTATTTTTCAGGCATCATCGGATACCGAAATTATCCCGCACCTTGCAGCTCGAAGCCGTGAAAAAGAGCCTCTGCATCAGATTTACGAAGCATTGATGCAGGTACAGGGAGCATATTCAATAGTCATTATGGCCAACAACCAAATGATTGCTGCAAGGGACCCTTATGGGTTCAGACCGCTTGCTCTCGGCAAAAAGGTAGATCCCCTAACCGGAGAACTTGCCTATATCGTTGCAAGTGAAACTTGCGCTTTCGATATTATTCAAGCTGAATACATTCGCGATATCGAGCCGGGCGAAATTCTCCTGATCGACCATCTAGCAGTAACAAACGAAAAGCCAACATCACTATTTCTGCCACCTTCAAAACGCAAGGCCAGATGTATTTTCGAATATGTGTACTTCGCCCGTCCTGACAGTTTTATTTTCAAACACTCTGTTGACAAAATCAGGAGAAATCTCGGCAAGAACCTCGCAAGAGAGTCAACTATCGAGCATCAACCTGGGGAGAAAGAACTGACTGTTGTCAGCGTTCCCGACTCATCAAATACCGCTGCTCTGGGTTTTGTTCGGGAAAGCCTTAAAATGGAACGGCCGGCAAGATTCGAACATGGGCTAATCCGTAACCATTATGTAGGAAGAACTTTCATACAACCGGGTATTCATAGCCGCGATATCAAGGTTCGCTCCAAATACAACATTGTACGCGGTGTGCTTCAGGATAGGCCAATCATACTCATTGACGACTCCATTGTTCGCGGTACAACAGCGAAAATGCTGATTAAACTTATCCGTGAGGCAGATCCAAAGTCAATTAATCTGCACATCAGCTCTCCACCTATCACCAATCCCTGTTTTTACGGAATGGATTTTCCTACAAAACGGCAGTTACTCACCCACATGTTTGACAATCTTGATAATGATGTGGAGGAGATTGAAAAAATTAGGGACTATATTGGCGTGGATTCTTTGAAATACCTCTCCATGCAAGGCTTGATGAACAGTGTACCATCGTTTGAGGATGAAGAAGGTAGTTACTGTACTGCATGTTTCAGCGGGGACTATCCAATTCAGGTAACTGATGTAACAACCGACAAAGAGGAATACGATTGATCAAGAAAAAGGCGTACTAACAATACGCCTTTTTCTTCTTTCTTTATGAATGATAAACAGATGAAAACCGAAAGGACGCCTTCATCACTGCAGTTTTTTGCTCCTACTTTTTCCCCTGCTTGAACTCAATTCTCACTGAGGTATGAGGTACAGCCTCGAGTCTCTTTTTTGGAATAGGTTTTCCTGACTTGATACAAATACCGTAAACCTTATTTCTGATCCTGTCAAGAGCTTGATCAATATAGCCGATATATTTTTCATCACGGGCAATAAACATGAAACGCTGTTCACGATCCATGGTATCGGTTCCGTGGTCAGCCATATGCATGGAGTAATTCGAGTTAATGGAATCTTCCACATTCTCATCAGAAATTGAAGAGCGAAGAATATCCAGATCGCGAAGCACCTCTTCGCGTCTTTTCAGTAACAACTGCTTGAAATGCTCCAGTTCCTCGTCGGTTAAATAAGTTTTAGTAAGGACCGGTTCCTCGATAACCTCATTTTCCTTCTTGGAAGCACTACTATTCTTTTTGGCCATAATAGATCACATTTTCTTAATCTCAAAGAAGGCTGTAAAATTACAGAGTTAAAGTACTATTAACCTACATATTTTTCAAGCGATAACCAGCAAATTTCACCATTAACCAATTCCTCTCTTCCTTTGATTGCTGATGAGGGATCGAATGTGGATGTTATAAGAGATGTCGTTAATGTTTCTGATTTAATATACGCATCATTTATCTTCAGAGCATCCAGAAGTTTTTCTGAGCCGTGGATACAAAGAGAGATTCTGTCGGTAATTTCAAAACCGCTTTCCTTGCGAAGAGCCTGAATACGACTTACCAGTTCACGGGAAAGACCAAGCATTTCAAGCTCTTCAGTCATCTCTGTATCAAGTGCAACCATGATACCATTGGCTTCATCAGATGCCACAAGCCAGCCCTCAATATCTTCATGCATAATCTCGACATCATCACGCAAAATATCAAACACATTGCCATCAAGTTCCAGCGAAAGATGGCCTTGTTTTTCCAGAAGCGCAATCTGTTTGTGACTCATTATCCTTATGGCTTCCGCCAACGCTTTCATGTTTTTACCAAAACGAGGACCGAGGGTTTTAAAATTTGGTTTTACCTTCTTGCTTATTACCGAGCCTTCCTCTTCAATGTATTCGATCTTTTGAACATTAACCTCTTCCATAATGATATCCCCAACCATGCGATATTCTTCTCTTGCTGCAGCATCGCTTACAGCAAGCAGAATACGCTTGAGCGGTTGACGAACTTTAATTGAAGCCTTTTCGCGCATCGTACGTACAAGCGAAGTAATAATCTGGGCCTTTTTCATGCGTTGCTCAAGCGGTCGGTCAATAGCCGACATGTCAAGCACAGGAAAATCTGCAAGATGAACAGACTCGCAGAATTCGAGTCCGCTTACACCGTTAAGATTCAAATATATTCGATCAGCGAGAAACGGTGTAAAAGGGGCCAGCAGTTTTGCCAGCGTCTCAAGACAACTATATAGCGTCTGATAAGCAGCAATCTTATCCGGACCCATATCACTTTTCCAGAATCGTTTTCGTGATCGGCGGATATACCAGTTTGAAAGATCATCAACAGTAAAATCGTTTATCAGCCTAACTGCGCCTGTAAGATCATACTGTTCCATACGCATATGAACACCTCCAACAAGAGTATTCAGGCACGACAGTACCCAACGGTCAAGCTCGGAACGATCCTGTACAGAAATTTTTGGTTCAGCAAAAGTAAAGCCATCAACATTGGCATAGAGGACAAAGAAATTATAGCTATTGATAAACGCGCGGAAAAATTTACGTTGTTCTTCCTCAATCTCATCAGCATTGAAAGATTTAGGTCTCCAAGGAGGGCTGGTTACCATCAAATACCAGCGAAGAGCATCGGCACCATAACGCTCCATGGTCTCAAAAGGATCGACCACATTGCCTTTCGACTTAGACATTTTATGACCATTCTTATCAAGAATATGACCGTTTACAATCAGGTTTTTATATGCCGGTTTATCAAAAATCAACGTAGCAATAGCATGCATGGTATAGAACCAACCCCTGGTCTGATCAACTCCCTCGGCTATGAAGTCTGCAGGGAAAGTCTGGTCAAATACTTCTCTGTTTTCAAACGGATAATGCAACTGTGCAAACGGCATTGAACCACTATCAAACCAAACATCGACTAGTTCTGGTGTACGGTTGAAGCGTATTCCTTCCCGTATAAAGTAAATTCTATCAACAAACGGCTTGTGAAGATCAAGTGTTACGAGCCCTCTATCAAGTGCTTCCCCAAGGAGCAATCTCTGTCCATCAATATCAATGAAGCCCTTGCGCAATTCCTCTACAGAGCCAATCGCAAACATTTTTCCCGAAGCCGCATCATCTCCGATAGTAAAATTCTCAGAAACCCAAAGCGGTAAAGGAGATCCCCAGAAACGCTCTCGTGAAAGTGCCCAGTCTTTGTTATCCTCAAGCCAGTTGCCGAAACGCCCTGTACCAATCTCCGGAGGGCACCAGTTAATGGTTTTATTAAGTGCCACCATTCTGTCAGCTATAGCCGTAGTCCTGATATACCAGGACTCTCTGGCATAATAGATCACCGGCACATCATAACGCCAGGAAAAGGGGTAGGTATGGGTAATCGTCTCCTTACGGTACAACTTTCCCGATTCGCGAAGCTGACGGATAATCAAAGGATCAGTATCCTTGAAAAACATACCGTTATAATCGCTAACCTCAGCAGTAAAACAACCGTTCCTTGCAACCGGCTGGAGCATCGGCAAATCGTATTTCTTGGCTATCTCATAGTCATCGGCACCAAAAGCCGGTGCAATATGCACGATACCTGTTCCATCCTCAGTAGAAACAAAGGAGCCAGCCGTAACGTACCAGCACTTTTTTTCAGGATGCAAATAGCTGAAAAGTGGCTCATAGTCAAGCCCTTCCAAATCACGTCCTTTCAGTTCAGCAGTAACCTTCCACAGCGATTCCCCCTCATCATTTTTCTCAAGAAGCACCTGTAGACGCGATTTGGCAAGAATCATTACTTCACCACTATCGACATGAGAAACCTTGACATAGTCAATATCCGAACCTACACAAAGAGCTACATTTGAAATCAAAGTCCATGGTGTAGTGGTCCATACAAGAAAAGACTCTTCTAATCCCTTGACTTTGAACTTTACATAAATGCTTGGATCTTTTACTTCTTTGTACCCCAAGGCAAGTTCATGCGAACTCAGCACAGTCTCGGATTTCGGATCCTGTGGTACAATTTTATAATCTTTATAAATCAGGCCTTTATCGAAAATGGTTTTCAGTGCCCACCAGACCGATTCGATATAATCATTGGTGCAGGTTATGTAGGGATGGTCCATATCAACCCAATAGCCCATTCGCTCGGTCAACTTTCCCCAACCCTCTCGGTTATCGTCGATATGATGATAGACAAGTGCCCGTGCCTCAGCATTGAACTCACCATCCCCATACTCAACAACCTGAGCCTTATTCTTAAGGCCAAGTTTTTTTTCAACAGAAATTTCTACCGGTAAACCATGCGTATCCCATCCAGCCTTGCGAGGTACCCGGTACCCCTGCATGGTTTTGTAACGACAGACAACATCTTTTATTGTACGGCTGAATACATGGTGAACACCTGGTTTACCATTGACAGTAGGAGGTCCTTCATAAAAAGAGTATACCCTGTCTGCCGGTTTTTCTTCTAGGCTCTTGCGAAAAATCCCGTGCTCATTCCAGTAGGCCAAAACTTCTGCTTCTACAGTGCTGTACGGTACATTTGATGGATACTCAACAAATTTATCTTCCATGGTTCTTCAAAATCATTCAATAAAAACAAGCAGCTTGCCTGTGATTCTATAAAAAAATAATATACGCGAACTTGTATAAAAACAGTACAGGCAAGCCTTTCAATAACAGAAAAGCTTGCCTGAAATTTTTTATGCACAAACCCGGCAGTAATGCCTGAAAAACTCCAGGACCTTATTTATTATTCCCGAGAGAGGAGTTGACGCCTTCAAGGATTTGTTTTGCCACTATCGTCAGGGAATCAAGCGCCTGAACAACTATTTTACTAAGAGGAGCCATGGTACTGTCAAGAATAGTGCCTACACCAATCAGGATCGTTGAAAAATCACCTTTAACAACATCACCGCGGCCCTGCTTATCCTGACCGGAAGTTTTAATTTCTTCAGCCATATTACACTGAGATTTAGGGTTATCGCCAACTCAACAATACTTTCACTTTTTAATATACTGAATCAAGCATTCAAAGCAAATCGGCATAGGACTTTACGAATTGAAATACTGATCTTCGTGGCTTCAGAAAGTGCTGACCACTTTGTTTACTGGCGCCCGTATCGGTCTTCCACCCGAATAATATCATCCTCTCCCAGATAACTGCCCGACTGTACTTCGATCAATTCAAGTGGTGTTAATCCGGTATTCTCCAGACGATGAAATTCTCCAACAGGAATATAAGTTGACTGGTCCTCACTCAACGTAATTGTGTTTTTTCCCAAGGTCACAAGAGCTGTCCCCTTTACCACAACCCAGTGTTCAGCCCGATGATTATGCTTTTGCAAAGATAATGCTGCTCCGGGTTTTACTGTAATGCGCTTAACCTTGAATCGTTCTGAAAAATCAACAGTTTCGTATGACCCCCAAGGTCTGTAGACCCGTCTATGTATCTCTGCTTCATCCCGTTCTTTCCTTTTTAACTCTTCTACAAGCATCTTGACGTCCTGAACGGACTCTCTAGAAGCAACAAGCACTGCATCGGCAGTTTCAACGACAATAAGACTATCAAGGCCCACAGCAGTAACGAGACGACTCGTCGCATGGATATAGCAGTTCTTAACGTCCTGCACCAAAACGTCACCCTTTTTGACATTACCTGAATCATCGCGCACATGAACATCCCATAGAGCCGACCATGCCCCGACATCGTTCCATCCAGCATCAAGAGGGACTAATGCAGCCCTAGTGGTTTTTTCCATTACTGCATAGTCAATAGAATCAGAGGGAGATGCACAAAAAGCTTCAACATCAAGTCTTAAAAAATCAAGATCTTCAACTGCTTTCTGTAAAGCCTCCCGACAGGCAAAAATTATCGATGGAGCTTGAGCTTCAAGCTCCATCAGGTAGGCCTCAGTCTTGAAAAGAAAGATGCCGCTATTCCAAAAATAGTCACCAGATGCCAGATACAGTTCCGCCGTTGTTTTGTCAGGCTTTTCTACAAATTCAAGTACTGGATAGACCCCCTTGTTACCTTCATTTGTCACTGAAGCTCTGATATAGCCATACCCGGTTTCAGGGGCGGCTGGTACAATACCGAATGTAACAAGTTCACCTTTTTCAGCTGCAGACTTCCCGGCAGCAACAGCAGCGCCGAATGCCACCGAATCAAGAATAACATGATCAGCAGGCAGTATCAGCATAGTGGCACCCGGGTGTTTTTCTGCAATAAGCATTGCCGCTATAGCTGCGGCTGGAGCTGTATTGCGACCAGATGGCTCAAGAATAATCCCACCGATATTGGTATCAATCTCATGAAGTTGCTCGGCAACTAGAAACCGGTGACTTTCATTACAGACACAATACACCGGCCCAATATCTTCGGTTGAAGCAAGACGAAGCACGGTATCCTGCAACATGGTTTTTTCTCCGATGAGCGAAAGCAGCTGTTTGGGGTACAATGCACGGGAAAGAGGCCAAAGCCTGGTTCCAGAGCCGCCACTGAGAATCACAGGAATAATCATGAACAAAAAGGGGTTTATTTAAATTTTAAGAACGGTTCACAAATTTCTCGTACATCTTCCATGTCGATGAGACAAGGGTATCAACATCACTGTATTTCGGCACCCATCCAAGAAGTTCCTTTGCCTTGGCTGATGAAGCCACAAGTTCGGACGGGTCGCCAGAACGCCTGCCGGTAATCTCTGCAAAAACTGGCCGACCAGTGATTGCGCGAGCCCGTTCTACCATTTCCAACACACTCACGCCTGTCTGACTTCCGAGATTCACCGTAATGCTTTGGTCATGCTGCAGAAGATATTCAAAAGCGCTGACATGCGCTTCGGCAAGGTCGCTTACATGAACATAGTCACGAATACAGCTTCCATCACGAGTAGGATAATCATCACCAAATATAGAGAGTTTCGGCCTTATACCTGCAGCGGTCTCCATCACAATCGGCAGAAGATTCTCTGGATTCAGTTCAAGACCCTTGATTCTCCCGCGAACATCATAGCCCGCGGCATTAAAATATCGGATAGCCGCATACCTCATACCTTTAAGCCGATCATACCAAGCAAGCAAGCGTTCTATTTCGAGCTTGGTAAAACCGTAAAAGTTTTCCGGATCCTTCGGATGATCCTCATCAATTGGAAGGTATTGAGGACTACCATAAACTGCAGCTGAAGAAGAAAATATAAGCCGTGTTATACCAGAAGCAGCTGCCTGGTTGAGAATGTTAATGGTACCAGCAATGTTGGCTTCAGAATAGGTTTCTGGCTTCAGCATCGACTGACCTGCAGCTTTCAGGGCTGCAAGGTGAACGCATCCATCATACCCCTCTTTCATTACAGCCTGTAACTGATCGGGACGCATGATATCACCATGAACAAACATGGCATCATAAAAGAGATTTTCCCGTAAACCGGTTTGGAGATTATCAAACACCGTAACTTTGTATCCACGGTCCAATAACGCTCTAGTAACATGACTACCGATCTAGCCAGCACCTCCGATAACCAGAATTCTCATAAAATCAGCCCTTAGTTAATTTTTTTTTATCCAGTAAGTAACCCGTTCATTTTCACCTGCCAGCATACATCTCTTCATAATAATGCTGGTAACCGCCTGATGTAACATTATCAAGCCAATCCTCATTTGAAAGGTACCAGTCAACCGTCAGTTCTAGCCCTTTCTCAAACGAAATCGAAGGCACCCAGCCAAGTTCTCTCTGCAGTTTCGTTGAATCAATAGCATAACGCAGATCATGGCCCGCCCTGTCGGTAACATAGGTAACCAGTTTTTCGGACTCTCCCGCTGCACGTCCAAGCTTTGTGTCCATGATACGGCAAAGAAGCCTGATCAGATCAATGTTACTCCATTCATTATGACCACCGATATTATAGGTTTCACCATTCAGACCTTGATGATAAATCACATCGATAGCCTGCGCATGATCGACAACCCAGAGCCAGTCTCGAATGTTCTCTCCCTTTCCATAGACCGGCAGGGGTTTATTGTGGAGAATATTATTGATAAACAGAGGAATAAGCTTTTCAGGAAACTGGAATGATCCGTAATTGTTTGAACAATTGCTGATCACTACCGGCAAATTGAAGGTATCGTGATATGCCCTGACGAAGTGATCAGATGAAGCCTTTGATGCTGAATATGGACTATGGGGATCGTACGGTGTTGTTTCGGTAAACAGCCCTTCCTTTCCAAGCGAGCCATAAACCTCATCAGTTGAAATATGGTAGAATCTCTTGCCTTCTTCCTCTGAATGCCAGCTAGCCTTTGCTGCATTCAGAAGATTAACCGTCCCAAGAACATTGGTAACCACAAATTCTGTAGGGTTGGAAATCGAACGGTCCACATGCGACTCTGCAGCGAGATGAATGACGCCATCAAAGCGATTTTCCTGAAACAAACGATGTAGAAAATCACCGTCGGTTATATCCCCTTTTATAAACCGGTAGTTCGGCTGAGTGTCAACATCCTTGAGGTTGGCAAGGTTTCCTGCATAGGTCAGCTTATCAAGATTGGTAATCGTATAGGATGGATAGGTCTTCAAAAAATGCCTGACAACATGCGAGCCTATAAAACCAGCTCCTCCGGTGACCAGAATATGCATTGATGTTACAATTAGTTAATGGTTTGCGTCTCAGCACTTGCTTTCTCTGTACTCATCTCTATCTTCTTCAGCAGCACCGCCAGTGATGCCCGCCAGTGTGGAATTTCCAGGCCCCAATCTTTCTTGATTGCTGACTTGTTAAGAACGCTGTAATGGGGCCTCGGCGCAATCTGAGGATATTGGGCGCTTTCAACCGGTAATACCTTGCAGGACAACCCGGCAAGATCCATAATAGCTACTGCAAAGTCATACCAGGATGAAACCCCTTCGTTGGAATAATGATAGGTCTCCTGATACTGCCTCTTCGGGTCATAGTGTTCAAGAATCGTTACGAGAGCCGCAGCAAGATCGGCCGCATACGTTGGAGTGCCAACCTGATCAGTCACGACGTTCAGGAGTTGCCGTTCTGCACCAAGGCGCAGCATCGTTTTGACAAAGTTACTGCCATATGCGGAGTAAAGCCATGACGTCCTGATAATAAAATAGGAAGGCGCAATCTCACGGATACGCTCCTCACCTTCCCATTTCGACATTCCGTAAACGCCAAGCGGAGTGGCCGGATCGGTTTCCCGATAAGGTGTGCTTGACTCCCCATTAAAAACATAATCAGTGGAAATGTGCACCAAAAGAGCATGATGCTCTTTTGCGCAAGCGGCAAGCACGGCCGAGCCGTCCCTGTTCACACGGAAAGCTGCATCAATGTCTGTTTCCGCCTTGTCCACAGCGGTATATGCAGCACAATTCATAAGAACGTTTATTCCGAGTTCACGACATAAACGATCGACATCATGATGGCTGGTGATATCAAGTTCAGGAAGATCATAGAAAAAAAACTGATGGCTACTTTTGGTCGACAACTCCTGCAGCTCAGACCCCAGTTGACCCTTGCTGCCGGTAACAAGAATATTCATGAGAAAAAAAGAAAAATATGATAGGACCAATTTCAAAGGATGCAACTGCTATTCGAGCGAACTAAGGGGTATCCGACTGAACGGTTCTGGGGTAAAGTTTTTCCTGCTGGAAATCCTCATATTGAAAACTCTCTACCCTGTCAAAATGGGGCTGTATCGCATCTTTACCTGAAACCCTGATTGATTCTTCCGGGACCTGCCATTCAATACCAAGGGCAGGGTCATTCCATAACAGACCAGCATCGTGGGAGGGCATATAGTAATTATCACACTTGTAGGCAAAAACAGCCTCCGGAGAAAGCACAAGAAACCCGTGGGCAAACCCTTGAGGTACCCACAGCATATTTTTCCGTTCAGCGTCAAGCACACACGCCACATGTCGACCGTACCATGGTGAACCAAGGCGGATATCAACAGCAACATCAAGGACACTTCCAGAAACCACCCGCACAAGTTTGGACTGCGTAAAGGGCGGCTTTTGAAAATGAAGGCCTCGCAGCACTCCATAGCCAGACTTCGACTCATTATCCTGCACAAACTTCACCTGTCCGACATGCTCCTCAAAAACATCCTGCCGGAACGACTCAAAAAAATACCCTCGATCATCCCCGAACACTTTCGGCTCAAAAATCAGGACGTCAGGAATGGCTGTAGTAATCACTCGCATAAGCGCTGCATAAGAAATATGGTATAAGAAAAATCAGTAGCGACCCCCTACCCTCTCCTTACCTCTGGGCATGGAGACGCAAGAGATACTGTCCATACTGACTTTTCATAAGGGGTTCGGATAAGCGAAACAGCTGTTCATCACTGATCCAGCCGTTTCGCCATGCAATTTCTTCAGGACAGGCAATTTTCAGTCCCTGCCTTTTTTCAACCGTTTGAATAAAGTTTCCGGCTTCCTGGAATGACTCATGAGTTCCTGTATCGAGCCAGGCAAAACCTCGTCCAAGAAGAGAGCACTTCAGCTGCTCTCGCTTCAGATACTCCTCATTAACCGCTGTAATTTCAAGTTCACCCCGAAGGGAAGGCTTGACTTGCTTTGCAATTTCAATAACTGTATTAGGGTAAAAATAAAGACCGACAACGGCATAATTTGATTTCGGATTCAACGGCTTTTCGGCAATCGAAAGTACATTGCCCTCAGCATCAAATTCCGCCACACCATAACGTTCAGGATCGCTGACATAGTAGCCGAATATATTGGCTTTGCGTTCTTGTTGCACTACCTGAACTGCACCTTCAAGCATTGGACTAAACGCATAACCGAAAAAAATGTTATCACCAAGAATAAGCACGACGTCATCACTGCCGATAAATGCTTCACCAAGAATAAAAGCCTGAGCAAGTCCATCAGGAGAAGGTTGAACGATATAAGAGAGAGAGATGCCCCAGTCACTGCCATCGCCAAGAAGCTTCCTGAACATCGGCTGATCTTCAGGTGTGGTTATAATCAGAATATCCCTTATCCCCGTCAGCATCAACGTGGTCAAAGGATAATAAATCATAGGTTTGTCGTATACTGGCAGGAGTTGCTTTGATACTCCCCTTGTAACCGGGTAGAGCCTGCTGCCGGATCCTCCTGCAAGAATAATTCCTTTCATTCCTCTTATTTTATTGTTTGAGGTTATGTTCCATCATCTCTTTCAATCGTCTTTGTAAAGGTTCGATGATATCCATGACTTTCTTTTTCAGAAGGAATTCACCGCAGCTATAAAGTTACCACTGCTACCTTACTGAACCAATGCTGCAATTTCGGAACTTACCTTCATACACTTGCGAGCAGACTCGATAGCCATCAGCCCCTCCTGCTCGTTAAAGAGCTCCCAGGGAAGTTGGTACGAGGATTCATCGCCATATTTAGCCAGCATTTTTTCGTTTGAATCATATTTTTCAAGTTCAGGGAGAATCTCCCTGACCAGCACAGCAACCTCTTCAGTAACCGTTCCTTCGGATATAAGTTGTGATAAATGCCTGCCTGGTTTATGGGTAAAAGGAGAGACACCAAAAAGCATTAACACGGCAAGTCCGGTATTTTCAACGACCAGAATTGAACCTGCAACGCACGCACGCCAACGTTTGAGGGTATAATCCAGTTCCGCTTCATTAAGGAACCCACGTGCAAGTTCAAAACGATACTCGACGTCTTTTTGCGATCTCATAAAAAAACTCCTTTAACCATACCTGCATAAAGCAGATCTTGCGTTTTATCGAAAACTATCTGACAAAGGAAACAGCATCTCAACAAAAAAAATGGTTGAACATCACTTATAATGCTCAATACCTCCCTACTTCAAAAGTAAGACTTTATTACCAACCTGAAATAATCCGATTAAATATGTCGTCAATAATCTGTCCAAGGGAAGAGCGAATTGCCTGCTGTTGCGCGACGTAGTTACCTGAATAATAATCAGCAAAGCCCACAAACGATTGCGTAAACATTAGTTTTTTTTTCACCCGATCGGTCATCGTAACCTGCACAACAAGCGTTATTCGATTTGTCATTGCCCGCTCGGTTTTGCTGGAAAGTTGGCTTGGTGTATCAGAAAAAGAGATAATAGTACCTTCCAGGAGAGCATCTGCAAGAGCCATGGATGGTGTAAAACGAAGTGAACTTTGAGAGTCTACTTTATCGACAAGTCCTTTTGTAAGTGCTGATCTATACTGGGCAATACCGGCACCTGAGCGATCATCAAAAACAGGGATTGCAATGGTTTTGAGATGTTCCGGTAACAATCCACCTGTAAAGCTGTAACAGCCTTGAAGTATAGCCAGAACCAGAAATAAAAGTAAGGCTATGTAAGTCCCGCCCTTCCGCATTAAAATCCTGGGATTAATAGGTTCTACGGTCAATTCTGTTAAGCATTTTACGGAAGAGATAGGTCAGGAGCAACATTTTTTTTCTTCGTCCATTCAAAGCAGAGAGGTAAACACCGGTTTTCGAATCACTCCAACCCGAAGCCAATTTTACAGCAAGCTGAGCAGCAACTGAAGGCGGCTGTGCAAAAATGTCAAGAATAGTGTTAAAAGTCGCAAGTTGACGGGAAAGTTCAGGGGTTGGGTTGTCAGAACTGACCATGCCTGTACGCACCAGACCGGGATGCAGCAACATGACAGATATCCCCGTATGCCTGTACTCTTCAGCGACCGCATAGGTAAACCGCGCAATCGCTGCTTTGGTGGAACCATAAGCACTGATCCATGGAGTATTCGAACCCTTGTCTGTGCCAGAACCAGCCAAATTGATAATTTTCCCTTTCCTATTTTCTTTAAGAAAATAGTTGACAGCTGCACGACATCCGTTGTAGGTACCTTTAAGGTTGGTATCGATGACCTTAGACCATACATCAGGATCGCTTTCTGTAATGCTCTTAAAGGGATCTGAGATTCCTGCATTATTAATGAAACAATCTATCCTGCCGAACCTGTCGGTTGCAGCAACAATAAGTTGTTCCATATCGACAGTCGACACAACATCACAAACACAGCCATATACGGTATTCGGGGGAAATTCCCGCAGTGCAACCTGAACATTGTCATTCGAAGAAGAAGTAATAACCACCTTTGCACCTTCCCTTACAAACTCATGAGCTATGGCTTTACCAATCCCTCTTGTGGACCCGGTAATGATGGCAACCTTATCATCGAGTTTACCCATGCGCAGACTTCTCTGTCTTTACTGGCATTTACTGTTTTTTCCTTGCCCCATCAACCATGACCTGAAGTTCAGGTCGACCGGCTGCATAGGTTTCAATTGAAATGCCCTGTTCAATGGCCTGCCATGCCTGACGGATACTTGTCGCGCCGGCTTTGGGACCCATAGGATGTCCAAAAATGCCACGACCGGGAACAAAGCCGAAATCGACACTGCCAACATGGTTGTAGACTGTTTCAAGAGTAAGCGCAGAATCGCTGCCTCCCGGCACGGGAAGAGAGCGTTTTATATGACCGAAATCCTGAAGGCATTCCTGAATATTATCTTTAACTTCCTCTTCGGGGGTCATCATCCGGCATCCGAATCCTGGCATAATGATCGAGTCGAGACCAGCAAGACGCTGAAGCTTGGTCATGACCCTTGTATGAATTCCATATTTTTCCATTCTGCTGAATGCAGCGATAAACGGGAAGTGCCCGATAAGCGGAACTTTCGTATGTTTGGCAAGCATTCTAACAGCACTGAGCCCGACCGGCAGGGCATTAATAAGTAAAGCATTGGCACCATTTCGAACTGCAATGTCATGCTGTTCGATCAGACGGTCAACCTCATCAGTGATGTTGGCAAGATAAACTTTAGGTTCACCGGTCTCCTGTTCCGCCTTCAATCTTGCCTTTCCCAGAGCATAGGAACGGTCGATGAGGGTTGACCAATCAACATCGGCAAGCATTTCGTCATCTTTTGCAATATCAAGCCCACCAAGCCAGCTCTGATAAGCGATTTCAGCAAAATGGTCAGGGCTGAGACCAATGTTCGGTTTCACTACACCGAAAAAAATCGGCCTGTTATATGCCTGAAGAAGATCGCGGATACCATCAATGCCAAACTTAGGGCCATCAAATGCAAGAAGATAGGACTCCGGAAAACTGATATCAAGAAGCTTGACTATCGGAACTCCTGGGGTAAAAAAAACACCTTCCCCACATACAGCAGTAAGCAGATTCGGCAATTTAGGGCCGAAATTGCGATGAGGATGTGCAATAGTGACACGGCATGCATGAATAGGCCCGGACTCTGAATGCTTTACCGGATAACTGAGCTCAGAAAGCTCTCCTTCTACCTTCAGGTTAATAACTTTGGCGCCATACTTCGGACGAAAGTCTTCATCATGATCAACGCGCTTCCACTGTGCCGTGGATTGCTCGCTGCAGAAATGCGCAAGAGCCGTCTCGATATCCCCTACGCATTCCAGGTAGTATTCAAGTGTCAGGTAGTCAGCCATGTCCAGCTGCTCCTTTGAGGCAAAAAAACCTTTAATATCCTCAGTATTCATAACTAAATGTTATACCCTCTGTTCCGGCGATCCGTGTATTGCAAAAGAGTTCCCATTAAAAAAAATAAAACGGTAAAATAATACTACGGCAGGCTAAACACCGGTCGTAGAGAAACAGAGCTTCTTACGGATTATCCTTCGGCCTTTATCGAATTGAAATACTCAAAGGCGTCTTCTGGATTCAACTGCTCATGCACAACTTTATTAACAGCTTTCATCATTGCAAGAGGGGCATCGCTCTGGAAAATATTACGTCCCATATCTACACCCGAAGCGCCACCCTGTATTGCACTCCAGGACATGGTCAGTGCTTCAAGTTCAGAGATTTTCTTTCCACCTGCCATAACAATAGGTACCGGACATGAGGCAGTAATGGTTTCAAACTCTTCCGGTACATAATAGGTTTTAACAATCTGTGCACCGAGCTCAGCAGCAATCCTGCAGGCAAGTCTGAAGTATTTAGCATCGCGAACCATATCTTTGCCAACTGCAGTCACTGCCATGGTAGGAATGCCATAGCGAAGCCCCATGTCAACCAGTCTTGTCATGTTGTGAATGGATCGGGTCTCATATTCACCGCCAACAAATATCTGCAGGGTTATTGCCGCAACATTCATGCGGATGGCATCCTCAATGTCTACAGCAAGCTCTTCGTCAGAGAGTTCCTTAAGAATACTCGGTCCTCCGCTGCAACGCATGACGACTGCCTTGGTGAGGCTTGGTGGAACAGTGGTGCGCAGTATGCCGCGGGTCAGCATGATAGCATCAGCATACGGCATAAGTGGTACGATATTGACGTCAGGACGTTCAAGGCCGGTAGTCGGACCCTGAAAGTAGCCATGATCAATGGCAAGCATAACGGTTTTTCCTGTATCAGGCCGGAATATCCTCGACAGACGGTTTTTCATTCCCCAATCAAGAGAGTGGGCTCCTTTCAGGAAAAATCCATAGTTGTTAACCGGCGTATCAAGATGATAATCTTTAGCCTGTTTATCTTTATCGTATTCTGCCATAATGATGACTCTCCTCTTTTCTGTTAAGATTGTGTCTGTAATTTTTTTTTCAGCGAAGCGCGGCTGCAATATTGCCACCATCTACCGTAGTAATTGAACCTGTGGTTCTTGTTTCGAGTGCAAGATGAACAAAAGCCTCTGCAACGTCTTCAGCGGTAACCTCTAACTGGAGAAGGTTACCTGCCATATATTCCTTTTCACTCAGTCCACGCGCTGTTGAACGAGCTTTGATCATCTCTTCTGTCAAAAGACCGCTACGGATACGGTCGGCATTTATACCGTTTGAACGAATACCATCGCGACCATGATCAAGCGCATATTGGCGCACAAGAAACAGAGTCGCAGCTTTAGGCAAACCATAAGGGCCGAAATCAGGACCCGGATTGACTGCCTGTTTTGAAACATTAAAAAGCAACACACCCCCGGTACCCTGCAGTTTCATGACCTTGACAGCCTCCTGGGCAATAGACTGGTGTGAAAAGAAGTTGAGTTCAAAACTTTTACGGAGCAGGTCATCGGAGACTTCCCCGATGCGTCCTTGAATGGCAGCACCAACATTGGAAACAACAATATCCAAGCCACCAAACCGGCGACAGGTGGCATCGAAAGCAGAACGTACAGCAACCCGAGATGTAACGTCACAGGCCAAAGCCAGAACGTTGCCACCAAGCTCTTCTGCTGCCCGCTCAAGTGATTCGAGTGAAAGATCAAGAATAACCAGTTCGGCACCTTTCTGACGGAAAGCCCTGGCTGTAGCGAGACCAATACCGCTTGCTGCACCGGTTACCATGACAACTTTTCCGGCAAAGACATCATGATGAACCTTGCTCATCTTAGCCTGCTCCATGTCCCAGTACTCTATTTCAAAAGTTTCACGATCACTTATTGATTCAAATGTCCCAAACGATTCAGCATCAAGTATAGCCTTGGCTGTGCATGCGGCAATATCAGCATTAACAGCTGCAGACTTAGCGGTCCTTCCAAGTCCGAAGAGTCCGAGACCGGGAACAAGAACCACTCTCGGCAATGGATCGAGCATGGTTACCTGCATGCCAGTTGCCTGCTGCTGAGTAGTAAAATAATCGATGTATTGCTGACGATAACGTTGAACAGCGTCACCAACAGCCTCTTTGAATCCAGAAATATCCGAAGCATCCGGTGGCGGAACAATCAGTGGTTTATTTTTGGTTCGAATAATAAAGTCAGGAGTCATGGCACCTTTCTGGCTCATAAACCCAAGATCAGCACTATTGACATAATCAAGTATAGCTTCAGAAGTACGGAAGTCGAGAATGAACTCTCGGTACTCTCGCGTACCCGGAGCCTTTTCTTCGACACATGCTCCCCTGATAATTGGAGCAGTCAGTTCAACAGAAGCTATTGATTCTGGAAGCGTTACTGATGTAAACATTTTCCTGCCAGCCAGAGCAATACGTTCTTCAAGCTGGCTTACAGCATCGATCATTCGAGTGTAGGCTTCCTTAGCCGTTGAGCCAAAAGTAACCAAGCCATGCTTCTGAAGCACCAATCCCTTAATCTCTGGATTTGCCTCATAAACAACAGCAGCCGACCGGGCAAGGCCGATACCTGGCTTGATATAGTCAACAGAACCAAAGCTTTCGCCGAGTGTTTCGCGGCAGAGCGCAACTCCATCTGGCTGATTACTGATTGTAAGCAGGGCAAACGAGTGAGAATGTAAAATAAACCGGTGTGGAAGAAAAGCGTGAAGGAGTGTTTCAATTGAAGGAGTCAGCCTCTGTTCAGCCATGTGATCGGTCAAGCTGAACATATTTAAAAGCAAAAGATATTTAAACTCTTTTGTTGAAAATCGTCGAAGCGCATCTTCACTGACCTGATCGTTTCGAGTAAAAAGTTCTCCGAGTTTACGAAGAGGTCCCAGCCGGAGTGGCGTATAATCAAAACCGGTAACCTTATTCAAATCAATGCCGCTGGCTTTAATCAACAGCACTTCAGCGCGGTTACCAAGCATATCAGCAAGTTCGCACTTAACAGAAGTGTTGCCGCCGCCATGCATCACCAGCGAACTTTCACTGCCAAGCAAACGGGAAGCGTAAACCAGTTCGGCCAATTCAGATGGTATCTCGGGCGAGCTACACTGCTCTTTGACAGAGCGTTGAAGATCAGTGTCGTTCCAGAGGTTCTGCATAATAGATCATACATCTCACACCGAAAAGCGGCGTGTATTGTTGAAAAATAAAAAACCCAGTTCAGAGGTGGCTTTTCTTCTGTTTCTTTTCATGCCAACCTTCTATAAAAAATCCAGCGCTGTATATAATGAGAAAACCAGGAATAACAGCCCCAAGAAAAGAGAGTTTGTCACCAACAGACTGTACTTGACCAGAAGACCATATCATCCATACAAGCACAAACCAAGCAGGTCCAACAAACAGAAAAGTAGTATTCCAAAGTTTCTTAAAACTGTGTTTCATTGGATATTGAGAGTCTTAACAGAAATAACAGGTCCGGTCAGATTTGACCATCCAGCCGAAGTTTACGTTCGTTGAGTTTTTCCAGAATAATCCTGATCAGATATTGGAGTGCATTGATCACATAGGTAAAATAAGCCAGGAAAGCTTCCCAGACGAGTACATGTTCGGGATAACCAAGATAAGTCATAACAAAATAAAGAAGATGAAATACAGATGCTACTGTACTGCCAATATCTTCCCATAAAAACTCTTTTGAGTAGACCCATTTATTGAAAATCTCCTTTTCAAAAAACATACCTGTTATGAAAAGAAGAGCAAAGAAAAGCGTTTTAAACAGGATCGCTATGCTGACCCAGTAAAAATTCGTAACGAAAAGACCATTTGCATAAAGAGCCGTTGTTGTGACACCTGCAACAAACAACAGGAACTGTATGGGCGCAAGAATAATCTGAATATCAGTCCAGATTGAAGCGTTTCGTTTAACAAGCTGCTCAGGGGTATAGCGCGGCATCTCTTTTTACACTTAACTGATAATAATAGATGTGACAAGAACATCCCGATACCAAACCGACACATTCACAATTAAAGCTTGGAATATAGCAAAATTGAAGAGAGAGAAAAAGCACTGAGGGAAAAGAGCGGCATGGTTCAGTATGAAGCAGGAAATACAATCTTGAACGGAAAAGAGGAAGAAATCAAAGCGAAAAGTCTCGTAAAAATTGATAAAAACCACTAAAAAAGCACCTGCACTTTTTGAAAGCGAAAAATACTGCATTTTGTCAATTTTTGGGGCAAAAAGCCCGCTTTTTTAAAAAAATGAGCCCAGCGTTACTTTTGGGCATTTTATTTTTTATAACTCCTTTATTTATTGATTCTTCTGGACATTTTTTTCCAATTATCAGCGGAATAAAATTGGACGAATTGGACACCCTATAGGAGCATGCGCGAACATAGAAAAAATCAAACTATCATTATACGTCAAAGCTTATTTTACAATGCAAACACATCAAAGCGTTTAAGTGCAAACAAAACATACACTTAACAGGGGCGCAATCAAACCTTCTCAAGAGTAATGAGGTCAAACTTCAAAACAGGTCGCATGCCATAAATCGTGAGATGCTTTGGGACAAAAAAGTCATTTCAACAAAAAAGGCCCATAAACTCTCCAAGAAAAAACCAGAAAAAAAAGCGTATATAATTCCCATCTCTCATTTTATGGTAATTTTCCCTACGAGTTTTCCTGAAACATAAACGATTCCACTGAAACTCCGAGACTAAATCGCCACAAGAACACGTTCCATCTTATCGGTGACTTTTTTCGCAAACTCAACCATCACCGGGTCCCCGATTGAGGAAAACCTTGCTATCGGATCCATGAACATAACAGCAGTCTTGCCATCATCCCTGGTATAGATCACGACGTTGCAGGGAAGCAGAGTTCCAAGATTTATGTCATGGGTCATTGCTTCATAGGCGAGTGACGGATTACATGTGCCAATAATGATGTAATCACGGAATTCCTTCTGGAGCTTCTCAGTAAATTTTTTACTGATCTCGATTTCTGAGAGTACCCCGAATCCTTCCTTTGCCAGTTCATCACGGACTTTCTGTTGTGCTTCGGTATACGAGATGTCTACGGTTTTTCCGAATGCATACGGTGTTTGCAGTTCCATTGACCATCTCCTGTTGTTATAAGTTTACTTGTATGAATTTGTACCAACACATAGGACAGGATTTTTAACAACGTAAATCGACATATAATTTCCAGGGCAAAGGGAAGTTAGAGACAGTTGGCCTACCAGCATACTTCAAAAGCGTTAACAGAAAAAGCCCCATCTTACGAAGGGGCTTTTCTTGTCAATAATACTGACGACTTATATTATCATCTAATCCACATCATCTTCATCAAGAGCCATCAATATAAAATTGTTAAAGCTTACTTAGTTGCTGCTGGTGCTGCTTCTGCCTTAACTTCTGCTTTCTTCTCAGCTGCTTTCTTTACAACTTTCTTTGCTTTCTTAGCCTTCTTTGCTTTTTTAGCAGCTTTCTTCTCTGCCTTAACTTCTGCTTTAGCTTCAGTCTTTGCTTCAGGAGTTGCTGCTGCTGCTGGTGCGGCAGGTGCTGCTACTGCTGCAGGAGCTGCTTTTGCAGGAGCTTTGTCAGCTGCGAAAGATACGCCACCAAAAATGCCGGTCATTGCAAGTGAAACGATAACGCCAGCGATCAGATTCTTTCTCATTTGTATAGTAGATTGAGTTTGTTAATTAATTGGAGCCAAGATTATCCTGATTCCTATATACTACTACGCAAGCCCATTGTATTTTCTTTCAATAAATCTTTTTGTTTTATAAAATTTTTCTGCCGTTTTGAACCACTTACCCTGAGTCCCTGTCTTCCGCGAGCTCAACCTCTCTTAAAACATAGGATTAGGAGTGATTGTCACATCACCTGACTCCCCAGTATTCCATAACAGAATTACCTCTTCTATACTACCTTTTGCAGGCCGAGTCAGTATATTGATGCACCCTTGTGTTTTGGATTCAATCCGCAGGGAAAGCTGCAGGAGGTACTCCAAATCATAAAATTCATCGTATTCATCTACTTTCACCGCCTCGTTTGGCTTGACACTTCGATAGGTGAACCCTACATCATCAGAAATCCTCACAACCTCATTATCACAGGTTTCACAACCGCCGGTATGAGTTGAGACCACATCAAGAATTTCATCAGAGTTATTGACAAAATACAGCTCCTGACCTTTACGGGCCAGCCAGAACAATGGGATCCTTGATTCCCGTTTACAGTGCGAATGATTCCATTGGTAATCACGCGGTAACTTGACTGACGAGTACCCACACGGGGCCCATGTAAAAGCATTCTCAACCCGATTCAGCACTTTTTTAGCAGCAAAATTCCCATGGTCACCTAAAGTTTCAACTAAAGCTTGCTTGTTCCCCATGGTCATTCGACACTCCTTTATTATTGCATTTGGTAAGACGAACATTGTCCTTTTTATCTCTTTCATCAACTTCTTTTAAAGCGATACAACAGACGCTGCATATCCTTTATGTATATATTAAAAATTACGCAAAAATAACGAGAATGTGAGAAGTGAGGAACTGGTGAATCTGGAGAAACAGTTGATTCATTGTTTGTGATCTGTAGACTTAAGTTTAAGATTTCAATTGCATGAGGGTGTATAACCTGCCGTTCTGTTTATGTTATGAGTCAATGAGCACTGGGACACTTTAGCGGTAGTTTTTATTCACACTGAAGGATTTCAGTACTTTAACAAGTTCCGAATCTCTTATAAGAGTATATAAAATGGCTGCCTTTTCAATGGGTTATTTTTAATCGCACGTAACTGCTTAGCCATCCGGCACACTTCAGAATTGTTTAAAGATTTTTTAACTTTTAAAAAAAATTAACAATTGTTACATTTAAAAAGTTACCATCAGATATTCCCCCTGTAGTTCACTGAAAACTGGTGCTAACGGTTTCAATCCTTTTCAATCCATCCATCGAATTTACGTTTTATGACTCATTGAGTCAGGGCACACTATACCTCTTACATAAACAACACCTGTCTTGCTGTCAGCGAGATCAGTCTCATTATTGTAATGCTTCAAAAAAAGTTACCGCAGTGATCGGCTTTCGTTAATCCTATAAACGCAAGGTGAAATTATGAGCACAGTGTATGTCAGTTATTATGTCTGGAAAGTAGGTGGGAAACGCAAAAGCAGTCCCAGCTCAAAATTCAATATCTATACGGCAGAGGCCCCTGAAAACAAATCAGAAGGAGATTTTTCTCAGTTTTTAGTTCCCTCGTTTCTGTCTAATCTTCCTTTAGCATTCGTATCCGTATCGGGATCGGCCAACGGGCACTATGTCATCGGGAATTACCCGAATCCCAGTTACATACCCACTCCTTCGGATCCACCTCCACCTTTCGACAATCCACCTCCCCCTGCCGATACGATCGTCAAAGTTAATGTTGGCAAAACTGATGTCCATGTCACTGTGTGGTATCTTCCAGTAGGGCCAGGTGGAGAGGGTGTATACATCGATTCTTTCAATGTCGATACAGGTGAATTTTTCTACGATCCCAACATTGCAAACGATTTCGTAACCATTTCGCCGGACCAGGGGTTGAGTGCAGCTGCCAACGACCTCGGATTCGTTCCTACTACTTCCGCTGAAACCATCACGTCAAATGGACAGATCCTGAGCGTTCCTTTCCTTAACTGGACAGTGATGTCGAGTGGTATTACAAGTCCAAAACCTTTAGTCAACGGTAAAAGCCTGAAAGTCAGCGCCCATTCAACAGTCGCCGCTATTGCCTTCTTCGGTACGCAGAATAAACATAAACCATTAATAAGTTTTTCAGATGTATATGCGGCAACCTGGCACCGCCTCTATCCCGGTGAAGAGGTAGATGCACCAAAGCCCGGTGATCCGGGCCCTGGATGGCAGGCCGCCATCAAGCAACTTGCGGTCCTTCTCGCGATGCATGACTCCGTCGATCAAGTTCCGAGAGCCTCCCTTGCAGCGATCAATGTGCAGTTGGCCACGTCAGTCCAAGCCGTAACTGGTGCTATCAATAAAACAGTTCAAGTCATCGGACGGTAAGGTGCAGTCCATAAGCGGGGTATGCCAAGGAGGCATACTCCGCTTATTTTATTGTTTATAACAGGAACAAGGCTCTTGTGATGGTCAGTGACGATTTCCAATCGACACCTGTCGGATTATCCTATGATCAATTCACTCTCTATTCAGTATTATTATTTATGCGCATTAGCTTCAACTCGGCAGGATACTGTCAGCTCTTTCTCTAAGCAGGCTGCTACCATTGGTCATAGCAAAGAATATGGTGACAAGAAGAGACAAGAAGAAGAATAGTAAATCTTAATAGAATATATTTTTTATATATACAAATATTATGTAGACTATATAGTAATAGTTGCCACATTTTAATTGTCATTTTTTAAAATAACAACACGGAGGCATCATGAAGACGGTTCTTATTATTGCTATGATTTTTTTGTTTGCCGGTTGCGCCGATTGGGATGGAGCTGGGAGACGCGATGGAAATAGACACAACGACAGAGGTTCTCAACATCAGGATCAAGGTCATGGTCGTCAGGGTGGTTACTGACAAACATTTAAGCAAATATCCAGAAAGCCCCGGCAGCGAAACCGGGGCTTTCTGCGTTTACTAAAAAAGTGATAAGAATAAAATGAAGCGGGATCCGTTTCGTTTGAATGCTCGAAGTTGTACTTTTCGGGAAGCCTTTTCGGGAAGCTTAAATAATAAGAAAGATGGTGCAGAGTTTGGATGATGGAGCATAAAATGAGTGTGATGGGGTTCGCTTTGAAATTGCTTGGATTGCGCAGTCACGGCTGTGTTGAGCTTGAGAAGAAACTCTTGAAGAAAGGATATAACGTGGAGAGCGTTGCAGAGGTCATTGAGAAGCTAAAACGTCAGGGGGTATTGGATGACACTCAGTTCGGTGCTGAACTGATCAGAAGCCGTTCAAGAAGAAAGCCAGCGGGAAAGCTGAAAATACGTGCGGAACTCAGAAATAAAGGGGTTTCGGAGACAATTATCGTCGACCTCCTCAAAGAGTATGATGGTACAGAACTGTGCCGCAGGGCTGCTGAAAAAAAAATTGGATCTCTGCATGGATCAACCGAGATTAAGAAAAAGAAATTAGAGGTTTTTCTGCATAACAGGGGATTTGAATGGCAGGACATTCAAATCGTGCTGAAAGGCTTTTTTCAGGAAGGTTCTGACTTTGAAAATTTTACTTAAGCATCTCCGTGCACAAGTGAGCCAATTTTTTCACCGCGCAAGAGTCTGGTAAAGTTCCCTTTTTCATTCATGTTCATAACTACAATAGGAAGAACATTTTCCCTGCAGAGGGTGATTGCAGTCATATCCATAACCCTGAGATTTTTACGAAGGACATCGATATAAGAAATCTTCGAAAAAAACTGAGCATCTGGATTTTTTTCAGGATCTGAATCGTAGACACCATTAACCCTGGTGCCTTTGACAATAACATCTGCTTCAATCTCAATTGCCCTCAGTGCTGCTGCGGTATCAGTGGTAAAATATGGATTACCTGTGCCGGCACCAAAAATAACAACTCTCCCCTTTTCAAGATGACGAATAGCTCTGCGCCTGATAAAGGGTTCAGCCATCTGCTCCATTTTTATAGCCGTCTGCAGTCTGGTATAAACACCTTTGCGTTCAAGGACATCCTGAAAAGCTATGGAGTTAATCACTGTTGCCAGCATACCCATGTAGTCGGCCTGTACCCGATCCATTTTAGCGGCAGCTTCTGATACACCACGGAAAATATTGCCGCCGCCGATTACCAGCGCAATTTCGGCACCTAATTCACCCGCTTCCCTGATTTCTTCAGCATACCGCTCAAGCATGTCAATATTTATACCGTAACCGTCTTCGCCGGCAAGTGCTTCACCGCTTAGTTTCAGCAAGATGCGCTTGTACTGCAGCATATCCTTATTCCCCGAAATAATGGATTATTAAAACCACCACAACTTAATTTTATTTAAAAAAAAAGGCCTCGTATAACGAGGCCTTTTTTTTATTCTCCTAACTGATAGCGAACAAATCCTATCACATCAACCTTAGCCTGGTTCTTCTTTCGGAACTCATTGAGAACCTCAGAAACCTTGGTGTTGTTGTCCTTAATAAAGAATTGCTCGGTAAGCACAACCTCCTGGTAATACTTTTCAAGTCTGCCAATAACAATTTTATCCACAAACTCTTCTTTCTTACCCTGCTCAAGTGCCTGCTGTTTATAAATTTCTGCCTCTTTGGCAATATAGTCAGCTGGTACGAAGGAACGATCGGTAACTATCGGAGAAGCTGCTGCAACTTGCATAGCAAGATCTTTTGCAAGTTCCCTGACAACTTCCGGTTTATCAGTAGCGATGTGAATGATTGCACCAAGTTGAGCGCCGGGATGAACATAGGCTTCAACCAGACCATCTGGAGCATCACAAAAAACCAAGCGCTTGAGATTGATTTTTTCGCCCAGTTTACCAGTCATAGATTTAATGGTACTATCGACTGTTTCACCATCGTAGGCTTCACCGAGTGTAAGCGTCAAAAGGTCATCAGGTGAACTGATGCGATTTGCAAGAGCAAGATCGGCAAGTGCATTGGTAAATGCGGTAAACACATCACCACGAGCAACAAAATCGGTCTCGCAGTTAAGTTCAAGAATAACACCAGCTTTATGGTCCGGAGTTATTTTAATACCGACCATACCTTCTCTGGCTTCCTTGTCCGCACGCTTTGCAGCAAGAGCTGCACCTTTTTTGCGAAGATACTCTATAGCTTTCTGCATGTCGCCACCTGATTCATCAAGGGCTTTTTTGCAGTCCATCATACCTACACCTGTTATATCACGAAGACTTTTAACATCTTTTGCTGAAATCTGGCTCATTGAAATTTCACTCTTATTGATTATAAACTCTGATTATTCGCTGATTTCTTCTTTTCCGCCATCCTCTTCCACTTCATCGAGGTCGGCAAGTACTTCCTGTTCGACCTTGAGTGCCCGTGCAT
>JAPLFE010000133.1 GCA_026390855.1 Chlorobiales bacterium | reverse complement strand
TCTCATGGGTGCAGCAAAAATTCCAACCCCAATAATTTTGAACCGCCTGCTGTATCTCTCCCCTTTTGTACTGTTTATGGCCGCAGGAAACCTCTTTCTTGATCGGACTCCCTTTCTGCAGTTTTTCGGATTAACCATCACTGGCGGAATGCTTTCAGGGATGGTTATTGTTGCAAAAACCATGATTTCGATTGCAGGAATGATGTCGGTTACCCTCAGCATACCTTTTTACAGGATCTGCCGCGCTCTCGAAGCATTCCATGTGCCGGAAGTATTGGTAACGCAGCTCATGCTGCTCTACCGCTATAGTGCGGTACTGGGTGAGGAAGCTGCTGCGATTCAAAAAGCTCGGGATATGCGTTCATTCGGCAGTAAAGGAAAGGGGCTTTTCCTCACCGCATCACTTATCGGATCTCTCCTTTTGAGAACGTCCAACCGTGCTGAAAAAATCTACAGAAGCATGAGTGCACGAGGGTTTCAGGGCAGGATATCCTTCCAGTCTTTTAAAAAATTTACATCCAGAGAATGGACAACTATCGGACTGTGGTCTCTTGTTTTCCTGACGCTCCGCCTGATATTTTAACTCTTCCAAAATTGATTACAATAGAAAGGCTCAGCTTTGCGTACCCCGACAAAACCAAAGCTATAGATAATATCACCCTTGCTCTACCCAGAGGAAGCTCAATTGGTATTGTAGGGGCCAACGGTGCAGGGAAATCGACACTGGTTAATCATTTGAATGGATACTACCTGCCTCAGGAAGGAAGCATTTCGATTGGCGGTATAATGATCAAGAAAAAAAGTCTTGACCAGATCCATAAAATGGTTGGACTGGTATTCCAAAATCCAGACGACCAACTTTTTACTGCAAGACTCTATGACGATATTGCTTTTGGACTGGAAAACCTCGACATGACCCCATCCTCTATCCATAATCTTGTCGAAAAGACCCTTCGCGAATTAAATCTTTGGGAGTTGCGCGATAAACCACCATCTCACCTTTCACAAGGAGAAAAAAGGTTTGCAGCCTTTGCCACGATACTGGTCATGAAACCTGAAGTGATTGTCATGGATGAACCAACCTCCGATCTGGACCCCAAAAACCGCCGAAAGCTTATTAACCTTATCAATTCGCTTGCTGCCACAAAAATCACCGTATCGCACGATCTCGATTTTATATGGGATACCTGTCAGAGAGTATGCATCATGAAAAAAGGCCACATTTCAGCAGACGGATCAGCTAAGGAGATTCTCAGCAATAAGGAACTTCTTGAAGCCAACAACCTTGAACTTCCGCTAAGGCTCCAATAATTTCAAGTTGCTTTCTGAAATGCCGTTCTCAATTGCTCAACCCGCCCACGATTGACACCGAGATCCGAAAAGCCAAGCCTTGAAGCTGATCTGACATGGATAACCCGGTCTGTCGCACTGAGCCGAAACTCAACGTCATCAATAAAGCCAAAAACAGGAATTATAAAGGTTGACCTAAGGTACTCCTTCTCTTCAACATGCACCGTACCGCCCTGTTCTTTAATAACACGCTTCAGCGCTGTCCAGGCCTGTTCAGGGGAACCGCTAAAGGGAAGTGGATCAATTTTTAGAAGAGGATTTGTACTTTCACTGCACACGCAGTTAGGTGTTCCAGGGCAAGGCCTCAGCTTTCCGTTCACTAACTGCGGCGCTTCCGTTGGATGCGGCCATAACCCTGAGAGCTGATTCGTAATTGTCTGGACTGCATTATTGAAAATATCCATGAAATTTTCTCCGTTTTGTTGAACGACTAAAACGCTATTCATCTATCCTTCGATCCTTGAGGTCAGCTCTTCGACCATATTTTTATCGACAAGCTTGACGGTAATCTCCGCAATTTCACGAGCCGCATTTACATGGAAAACCGATACCTCAAAAATATCGCTCATTCGTACAAGAGCGGTTAAATCATTGATATACTTGCTTATCCCCAAAAAACTAAGAGGAAGGAGACATTTCACATGATAAGGATTACTCAAAAAAATACCGTACGGCTGTACTTTTAAAACTCTCCCTGTAAACACTTCGCCAATATCCGGAAGACGAACAACATACTCCTGGTCACTACCAGAAAATGTGCCCTCAATCCGCGCGGTATCCCCAGACCTGACTTGTTCAATTCGATCTTTCAGCACTGAAATATCGCGATACACAATACCCGGTTCGGCAAGCAGCTCTCTGGCACTCAACCCCTGGGTTGAATAGACAATCACTTCCTTCCCCTTTTCTTTTAATGCTCTCAGCAAAGGAAGAAAATCACTGTCGCCACTGAACAGGATAAAGGTATCATAATGGTCTACACCGATTAACGCATCAACAACAAGTTCAACATCAAGATTGCCTTTCATGACAATCACTCCAGTCTCCTTATTGACAATTTTCTTAACCGGTTTTGAGGTAATCCTATACCCGTGTGCAGTCAACACTCTGGTGAAAGCAGCATTTTCTTCAGAAACCGGCTCGGATGCCGGAACATAATAATTGGCCTGTACCGAGGCATATGCAGACATAAAAAATGCCATCAGACGGGAAAAATCAATCTGCCACCCAAGATGACGCTGGGTAAAAAACAGGTTTGCCCCATCAATAAAAACAGCCGCACGGCCCATATTCTCAATCCCTCTTATTTTTCAGCTTTTCTCATGATCTTACTGGGAAAGTAAACATCAGTACAGCATTAACCATTCAATTATCCCTGCAGGGAATAGAAAATTCTTGAGGTATCGTTATTCAGGGCCCTCATCTCCAACTTATGATCTGCCTTGCTGCATCATTAACTTTCGATGCCAGATAGTCCGTAAAAGCCAGATTGCTGTTAACACAAGGAATGGATGCTGCTTCTTTGACCGCTGAAGAACTTAAAAGCTCGTTTGCCCGATGAATGGTTTCATTGCCATCGGCAAAATAGCCGCAACCAAAAAGATCGACTACAACAGAACCCTCTCTTTTAAGCATCGCAGAGATCTCTTCAAATGATGGCTTAGTCCATTCTCCACCAACATTATGGTTGAGATATACCGTCATGATCCTGCCATAAGAATTCCTTGGATCATCCATAATGATTTTCTGCAGGCGCTCAGCAAACCTCATAGTTTCCTCCCGACCGGTACGGAAAAGAGGAAGATTCCCTTTTGCATCTTTGACCAGCGTTCCGTGAAACAGAAGCAGGAGAACTCTCTTTTCCTCCTTTACAGCCGCTCGTGCCCGGTAATGTTCAGGGGCTTCCTTGAATAAATAATCACAGTACATGGAGTAGAGTTTCTCATCACTCCAAAACCTGCTGAGAACCTTTACCTTGACAAGTTCCTCCGGACTTCGAGAGGCTGCAAGATAAGAGCAGAGCTGCCCGCAGGAAAGAGTGTTGTCCACCGGCGACATTGAAACAATCACCTGTCCATCGTAGAAACGCGTCTGTTCAATTATGTTTTCAACATAAGGAGGAGAAGCTGAAAAGGCGGAATATACCTCAAAATCGAAGCGTTCTGACGATGGCGAAGCATCAAGATGCTGTTGTAAAGCTACAACCTGATCACGCGTAATCCGATTATGCGGTGAAGACTGTGCGTTCGTACGGGAACGAATGAGCTTTTTGAGCGATGAGGTAACAGATATAGCCTTTTGCAAAGAGTTCGAAATTGGCATTACCTTCGAGGCATGGGCAAGCGTCTGGCGCGTCACCCGATAGTTTTCCATGAAACGGGTAGTTTCAGCCTCGCCGTGTGCTGCCAGAATAACCGCTATCTTGTATTTTGGTGCCATCTGCTGCCATATTGTTAATCTTAAAACTTTCGAGCAGCGACGATTTTGACATCCAGACCTTCATGTAAGCTCTTATCAGGCACAAGTGCAATTTTATCACCATTTTTAAGTCCCTGCAATACTTCAATAAAAGTCATATCGCTGGCACCCTGCCGAATCAGCTGTTTTTTCAATCGCCCATTTTCAATTTTCCATACATAGCTCTGATGGTTTTCCTCAAACACAGAACTTTTTCTGACAAGAAGAGCATGCTGCTTTGTATTGTATATAATGTTTGCTGTAGCGGTCATTCCTGACTGAATATTTCCCACCGGCTTGGAAATGGTCAAATAAATCTTGGATGTCTTCGTTACCTTGTCCGTCTGGGGCACTATACGCGATACAACTGCAGAAAGCCGTTTATCAGGATAAGCATCAAAAGCAACCGTGGCGGCTTGACCATTGCGGATCCGAGGAACATCAAGTTCGTCAACTTCCACATTGACCAGATAACTGGAAGTATCAACAACTCTTGCAACAAGAGTATTAACCATGACAAAATCACCTTCCTTGACATTCTGCAAGGTCAACGTACCAGCAAAAGGAGCTCTGACCGTTAATTTTTTGAGATCATCTTCACGCATCTTTAACAAAAATGCTTTCTGCTGGAGCAACTCTTCTGACTGGACGCGATTTTTTTCGGCATCATCAACTTCCTGGCGGGATATCGCGCCTTCTCTAAAGAGATTTTTCTTTCTTACACTTTGAAGAACATTATCTTTCATCAATGCCTGCTGTTCGGCAAAGGCTGCCTTTGCTTCGCGAACTGCGAACTGAGGGTTCGGGCTGCTGAATTCAAGAATTTTCTGTCCGGCACTGACTGTCTGGCCTTCAAGCGCACCCACATAACTGACTGTGCCTGAATATTCAGCACTGAGATTGGCAACAGCATCAGCCTCAACAAAACCTGTGGCATAAATAGCCTGGACAAGTTCTGCATAAGTAACCTCAGAGGCTTCAATATCGACAGTATTACCTTTTGTGATCAGAAAAACCACAGTCGCGACAAAAACAACTGCAAGAGCGATAGAATATTTTGGAAGAAATTTTTGTAGGGACTTCATGGGTACTGTTATTATAAATTCAGCTTTGGGAAGTTACATGTTTTGAACTTTTTATCCATTCTGACCTTGCTTTTTCCATAATTTTATCAATCTTTAAAAACATTTTTCTTTCCCTAAGATCCCACATATGCAGTATTGCATAAAAAACACTTAATCTACACCATCAATGGGCGATAATCAAGATTTACAGAAAACCTTTCTTGAATCAGTTAAGTTTGATGACAAAGGACTTGTACCAGCAATTGTTCAGGACCATGAAACAGGAAAAGTCCTGATGATGGCATGGATGAATCGGGTGAGCCTTGAGATGACCTTAGAAAAAAAGAAAGCATGCTACTGGAGCCGCAGTCGCAAAGAACTCTGGCTTAAAGGTGAATCATCCGGCAATATGCAGACCGTTCACGACATTCTGATCGACTGTGATGGCGACACTCTGATTTTAAAAGTTTCGCAGATCGGTGGTGCCTGTCATGTAGGATATCATTCTTGTTTTTATCGCAGTGTCAAAGATGACGGAACCATGGAAATCTGTGACACGTTGATGTTTAACCCGGACGAGGTATATGGCAAAAAAAGCTGACATGGCGAATAGTCCATCAAAAGAGAGCGCCAGATCCCTTAACCAGACTAAATCAAGAGCCTCGATTCAACGAATGTTTGACGAGGTTGCTCCGACTTATGATTTTTTAAATCATCTGCTGAGTCTTGGCATAGATAATTACTGGCGGGCCAAAGCTACAAACAAGGCAAAAAAACTCCTTACAAAAAATCCCGCGCCAAGGATTCTTGATGTCGCTACCGGTACTGGCGATTTGGCCGACGCAATGACAAAAATTCCAGGGGCAAAGGTTACAGCTCTTGATCTATCACCTGAAATGCTTGCCATTGCAAAAAAGAAGTACCCGCATATAACCTTTATAGAAGGATATGCAGAAAAACTGCCTTTTAAGGATGCCAGTTTTGATGTTGTCAGCGCAGGGTTTGGTGTGCGGAATTTTGAAGACCTTGGAAAAGGAATGCGAGAGTTCTACCGTGTTCTGAAACCAGGCGGGCATGCTCTCATTATCGAACCTATGATTCCACGCAATGAAGCGATGAAAAAACTTTACCTGATTTACTTTAAAAAGGTACTTCCTAAAATCGCAGGATTGTTCAGCAAATCCACTTTTGCTTATGACTACCTGCCCCACTCGGTTGAACAGTTCCCGCAGACCCAGGCGTTTACCTCGATTCTGAAAAAAAACGGATTCAAGACGGCTGAGTTTATCCCGATGACTTTTGAAACCTCGATTCTTTATATCGCCTCCAAATAAACCGGACTTTAAAGCCCTGTTTTCCCGCACCAAAGCATACCGTCAGTATCATTACATCTGACGGTATTGCTGATAAAAAGAGAATCGTCGAAGAAGAGGGATTGTAGCAGCATAAGCAGCAATACCAACAATATCAGTCAACAAATCCGCCATATCAGCAGAACGGTAAGGCAGAAAAGATTGGACCACTTCGATTAAAAGCCCATACCCTATCAAGGTGATAATTTTGATTGCTCCAAATCGACGCAATGGAAAAGCAAAATCCACAAAGAAAGAGAGCATATAAAAGGCAAGAAAATGAAGAACCTTATCACTGTTTGCAACGGGAACCGATATGCCATTTCGGATCGTAGCCTGCCAGCTTATAAACATCAAAATAACACCCAATATCAGACGAGTGGCAATCATCACACGCTGCTGTTTATTTTTCACTTTCGACAACGGATTTAATTGCTTTCAGATTGTCTAATTTCATTTCATTCCGATACTTTGTGAAATTATGGCACGCATGCTCTTGTTTCAACCGGTCCAAATGAATTTTTTTGATAAGCTCCACAACCTTAAGCGGGTCAGTCACATGGAACATCATGTGCATATCGCTTTTGCTGAAAAGCTCTCTTTCCATCACCTCATTCTCCAACCATTGAAGCAAATCAGTCCAGATTTCACCATACAGAATGATCGGTGTTTCGCATATACGCTCCACCTGCACAAGCTGCCAGGCGTAAAAGAGCTCGAGTAGTGTTCCTATACCTCCCGGAGCAACAACTACCGCATCAGACAGAGCCATAAAGGTATCAAGCCTGCTGCTGAAAATATTGAACTCCTGCTTGATATCGAGAAAGGCATTAGGCTCCTGCTCTCTGGGCAATCGTATGTTAAGGCCTATAGAGCGGCTTGCAGAGTGAGCACTTTTGGTTCCGGCATTTGCTGCCTGCATTAATCCTGGACCACCACCGGTCACAATATCAAACCCAGATTCAGCCAGCCCTCTGGCTATTTCAAAAACATCCTTATAATCCTTATCGCCTTCCTTAATCCTTGCTGACCCAAATATTGCTACCCTGTAGTGAAGATCCATGTACTTTATTAATAATAGTGTTTAACTCTTTCCTTCCACTTTAAAGCATAGCTTCAAACTCATCTTCTGACACCACCCTGACACCGAGCTTAATCGCTTTGTCGAGCTTGCTGCCCGGCTCATGTCCAGCTACAACAAGGCCAGTTTTTTTACTGACAGAGCTTACCACCCTGCCACCCCGCTGAAGCACCAGTTCAGAAGCTGTAGGACGGTCATAGCGATCAAGGCCTCCGGTAAACAAAACACTCAGTCCCTCAAAATTACTGTTAACCTGTTCTTTCGGTTCCGAAGCGCTCAATGGCAAACCAGCTTTTTTAAGCTTTTCAATAAAAGCCGGAGCTGAGGATTTAGAAAAAAAGTCGCAAATACTCCGCGCCACCACCGGCCCGATATCAGGCACCGTTGCCAGCTCTTCCTCGCTTGCCTGACTCAGTGCATCAAATGATGGATATGCACTTGCCAATTCACGGGCCGTCGCACGACCAACGTGACGGATTCCGAGAGCATAAAGCAACCGCTCGTAACTTTTTTCACGACTCTCCTCAAGAGCACGCACAAGATTCTGCGCCGATTTACGGCCCATCCGTTCAAGTCTTTCAAGTTGCGGTTCCTGAAGAAAATAGAGATCCCCCACATCCTTCACAAGCCCGATGTCGACAAGCTGATCAACCAGTGCTTTACCAAGAGTCTTGATATCCATAGCATCCCGCGAAGCGAAGTGCAGCATTCTTCCCCGGATCTGGGCCGGGCAATTATCTTCATTGGGACAATAGTAACTCACCTCATTTTCTGGCCTTTCAAGAGGGGTACCGCACTCGGGACAAACTGCAGGAACCTGCACCGCTTCAGCGTTTGAAGGACGCTCATCAAGCACAACGCTGAGCACCTTTGGAATCACTTCGCCTGACTTTTCAATAATCACACGATCGTGAAGCATCACACCAAGACGTTCAATCTCATCAAAATTATGGAGGGTTGAACGAGAAACAGTCGATCCGGCAAGAAACACCGGTTCAAGCTCTGCAACCGGAGTAATGGACCCAAGCCGACCAACCTGGAAAACAACTGCATGAAGCACCGTTTTAGCCTGCTGCGCAGGATATTTATAGGCAATTGCCCAGCGAGGGCTTTTAGCCGTGGCTCCAAGTTTTTCCCACAGACGAACATTATTAAGCTTCAGTACCACTCCATCGGTTTCGTAGGGAAGCTTCCAGCGTTTTTCATTCCACTCTTCGATAAACTTGCTGATGTCATCAAGTTCCCGGCACAAACGGTAATGACCTCCTGTATAAAACCCGAGCTTTTCGAGCTGCCTGAGCCTCTGTAATTGCGTAGGCGCTTCCGCTCCAGAGTCTTTCAGGTAGTAGGCAACAAAGCACATTTTGCGTCGGGCAACCTCAGCAGAATCCTGCAACTTGAGAGTCCCTGCCGTGGCATTACGAGGGTTCGCAAACCGGTCTTCTTCTGGACGGCTATCATTAAGCTGTTCAAAATCCTCTTTACGCATAAATACTTCACCGCGAATTTCAATTTCGTTCTCTTCACTTTCAGCAAAAAGGCTCCCGAAATCAGGTAACCGCAGGGGAATAGTCGGGATGGTTTTAATATTTGCGGTTATATCATCACCCTGCAGGCCATCACCCCGTGTTGCACCACGAACCAGAAGACCTTTACGGTAAAGCAGGCTGACGGCAACTCCATCAAACTTGAGCTCAGCAACCATCTCCTGCTCATGAACGCCCTCAAGGATCAGCAGCTTTCTCACTCGATTGTAAAACTCCTCCAGTTCACCACGAGAGTAGGTATTCGAAAGGCTCAACATTGGTTCACGATGCTGTACTGAAGGAAATACCCTTGTAATGGTTCCACCTACCCGTTGCGATGGGCTATCAGGGGTAATAAGGTCGGGGTACTGCCGTTCAAGCGCTATGAGCTTTTCGAGAAGCTTGTCAAAATCGTAATCGGAAATTTCAGGTTTTGCCTCAAGATAATAGAGATGGTTATGCCGTTCAATCTCTTTGCGAAGTTCAGCTATCGCATCTGTGGGGCGTATGATATCGGTCATGGATCAAAAAAAAGTTATCTGACAGGTGAAAATGCCCAACCGGCAAGATTTTTCAAAAAGCCGAAGGAACCCTGAACTCCGAGCTTCTCCCATGTCACGGTCAGTACTTTCGGGTAGCGCCAAGCAAGCCGAAGCATCACCATCATCAAATCCTCAATTTTCATCTCATCACGGAACATAGCTTGACGGTATCGCACGGGCAGTTCATCGAGGACAATCATGACCTCGTTCATCAGATCATTGACAAAGTTCGGCTCATCGGTAGCGGAGTTAAAGCACATATACTTCATGAGATTCGCCATCGAAGCAACATTGGGTTCGTAAGCACTGATTCTTTCCAGATGCTTTTTTGAAAGGTTGTTTTCGTCTATAGCACGATCAAGATCGGCTGTAAGATGCGGCAGGTTGCGAACCATGGAACCAAAACCGCAAAAGGTAAGAGGAGAACCAAGTGAAGCAGCATCACCGAAAAGAATAATCCGGTCATCGGCAATTTCTCGTGTACGGTTAAATCCGTTATGAAAATAAGCCGGAATAATACCGTATACAGGTCGATGGACTACAAATTCATTACCAAGCTTTTTATACTCTGGAAGCAATCTGAAATAGGCCTCAAAAAGCCCGAGTAACGATTTATCGTTTGGAGAATTCGCCTCGTCGTAAAAGAAAAGATAGGTGATATACTGTGAGTCTGCGGCGGGGAATCCCTCCCAGATAAGCTGCCGTCCCCTTTCAGGAACAAGATCAGCAGGTCCAATACTGGCGAGAATTTCACCGGTATCAAAATCAATATTTTCAAAACCACTTGCTATAGTGCCAACCGTCGGGCAGACATGAGTCTGAGGAACTCCTTCATTGAGCTCCAATGCGATAGGCGAGAGTATCCCCATCACATCGACAAGCACTTTCGCCTTGTAATAGAATGGCTTACCATTGCTATCCTCAACCTTGACAACAATATGGTCGTCAAACCGATAACAACATATAAAGGATGTCTCTGCCAAAACAGTACTCCCGGGAACAGCCAGTACTTTGTCTTTTGCCATGCCAAGCAGTTTGTCGGCATTAACAGCACAATCAAGCACATTTTCAATATAAAGCCTCTTCTGGCTGCCATCAGGCTTGTAAAACTCAACCCAGCCGGTCTTGTAGCGCCGGACAATAACCGAATCAACTTCGCTCTCCGTAAACAAACCGGTAGCTGAAAGATTCAACAGTTCGTTTCTTGAAATATTCCAGTCTCTCGTAGACTTCGCCGGTGTCTGGCGATCAAAAATCATAACCTTCCGACGATAGGTACCCGCCATCACAGCAGCATGAAGCAGACTAAGTGTACCGCCCGCATATATCAAATCATACGAGCCACTGATAACTGCCTCCTTGGGAAGGTTGCTACCAGGAAAGATGACCTGCCGAACCGGATGCTTCAACAGTTCCCAGTATCGGTCGAGTTCCTGTATATGAAGAAGATGCCGTTCTCCATCCGCAAGTAATGAAAATGCTTTATACAGATGAGGATGGGTCTCTTTGATTTGATTGAGTAACAACGACATAGGATACTATGGTAAAAGGTATTAATGCGGATTCTGAAGGTGCGTTTCAGCGGGATATTCGGTCATCGGCCGCAACTGAACGTCGCTCTCAATCATTCCATCAACCAAATTGATCCTCCGCCCCGCACGATTTGCGAACTCCTCATCATGAGTAACAACAATAACGGTCTGATGCAGTTCTTTGTTCAGCCTGTCAAACAACTGATAAACATTGTTGGCAGAACGCGAATCAAGGTTGCCAGTTGGCTCGTCGCCAAGCAAGACCTTCGGCTCATTTGCCAGAGCGCGAGCAATGGCAACGCGTTGCTGCTGACCTCCTGAAAGCTGGCTTGGTTTGTTGGTATACTTGTTCTGCATCTCCACCAAATCGAGCAGCATTTTCGCTCTATCCTTGATTTCTTTTCTTGTGCGCTTGCCATTGATCATCATCGGCATACTGACATTGTCGACAGCATTAAACTCAGGCAATAAAAAATGAAACTGATAGATGAACCCTATTTTTTCATTCCGGATATGGTTCATTTCCGTTTCAGTTTTTTCAGTAATCGACTCTCCATCCAGCCAAACCTTACCTGCGGTAGGTTTGTCGAGTCCGCCCATAATGTAGAGGAGTGTGGATTTACCGGAACCCGATGGCCCTGTAATCGCCACAAACTCTCCTGCCATAATTTCCACTGAAAGATTGGGAATGATGGTCTGACGAATATCCCTTGAAAGTTCAAGCTCCTTTCGGATACCCTCAAGCTTAAGAATCATTGCAGCCATCAGTTCCTGTTTCCGTAATATTGTTTAATCAGTCCTGCCATAAAAGTTTGAGGCTTTCAATACCTACTCCCTGTGTAATATTATATAACAAAAAAGCCCCGAAAGACGGAGCTGAAATGACAAAACCGGTTGTAAATTCAAAAATCCGATAATCGGTAATAAAACCATCAAAATCATGACTTATTGGGCATTTTTCACCAAAAACCGACCCTTTTGACAACATTTCAAACAATTTCAGAGATATTTTGGCCGAAACCATAAATGGCAAATATTCCTCATAAGTCATTATATTTATATATCTTAAATGACCTTGAAATACATTCAAAATTTCCGAATTTCCGACTTTATGGCCCTTTTCTTGCCTTAATACGCCATTAATACATTAAATCGCCTAAAATCAAAGCAAAAGAGGCTAAAAACACCCGCACTTACTTGGTTTTTTAACAGTGCACTACCCACCTGCCTGCAGAACCATCGTATGCTAAGGTAACCATAAAACAGCTAATGATGCAAAAAATAAGTAGCGACTTCAATTGTTTGATATGATACTGAACAGGAATAGACTGCTTTTGATAATGCATAATTCCAAAATAAAAAAGGCCTTACAGATTCAGAAAACCCGTAAGGCCTTTAAAAAAAAGACTTACCCTGATACGCTGTTCTAACGGGAAGCGCGGCAAGTACTATTAGAAAGATTATAAACGAAATAACACAATTCTTTCAATTTAATTGACAACTATAAATGTTTGATCGAGCCCTCAAATAAATCATATCACCACGAAAACCTTCATCAATAACAATATGAAAATAAAGGGAAAACTTCCGACAATTAACATTGTTAATCAATAATATTTTAAGAATCTATAAATTAATAACTTATAGAGTTTTTTGTGCTCTTTGCCGATCAATAGATTTCTTTAATAGCGTTGTAAATTTTTTGAAAATTTACAACGCTATTGGGGGATGAAAATGGGGGTTCAGGTTAGGGAGAGGGTGCTTGCTGATGGGTGGTGTACTGATTTATAACCTTTCGAAGATGATGGGTCATAGCAGCGTTGCGATGACGGAGATCTATTCTCATTTAATTCCGGAGGCTAAACTTGCGGTTGTGGATGCTTTGCCGATGCCGAAGTCATTCACTACGGTGAAATAATCCTCTTTATCCCTCTTTAAGAAGTCATAACGCGCTAAAGAATACAGCAGTATTCTTTATACTGAAGAAGTTCGCCAAACCATCTTCTTGTAAGTTGTTTAATCACCCCCTCCATATGAGCACTTATCTGCCAACTGAGCTGGATACTTTTCCTTTACCGACACGGAGTGAAATATTAGCTGCAGGTAATGTGATGTTTATTCTGGGTAATTGCACGAAAAAATATCGTGATTCGCTCAGTAGTGAGAATTTTGAAACGATACAGAGGCTGATGGATGAGTATGGCGGGGATTTGCGGATGTTTGAGCAAGACACCGCCATATTAAGAGATATTATTTTCAGTGACAAGGTTTTGTTGAAGATGTTGATTGACAGTATTCTGAGAAGTAAAGCTCTCTTAAAGCCATTCCTTTCTGCTGAGGAGATGAAGCGGCATCAGGATAACCCTAACCTTTTTAAATTTCCAGAAGAAGGGACTCAAAAGGTTGCGGAATGGATCAACCTGGAAACTGCAGAGAACTGGCTTATGAAGATGAGTCCTCTTGATTCTGAAGAGATGGCGCGAGTGCATCTTGGATGGTCTCCGGCGTTACATGAAAGTCGAAAGGAGATGAACTCGGATTCGTCTTCTGAAACCTATTTACATTTGGAAGAGCTGTACGCCCAGGAAGGGAGAAGAAATCTTGCAGAGGAGAAAGAGGTCTACCGAATTGCACATGAACATAAATCTGGCTCAACGTGGGCGGATTGTGTCTTTGATGAGCTTGATGAGATTCAAAAAAGAACCCGTGATACGAGCCTGAAAGTATGTGAACGATTCTCTACAATCGCAGGAATAAGGGAGCAAGCAAAGTCATTACAACGAGCTTGGAAACTTCACAATGCCAGCAGAAAAAAGAAAGGCCTGATTTAGGCCCGATAACGGTTCAGTTTAGGCCCGATCCGGGCTCGCATATTACGGTAAGGCAAGAGTTTACTATTGCATAGAGGTGTTCTGCATTGCAGTTTATAGTTGTCGAATGATTCTTTAACTATAACGATGCAACAACATGGACACGATTATTCCCCTTCAGAAGCCTGCCCGGCTGTTTTTCAATCTTGAGAGTTTGATTAAGCATGCCGGGCAGATTTACGATTTGCCTATTTCCAGAATTTCTATCTATCGGGCGGTGAAAGCCGGCTCGTTGCCTGCGTTGAAGGTGAACGGGCGGCTGCTTTTTCGTATTCGTGATGTTGAGCGGTGGATTGAGGGAAGTTCTCTTGAGATGGGAGCTGAAAAATGAAGAGAGATAAAAAAAGCCGCCAGCCTTTGTTACGAGCAAACATTGACGGCATACCGGGTGTGAAAAAACTGGCTGTCTATTTACCAAAGCAAGGTACAGAAAGGGGCGGACTTATCAAACATTTCGACGTTGAAGCTTACCTGCTGGCGGTGCAGCGGTGCATGGTTGATGCGTTTGCTTCGCTGCATGATTTTCCGAATATAAAGAGGGGTTCTCTGGCGGTTGGGCCGGATGGGAAGCTTTTGCGCACTATCGGGCGGGGAGATGGATTATGAGCGGTGTAACGATGAGTGAAGGCAGTGATGTCGGGGCTGCAATGCCCCTTGCTACCCGGTTGCAGGAGGCAAGGAGGATTGAGCAGTTGCGTTACTTTGAACTCCCCCAGTTCCCTGTGAGAGCGGTTCCTGATGATTTTTTTACTCCTGTGCTGGAGTATCTGCAGACGATGACTGATGCTCCGAAGGAGTTTCTGTTTTCGAGCATGCTGATGACGGTGGGTGCTGTTATCGGCAACAGGGTTGCGATGCAGGTTGGCAGTCAGATGGTGAAGCCGAACTTGTACGGGTTGTGCCTGGCAGGGTCGACGGTGGGAAGAAAAACAACGGCGGTGTCGTTTTGCACCAGGTATCTGGAAATGACGCAGGAGGCGTTGAAGGAGGAGATGGTAAACCTGAGGATGCCTGATTCGGGGAGCCATGAGGGGTTGATCGAGTGCATGAGGGAGCCGCGATTGCTGACCAGGTATGAGGGGTCCGGGGCGAACAGAGTGCTGGTTGAGGAGATGGAGAAGAAAGTGGTTGTTAATTCGGGGATTGCGAGTTTCAGTGAGTTTGCGGGGTTCATGGATAATCTGCGGAAGGACTACAATAAGGGAATGGAATCGTTTATTCTTGATGTTTATGATGGCAACTGCCATACCCGGCAGTTGAAGAATGAGCAGTCGCGGATTCTGAATCCATGCCTTTCGATATTCGGGGCCTCTACCTTGACGCAGTTTTTGCAGCGGATTACGGAGAATGACAAGCATAGCGGGTTCCTGCAGCGGATCTTTTACTGCTATGTTTCTGAGCAGCGGGGAAAGCTGCGGTCGCTGATTGAAAACAGCGCTCCGGATGATGGAATGGAGGCGCTGATTGTGGCGAGCCTGGTGAAGATTTACCGGGTTGCGGCGACTATTGAGCGGGACGAGGTGAAGGTGAGGCTCTCTGGTGAAGCGAGGGTTGTCTATCAGGAGTCCTACCAGAGGGAGCTTGAGGAGATAGCCGTGATTAAAAAGGGTGATGCTGAGTTTTCGGGGGTACTCCTGGGCTATCATGGGCGGCTGGATATGATGAAGTTCAAGGTGGCGATGATTTACGCGGTTGTTGAAGTTGCCGGTCAGAACATGGTGCTTGATAGAAGAAACGGGCTCTTTATCTCCGGCGACGTGATGAAAGGTGCCGTTCGGCTGATTACATATTTTTGGCATACGACTGGGTACCTGTTGCGGCATCAGTTCAAGTTTACGCCCTATGAGCAGCGGATGAAGCGGATTGTCGAGATGCTGAAAAAACAGGATGGCAAAATGAACCGGAGGGAGCTGCTGCAGAGAACGGGATGGCCGGCAAAGGAGTTTGATGAGGTCTTGGCGACGGGGATGGAGTCCGGAACACTGACCCTGGTGGAGGAGAAGCAGCCGACGGGTCAAAGTGCGAAGTTTATCTACCTCGAATTGCGTAAGTAACCCTCTAACACCTTGAACCCCTTGCGCCTTTATCCATGCGGGTAAAGGGGTTCAAGAGGTTAGTGACCGTAATACAGGAGAACATATGAACCATGAGCCTTATGCGGCTGGGACAATGGAGGAAGCAATGAATGGAACAGTGATGATCTCGTTCAGCCGGCACCCGGCGAAGGGGTATCTGGCTGTGCGAATACCGTTTGACCGGATTGAGGGTGTTGTGAGGTTTGAGGGAAACTATTCGGCTACGGCGTTCCGTGACGGGTATCGGGACGGGGAGCACGCGATGCAGGGGCAGGAGCTGGTGATTCTGGATTTTGATGCTCGGTATACCATTGGGGAGGCGATGGTTGATTTTGAGGAGTATATCGCGCTCGTGGCGACAACGCGAAACCATCTGAAGGAGAAGCATGGAGTGGTTGCTGAGCGGTTCAGGGTGATTCTGCCGACGGATAAACCCATCATGCTGGAAAGGGGTGAGTTTAAGGTGATGATGGCGGAAGTAATGGCCCGGTTTCCGCAGGCGGACCAGGCATGCAAGAATATTGACCGTATGTATTACGGGCACACGAGAGCGGAGATCTTTGTGACAGGGGGGAGTCGGTTATTTGATTGGGAGAGCTTTTACCGTTTGGCGCTCGAGAGGAAATCGGCAAAAGCGAGTGAGTGGTCGGGAAGAGTGCGTCGACCTGACTGCTTGAGCTCGGTGCAGAGAAGTTATGCGACGTTTTTTCAGCGGGAGTTTGTGCCGGGAAACCGGAATAGCGCACTCTTTCGGCTTGCCTGCTGGATGAAGAGCGATGGGGTTGCGGATCCGGAACTGAGGATTCGGGAGCTGAACTATGGCTCCCCTGCTCCCTTGCAGGAGGATGAGCTTCGGAAGATTCTGCGGGTACTTGAGTAAGAGAGGATTGAGAGTGATAGGTATTGAAACATGAGGCGTGTTCAAGAAACGGAATTACGAGCAAACGGAAGAGAGTAAGGCAAATAATCGATTATTATACATACATTTATCGAGACGAGACTTGTTGCTGAATCGAACGGAATGTGACGAAAGTTGAAACGGATGCAAGGAAATCCGGGGGGATAGATTGATGTGTTGCTGTGTTCTATTTCCCCATTTCCACATATAAAAAAAGGGAGATGCTATGCCGGCCGGGAAAATATCGAAGGAGATCATTGCGCTTATCTCGAAGATCCTGGAAGAGGGTAATTACCGGGAGGTGGCGTGCAGGATTGCGGGAATTGACCGTAAGACACTGGCGAACTGGATGAAGCGGGGTGAGCATGAGAAGGCTGCGTTAACGAGCTGGTATGCTGCTGCGTGGTTGCTTGAGCGGAGGTGGCCTGAGCGGTGGGGTCGCCGTGAGGTGCCGCCTGTCGATGAGCTGGAGATGGATGAGGTTGTAGTGATTGGGTGAGGTGCATGCTTCAATAAATGAAGCTCATAATATGTTTTAACCTAATAGATAACTCGGAGAACAATCATCAGCCTACTACATCGATAAGCTCATAATATGTTGAGGATTCCTTTGTGATAGTATTTTCAGTTTCGGTTACCTGACATCTCAGAGAGACAGATTGATCCAGATGCAGTTCAGTCACGGGACCAAACAGTTTTTTCGAAAATAGAATTCGTAATAGCTCACCTGTGTCGGAACGCAAATGTATACGCTCCCGCTTACTAAGCATTTCGATAACACCCCGAACTAAAAGAGTACTTTGATTTTTAAGTTGATCGTTCTCCAGTGCTTGGGTGACCTTGCATATAACGACGTGATTACCCTTCCAATGATGTACTTGTTGACCAACATACGACCATGTTAACTCAAGTTCCGCTGAATGAGATCGAATAATTCGTAAGAAATCCCTGAGCTTTCGAGCACTTGATGGTCCGAGGTCCATAACTGCTTCCAAAAAATCTTCCCCATGCCCTTCAGATTCCAAAACACTAAAAATCCTTTGAATGGAATGTTTTGCAATCCCATCGTCAAATAAGCCACGATGAGCTGCTGCTGCAATCAATAATCTCGATGAGCCTGGAAGAATTCCAGCTAATCGGAGATCTAGACCTTCATATACTTCTTTTGGAACTCGTTTCCTATCGATGCCACCTTGAGTGAAACGCAGGGCTGCGTAACCCAACATTTTTTGAATTTCCTCGCATGCTTGTGAAATGATACTTAAAGGTATTGAACCGGAACGGAAAACCGGTGCGATCATCCTAAAATCTACCAATTCATAAGTGTTACTTATGTTTTCAACTGAGACCATTGATGCAAGATTGGACTGCTGCAAATGCATTGTTGCCCCCCTTCCGGAGCAATGCGCGCTTTGTTGTATTGCGCTTTGCGGAGGAGCAAGCTGAAAGCGCGCAGAACGCTTTTCATTCGCACTGGCGCGATGCATGATCTCTTTTGCCTCCCCATGCAGCATGACAGTGCGGGCTGTTGCCGTGATGCGAACAGCGAAGCACTGCAGCGCAAACGAAGCCCTTTAGGGCTGGTGTGCAGTGCTTCGCAGTAATGAGCGGGGAAGCAGCTGGATGCGGATGCAGGCTTGCTGCAAAAGAGCAACCGGCCAGTTTGATTTGGCTCGATCCATTAGAGATCGAAAACGGCAATTTCAGGGCGTGAACCCAAGCGTGCAGAGATGATTGACATCCCTACCCCTCTGGACACATAGAGGCGGCAGCCTGATATATCGTAAAAACCCGACACAAAGTGGCCGCTTCCTTGAGGGGTAAATGGTGCCCATCCTGCGATCGCAATTTGCCCTCCATGGGTATGTCCAGACAGGCATAGGGTACATCGACCTAAGCCCATGAGTCTGAGAACTTCGGATAAGTCGAAGAATCCAGGCGAGTGTTGCAGGAGGACAGTTGTTGCGCTTTGATTGTGCAAATACCCAATTCGCTCTAATAGACTCAGGTCAGGATTCCCGCCAGTGAAGTCATCAAGACCTATCAGCTGAATTGTGCGTTTTCCCTTCGTGAATGAATACCTTCCGTTGAGAAGAAGGTGATTTCCCTGCTGACCCTCAATGGTGGCGCGCAGGCTCACGAAGTCCAATTTACTCCAATGCTCCCAGTTGCCGGGCACTGCAAACATAGGAATTGGGCCAAGATCCTCATCAAAAGCTTGCAGCAAAGGCAACGCGTCAGCGCGATCGATCATGTCACCAGTTAAGACCACAAGATCTGGACGCAATTCCTTCACCTGGTTCACCAGAGACTTTTCATGTTTGCCGATGGCTTGAAGATGGAGATCAGAAAGTTGAACAAGTCTTATCCCTGGCTCATCACGGTGATTACTCATATCGTGGTGAGTCACCTCAATGCGTCCAGGCTCTATAAAAAATGCCGTTCCCAGAACTGCTAACAGGCTGTTGATTAGAAGAAGTCCGACGAAGGTCCGGAGGCGAAATGTCATTAAGGAGAGCTTAGGTGTTGAGTACTTTCATTTGATCTGAGGCCAATTTCAATTTATGCTAGGTAGCGTCGCTCATTGACTGTAGATTTCGGAGTAAGGTTCTGAAAACTGTGTAAACCGCCATTTTCATAACTGAGCCTCAGTCTCGAATCGACATGGCCCATTTCTTGGCGATGTTCTGCATAGCTAGATACATCAGCTTCATGATGGATTCATCGTTAAGGACATCGCCCTTTGTTGTCATCGATATAAGAGTCTGCCAGACCTTTCTGAGCAAACAGCTCAATCCTTGTAAAAGGTTCGATGACACTCCAATACTCTTCTGCTGATAACTTTCTTAAATGTTAGGTGACATCCAGAAGATCTCTTCATCCCGCAGGCTTATCATACTCTGCAAACATGGGCTCACTAAAAAATCGCATAATACTGATTGAATTCAATCTTTTTGATCGTTATAGTCGATCGTCGCCATGTATGCTTTCTCTAACTCTCCTAATAACTCAATGATCACGTCCAGTTGGCTCCGTACTTCGCTAATGTTTATTGGAAATAATCTATTTGCTTCAAGTGCTTCAGGATAACGAAAGTTCGTCCCTGGCTCGTCTACAGAATGGAGTTCATTTATAGGCTGCTCAATGCATTCGAGGATTGTTGAAAGGGTAACGATGTTCTCCTTAAACTCTTCTGCAAAATCGTCACATGCCGCTTTACGCAGCTCGTCCCAAAGATTCAGGAGATTGTGCTCCATACGTATTTTAGCCTTTTTGCCCTTCTGCGCAATATCCTTGAGACAAAGCACCTCTTTGAGCATCAATTCAATCGTATGGCGTACCAAAAATAGTGCTGGTAAGAGAGCGGATTGAGCCGATACTCTCAGTAAATCTTTGTACCGTTTGTCGGTCACAGGTTTTGAGATCTTCGTCTCAATTTGTTCAAGAAGTGCACACGCAGCTTCGTAGTAGGTTTGTGATAATGGTAAGCCAAAACTATGTTCAGGATCTAATGCGTTTTTTGATTTAGACTTCCGAATCACCATAATAAAGTTCAGTTTGGAGTTTCAGGAGGTGCCTTTTACTTATCGGCACGTGATGGATTGGTAATTTCTTTCATCGAACTGCACCAAGCTGATTTGCGAGTTCTTTCCATGGGCCCTTCCGCATATTTTTTATGCGGCCAAGTATTGCAAAGGGGTAAGTCCCACTGAGATTGCAAGTTCGCGATGGGAATCAAAGTTTAATTGCATTGCCGAACTGCAATTGACGGAAATAAGTTTGCTCAAAAAGACGGACTCAATTACGAAAATCCCTCATCCGTTCGCAATAAACGAGGATAGATCGGACATAGTGTTAAGGCGCATCCGGTCTTTAAGGTCAATATCAGTCATGGTAATATTGTGCCTCTCTAACAGGCTAGCAATAGCCTCCGTATTCATAAAATCAATATTTCGAAGCCTACACTGTTTCTCAACTTTCGGAGGAATGCTCGCATTGGTCGCTATAACCCGCCGAATATTGTATTCTTTATCAGTGAAGTACCCTGCTCGATAGTTGTCGAAGGCATTGATGGTTTCATCAATGACGTCAGTGTCGATTTCTCTGCCGGCGCAAGTATGTTTACACTGAATCAACCGGACAGTGTTACCATTAATAGAGACGACATCTATCCCCAAATCGCCAGACCTTGGGGTCACAACAGAGCGGTTGCCGGTCTTTTCTTCTAGAATTCCAATAAGTGATTCGAAACGCTCCCAAGTCAGCAAATTTACATCAACAGCTGAAATTGATTCACTTAAAGAGGGGTCATTTTCAAAGATATCTTTGCAGAACTCAGCTTCATTCATGCATTCTTCAGGCAACGGCATAAGAAAATCATTGGCCATTTTCAGTCGCCGGTCTATCAATGCATCAAGTTTTTCATCAAAAGTCTGAAATTCACCTTCAGGATCCTTTGCTATGAGATAATAAACATGAACATCCTTTGTTTGTCCAAGCCGGTAGACTCGATCTGTAGCTTGCGACTCTTTAGCTGGATTCCACCACCGGCCATAATGAATCACGTGATTTGCTTCTACTAAGGTGAGGCCAACACCTGCAACGTCTGGTGAGAGGATAATAAAGTTGATAGTAGGATCTGACCGAAACCTTTCAATCATGGATTTCCTTGTGGCGGAGGAGGTCTGAGTTTCAGAGCCTTTTTGGGCTGCACCGTTCACAATATCAACTCGCTGTCGGAACTCCTCTCTTATAGCAACAGCAAGTAACTGCTGCATATCAAGTGTCCGTGTGAAGATAAGCGCCTTTTCTCCTGAGTGTTTTACCTCCTTTAATATATCGAGAAGGACCGCCAGCTTGGGGCAATCATCAGTCATCCTTTTGATTTCTCCGGCTTCATAGGGGATATAAGGATGGATAGCAGGATGCTGGTATAAATGCATCAAATCATGAATAACTGCGAAATGGGCACCTTTTTTATTGTTACCTCGAACGGAGTCTATACACTCGATATGTCGGCTTCGCTGTTTAGGAGCGAGAAAGCACTCTTTTTTATGAATATGCTTTTTAGGAAGACCGATGAGTTCCTGTGACTTTTCCCTGCGTAAGATGTATGGTGGCGGAGAATAGGTATCCAACTGATCTGACGGACTATACTTTAGCTTCTCTTTGAGCGCATCAAGTATACTTATTGTATTCTCCGGATTGTTCGCGATAGGTTGTTCATAGGTTATAGAAAACTCTTGAGAGCTTCCGAGAGTTCCAGGCTGGAGATAATCGATGATATTCCATACATCGAGCATTCTTGTTTCTACTGGAGTACCAGTACATGCGATTTTAAACTTTGAAGAGAGACTTTTAAGGGCAAAGGAGCGCTTGGACTTTGGCGTTTTATGAGCCTGCGCCTCATCTGTAATAATGACTGACCAAGAAGATTTAATGTTTGCTAATGAAAACTGGTAATTAACTAGGGTCTCGTAGTTTGTAAAAATAAGTCTGTTTGCCCTGATTTTTTTATAATCAAGCTGGCCTTTCATAACACCTTCAGCCTGCTGAACCCTAACGGTATTTATACCACCTTTATAAAGGGGAAGCCAGGGATAAAAAATCTCACCATCACCCTTAAAAAATTTTCGCATATCTTGCTGCCAGATCTCATTCTCCAAAAGAATGACCGGCATGATAACAAGGACAGGATTCCAAGGCGACATTTCTGGATCATGGCCACTCTCATAAACAATACTATATAGTGGGTGATCAGTCAGTTCAAGAAGCCACGCAATAAACATTAATACCTGAAGAGTCTTCCCTAGTCCCATGTCGTCAGCAAGTAGGCAGCCTTTTCTACCCATGAGAAAATTTGTCTGCATCCACCGAAGCCCATTAGTTTGATGATTTTTCAGTTCGATCTCATCTCGCAGAGATTTTGGGTTAAAGAAAAGCTCTTTTGGTACTGATGCTAACCTTTCTTGTTCTTCATAGTCTAACTGCTCCTCATTTTCATAGATCAGCAGATAGTCTTTATCAACAGGTCGAGTATCTCTTTTACCGCTTACCGCATCCGTAACATATTTAGCAAGTTTTTTAGTGGCTTCCACAAAATCATAGTCAAGAACAATTGAACGGTCTTTATAATCAATAAATCCGTTACCAGCAATGAATGCTGATTGTGCATCATTGTAGAATTTCACAACTTCTTGAACACCCTCAAACCCGAGCCTTTCTTTCTCGCCGTCAGCGTATGTTACTTCAATACCCACATCAAATTTCCGATCTTTTGCGGGGGTATCAGGATTAGTTTCTTCAAAAATGCCGGTTTGTGAGTTTTTAATAAAGGGCAACGAGATTGATGGGAATTTCCCAATTGCTTTGACTCGTGGTCCGAAATCCCCAAGAAAAAGATCCACTTCACTAGCGACACCATCAAATACTGCTGTAGGATTTCTTAAAACATCAATTCTTTCAAGCCCTTTGAGGTGCCGGATACTGGCCATACGCTTCAGTGCCTCTTCTTGCGCTTGGCTAAACAATACCCTAATGCGACCACCGGCACCATCATCTATATGGAGGCTTGATAGGTCATCAGAACTGAGAAATACTTCCCGCAAAGCTTCTTGAGGAATTCCAACAATAAATGGAGCGAACGAAATACTACCGTTTGGTTCTTCTATGAGATCAACTCCCAATGAGGGAGCGATTAAAACTTTGTTCCCCTGAATAAATTCATCAATCTTGGAGCCTAATCCTTTAGCCAGTTCACGGATTTCAGCAAAGGAGATCAAGCCTTTTGAAGTCATTTTTTCATCTGGCGTGAGTCTCCGGAAAAGTTCTATTTCTCTTACCAAAGAGTATGTCTGCCTATCAAGACAGTATTTTTTGCCAATTACTGAAACGAAACAACCAACTTCATTTTCGAAATCAACTTTGTTATTGCCTAGGTAGAACTCCCTTTTATAGCCAAAATTAGCCAGGCCAAGTGTTCCATGTGAAGAGAGTTCACAAAAAAATGGGGCAGTAGAGGCCAACTCTTCGAATGCATATATCTCGTAATCCGGCAGCTCAAGAAATACTTTATAATGAATAATAATAGCTGCCCCGTTTTTCTCCGCAAGTCCTAGGTCGAGTAACTGTGGGATAATGAGTGGAAGGCGTTTACCAAGGGGCGTTAATGGTGGGGGGAAATCTGCATCAGGAGTTGTAATATCAAAGCCTTCACCCTGGACATGCAATCCATCATTTTCGGCAGAAATATATACCCCCTGCAAGGGCTCAGATAAAATCCATGTCATAATCTAATCCCATAACTTGAAAATAACCTAACCCCATAACTTGCAAGAACATTTTTGACCTTGTATTCCCAAGTACTGCCACTATGAGGTACACGGCGGTCTCGCGGCAAGTCTTGATTTTTTAAAACCCATTCACGAATGTGATGGTCTGTCCACATATCATTAATTGATTTATCAAACTCCTCCCTTGTGAAAAGATAGACGCATCCAACACCACTAAATTCCACAGCAACAATTTTGTCAAAATCAAGAATAAAGGCCGCTTTGTTCTGTGTTTCAGAAAGTCGCCCAAAACTGATATCTTTATTTCCTCGGAGTTGAAAAGCAACAGTATCTGAGAGTAGTGAGCGGCAACCAATCAATTTAGAAACATACTTAAGCCAAAAAGATCGTCGCCCATGTGGGTCATGCCCTTTTAAGACATGATCAAAGAAGAAATGAATGTCTGCCGCCGAAAGCCATTGAATAAACTGCTTACGAGCGTTAAGATCAATACCAACCCAGTTGTTCCTGTTTGCCGGCAAACGAGGATCACCAAGCAATGGATGGCTCAAAATAGCGGTCAATAGTCGCCTAGTAAATTGATTAACCTCTGGATGGAAAACCAGTTTTTTTACTGTGATATCTAGAGCGCTCCGATCAAGTTGCCAGCCGGTCCAGATAAAAAGCGTTTCAAACAGATAATCAATAATAGCCGAAGAACCCGAGACTTTTTCTACGCAGTCATCCATAGCATAGGTAACTGCTGAATAGATATACTCGGAAGATTCATACAGTGCCCACTCTTTTGACGCATCTTTGGGACTTATAAGCTTCTGGAGGAGGCTCTTTTTTGCAAAATTGGCCGGACCATTTTCACCGATAATTGTGATAATATCTCCCTTCCACTTTATTAACGCACGGTCAGTTCCTGGATATGAATCAAGTTGCCTGGCAGTATATTCAGTAATCTCCTTTTTAGGTAATTTTTGCGCCCATTTCAGGTGAAGAGACCATACCAAGCCCTTGATAACCTTAGACCTAGCATTATCAATATTGCAATGCAAGTATTCTGCAAATTTTGGATCATGAACAACATCACTCGCCCAGCAAAGCCTTTTTAAAGTGACCTTATCGATCCCTGTGCTTTTTCCTTGTCGGTAAATTTCCCACTGTAGTCTGACATCAGGGCCTGGTGGTGTAGGTTGAACAACATTAAGCCCATCATTTTCCAACTTAACAATGAGCTGCCTTATCTTTGGGAAATATTCTACATCTTCCTTTGGTGCGAGTTGTCTTGTGAAATTGTCTAATAACCGAGGGAGCTCCTTCAAATCAGACAATGCGACATGTATCTCAGACATTGGTCAGCTGTTTTACCACTTTTTTCTCTTCAAATGAGCGTACCCTAATCTTAAATACCACACGCCGACTCTTGTCAGAATCTTCTTTCCCTTGAAGCATAATCAAATCCTGTTTGCCCCGTCCACTGGCTGACAACACTCGAAGGAAGTAGTCAATTTTTTCATGATGATTATCAACGATCTGATTCTCCATGATGGTTATTGACTCACTCACCACCGCCATCGATCTGTTTTGACTGAGCTTTAGATTATGCGTATCAGTGCCTTTTGAGTCGGTATGCCCTTCTACGACAACTGAGCTGATATCGTTACGAAACTCTGTGTTATAGATGGTGTCGGTTAACTTTGGAACAAACCCCACAAGAAAGTCCTTTCCTTGGGGCGGGATTTCAAAGCGGTCAACAGCAAAATCTAGAAGCCCCTCCGGCACGAGAATAAGTAATGCTAGCGGGTCATTTGGGTCAGATTCAACACGAACCCCCTTAGCGACATATTCTTTAAGTTGCATCTGTAGTTTACCTAAAATCAGTGACCTAGTATTCTGGCTCTCTTCAAATGCGTTATTCATAAAGGTGCATAACAGCAAAATAAAAATGACTGCAAGTGAAGTCATTAAATCGGTAAATGAATTTGCAATCCCGGAGTTCGCTTCTTCCTCCATAATATGGGCTATTTAATCAGCTTGTTTTTTATGGTACTGATCTCCTCAACAACCTCTTCCAAATCCTCAAGCTTTTCTGTCAATCGATCTATTGCTGCACCAAGCTGGCCAACAGCATTAGAAACATGGTCATTTGCAACTGTTACAGTCTTATTAAAATGATCTTGTGTGGCGCTTGAAAATTGTTGTAGATGGAGAGTTATATCCGAAAGGACATGCGTTGCACTTGATTCGACCTCATGAAAAACTTCCCGGTAACTTGCCATTGAAGTTTCAATACTCTTCCATGTTTCGACCTGGCGCTCTTGTGAAGTATTCAATTCCCTAACATGTGAGGCTGCCAGTACAGAGACCTCCTTAATGGACTCCTGACTATCCTTCATTTTTTGAACAGAGGCAGAAAGTGAATCCATGGCAATTTTAACATCTTCAGCGACATACCTCATTCCATCATTAATTTCATTATATCCTGAGACATAAGTTCCGAACTCCGCAACAGCAGACTGAAGCATCACTTTTAGCTCTTCGACTCTGTCCAACTGGCCCTCATGTTTACTCAATACTTCCATAAATTTCTCAACACTTTGCTGGTTAAGCTCACCTACTTTTGTGATGATACCGTCAGCAGCCTGAGATGATTTTTCCGCAGAGCCTTCAATAGATTTTTGCATGGCATCACTCAACACAGCGAATCTTGTTTCTATTGTTGACATAGAGCCATCAAGATTATCAACCATTTTCTTTAGTTCGGCAGCACCTTCTTTAAGCTGATCTTTTGTCGAAACTTTGGATACATTAATCAGTTCTCTTAGCGCATCTTGTGTTCCGGTAAACTGCGTATTCATTCCACTGAGTATGGTAGCCGTCTGTCCAATACTCGCCACGACATCATTAAACTGGTTCTGAGCGCTTCCTGTCAATGACTTATTAAACTCCTTGCTCATTTCATTGATAGAAGATGCAAGGGAAACCTTTAAATCTACCAGCAACTCTTCAATCTTACCGGTTATAACGCCATGTTCTGACTCTTTGGCATTTTTGAGAACACCCAAGAATTCAGACTGTAATTCTTTAAGCTCGCCTATAGCATTGACAACCCGATCTGTTTCTTTAGGATTGTTAAGAATTCCCAACAGTTCAGCCTGTGACCCCCTGGTTAATAGATTAAGATCCTCTATAGCCTTAACAACGCGGTCAAGTATTGGGCCCATACTCTCGCTAATATTTTTTCGGAGACCAGCGGATAAATCAGAATTAAACGTCCTAAAGGCAGCGTCCTGACTTTTCATTGTCTGACAAAGTTCATCTAAAAAATGAGCATCTGTCCTAACTGGAAAAAGTGTATCCATTGCATCTATGAAAGAGAGCCTGACCGTGTTCATCTTATAGAACACGACTTTTTCTATGAGCATAAAAACTGAAGCAGACAAAAGTGCCGCAATTGAAGAAATAAACTTCCCTGAAAGCCCGCCTATAAGTCCTTCCAGTCCGTGAACTTTATTATCAAGGATTTTGACATCTAGCAACCCGATGAGAATAGCCATAAAAGTAACAAGAAGACCAATACCGGTCAGGATTCCGGGTATTGCAACAAATCTTTGCTTGTTAAAGCCGTTTCCAAAAGAAAGATGCTCACTGAACACGCTAGCAGCAGAACAAGAAGACCATACTTGCTCTTTATCATAAGACTCTTCAGATTCTGCCCCCGGTACCCCCCTGCGAATTAATTTCGATTTGAAAGAACGCCATGGAAAAGTTATAAAAGGATTTTCTGAAAACATTTTATCCAAATAACCGATAACAAGAGCATCCCGACCCTGACTCCCCTTAATTGAATACTTCTCGGTAAAATCATTTATTAACTCAATAGCCTTCAAAAGCGCTTTCTGATTTCGTGTCTTTAAACGAAAGAGGTTAAATAACTCAAAAAACGGCCATATAATTAACAGCACCGCAGCTACCCATGATATCCACGGCGCCTTAATACCAGCAATAACAAAAGAAAACTGCAAGAACTCTTTGATATCCATGGAAGGTAAATTTATACAGGCGTAGGAAAATGCAACAGCGATAAAGACATGGTTTTTTTATGCCCTGACAGGGCACTTAACTCCCTGTATAAAAACCGAATACGCTAGCAAAAAAAACTATATCAGATTATCTTTCGACTAATGGGAAGCTGAGGCTTAACGTTACAAAGTTTTGCTATTTACAAAATATCCACACCGAATAAAAATATATCGGCAGTGGATTCATTCTTTGCTGGCATACCCCACATATTCATAAATTGACAGTCAACACACGCGGCGCCAGTGCAACGCTAAAAAGAAAACCGGTTACAAAGCGCCTGGTATTTGTGCTTTCCAGAATCCCGAGACTCTGAACTATCCAGTCTATAGGTAAGAGCAATGCTAGGATTATCGATACAATCACTGGCAAAATGAAACATCCACCGAAAGCTTGGCTAATAGAACAACCAATAGTTCCAACCACCAACCCTGTGCAACGGGCGCATAGCGGAAAAACAAACGAAGCTATATGAAACGCCCTCTCAGGCATCAGATTACATAAAGGAGCATGACCGAATTGTTTCAAACGGTTGACCACTAAGAATCTGCCAATGAGAAGCAAAAACAAAGCGCTATCAGCACAAGTATCCACATCGGAATAAACATCGAACACCTCCCGCTAAAGTTTATGTCGTAAACATGCGTGAACCAAAAGCACTCAACCGAGACCATTGATACTTGCAAAAGCACTGTCTCTAGAAGAGTATATCACTGCCACTAAGACATAAACCGTCTGTAGGCGGAAATTTGATTTCCGCAGATTTCGGCAATTAACGACCAGCAGTTTGACGTAGTTTAATCTACAAGCTTTAGTTCATACATTGAAGCCATTTAATCATAAAACGACCTCTTTTTTTAGGACGGTTCCTCCTT
>JAPLFE010000074.1 GCA_026390855.1 Chlorobiales bacterium | reverse complement strand
TGAGTGAACAGACTTTTAATCTCAAAGACAGGGTAATCAGTATTGATGCGTTGCGTGGTTTTGCAATGTTTTTAATATTATCCACACAAATTGGTGGGGCGCCTATATTTCAGACATTTATAAAGTTGTGGGGTGAAAATTTCTTCAATGCGTTTAGCAAGGCCAATAACTGGAATTGATAAACCAAGAGTATTCAAGGTATGAAAAGCTGTATTGACCTGCCCTTTTCCACCGTCAACTACGATGAGATCGGGGAGAGGAAGTTCTTTAGAAAGTGAACCTTCGTAACGACGCTTTATTACCTCTTCCATGGCAGCGTAATCGTCTGAACCTTCAAAAGTCTGGAGTTTAAACTTTCTGTAATCGGATTTTTTTGGTTTTCCCTTGTCAAAACAAACCATTGAACTCACGTAATCGGTGCCTTGAAAATGAGAATTGTCAAAACACTCGATTCTCTGCGGGATTTTCGGCAGGTGCAGTAGCTCTCTCAGTGATGAAAGGCCATAGTGCTCGCGGGCGGCTTCACCACGTTTCTGTTTCTGAATCAGGTATTCCTCCAGATGGTGCCGTGCATTCTGGCGGCACATTTCAACAAGATGTGCTTTTTCGCCGATTTGCGGTACAAGGAACTTGATGTTTTTTTTCTCCTTTTGTTTTTCCAATATGAAGGCTCTTAAAGCATCTTCTTCGTCTTCGGTAAGTGGTTCCTGAAGCAGTATTTCATCAGGAATGAGTTCAAGGGTTTCCAGATAATATTTTTCTACGACTCTTGCCTGCAGTTCTGAGTCGGTTTCACCGTTTGTGTTATTCATGTAGATATGCTGTGATCCAAGCAGCTTTCCCTCACGTATCTTAAAAACAACTCCACATCCTTCGTTCTCTCCGGTGGCTACAGCAAAAACATCTCTGTCTAGGCCATCACCTGCTACCATTTTCTGGCGTTCAGCATAACGCTTCAAGCTGTCGAGCTGTGCTTTTATTTCTGCTGCCTGTTCGAACTTCAGTTCTGAAGCCAGATTTTGCATTGTTTCAGTGAGCGAACGGATCATACTGGAAGTTTTACCTTTCAATAATTTGGTGATCTCCCTGATCATGCTGAGATATTCCTCCTCCTGCTGAAGACCCTCACATGGTCCTTTGCATTTATGGATGTGGTAATCCAGACAAACCTTGTATTTCTTTGATGCAATATTCTCCTCAGTAAGGCGGTATTTACAGCTTCGTACCGGAAATATTGATCCGATAAGGTCAAGGATTGATCTGAGCTGGCGAGCTTCTGTATAGGGTCCAAACCATGTGGAGCCATCTCTTTTTACATGACGTGTAAAAAAAATCCTCGGGAAAGGTTCATTGGTGATAACCAGATACGGATAGGTTTTGTCATCCTTGAGATTCACATTGTACCGTGGTTTCAGTTCCTTGATCAAATTGTTTTCAAGGATCAGGGCTTCGACTTCTGAAGAGGTGATGATAACTTCGAAATCGTCAATATGACTGACAAGTACCAGCGTTTTACCGAAATGCTGCTGCTGGTTTCTAAAATATGATCGTACCCTGTTGCGGAGGTTTTTTGCTTTTCCTACATAGATTACCTTGTTGTGGGCATTTTTAAACTGATAGACCCCGGGATTGGTCGGGAGCGTAGCAAGCTTTTCATCCAGAGCTTTCTTTACCCCGGTATGTGCCGTGAGTGCATCCTGATTATCCATCGGGCTTAGGTTTTGGATTTTTTGTTTTCTGATTGCTCGAGTATCGAGAAAAAAACAATAAACATAAAAAAAGGAAAGCCGCATCTCTTATGCGGCTTTCCTTTGATAAAAAAGAACAGAGTGTAGCTTTTACTGGTTTATGCTATGGTATCATATTCGCCTTTCAGTGCAAAAATGCCGAAGGTAATAAGACTGAATGCGATAATCGGCATAAGCACGACAATGACGATAGACCAGAAAATCCAGTTTTCTTCAGTGGGTTTTGCTGTGATTTCTTTCATTGCCTGCATTATAACCAGAGGGACAATCCCGACTCCCATGAGTGTCCAGACAATCCCGAAAATCTTTTTTATTGCTGACATAATAGATGGATTAATAGGTTCTTGGTTACTCAGTGTCAAGGTTGTTGGTCTTGTTTGATATGTACAGTGATCCTATGACGAAGCTTACGCCAGCGATCAATATCGGGTACCAGAGACCTGCAAGCGGGTCAGCAGGTGGAAGATTCGGAGCTGGACGGGTTGCTTCAACAAGACGTGTTGAGATCAGCGGAACTAGACCCCCGAAGACACCGTTACCGATATGGTATGGCAAGGACATCGACGTGTAGCGGATGCGTGTCGGGAAAATTTCGACAAGGAATGCTGCAATCGGGCCGTATACCATGGTGACAAAAATCACCTGGATAAGGACAAGGCCGATCATTTTATAATAGAGGTTCTGAGGAAGAGTGACTTCCTTTTTAGTTTCCGGTTTCAACTTGTCTTTAGACAACGCGGCCTTAAGAGCAGGATCAACAGGGAACTTTGCCTTTACAGTTTCCTTGAAGCTGGTTCCATCGGTAAACGCTTTCGTAGTTACTGTTGTAATCAAGGAGTCGGCACCTTTTACGGTATTTTTTACAGTGACTACTTTCTTTTCAACGACCTCAACTTTATTCTTGAGGTTCGCTTCATTGTACATGACGGTGTAGATTGGCCGGTAAGCAATAACGGCGATCAACATACCTGCCATCATGATGTACTTACGTCCAATTTTATCGGATAGTGATCCGAAAACAATAAAGAATGGAGTTCCAATAAGCAGGGCGATTGAGATGATCAGGTTGCTCTGTACAAACTCAATGTTGCAAGCATTCTGCAGGAATGATAGTGCATAGAACTGACCGGTGTACCAGACAACACCCTGACCAGCTGTTGCACCAAGCAGTGCAATAAGAACCATTTTAAGGTTATCTTTTTCCTTAAAGCTTTCAGCCAGAGGGTTCGCGGAGGTTTTGCCTTCCTTTTTCATTTTAACAAAAAGAGGAGACTCCGACATTCTCATGCGAATGAAGACTGACACTGCAACAAGGAATGCTGAAAGAATAAACGGAATGCGCCATCCCCAGTCAGAGAAGGTCTCAACACCAAGAGTCTGGCGTACAATGAGAATAACTCCGAGCGAAAGAAAGAGACCAAAAGTTGCGGTTGTCTGAATGAAACTGGTCCAGAACCCTCTTTTACCAGCTGGAGAATGTTCGGCGACATAGGTTGCAGCGCCTCCATACTCACCTCCGAGAGCAAGACCTTGAAGCAATCTTAAGATGAAGACAATCGCAGGAGCAAAAAATCCAATGGTTTTATAACCGGGAACAAGACCGATTGCAAACGTGGAACCACCCATGATTACCAGGGTAACAAGGAATGTGTATTTACGTCCGATAAGGTCACCAAGGCGCCCGAAGAATAGAGCGCCGAAAGGACGGATAACAAAACCTGCAGCAAAGGTTGCAAGTGTTGCAAGCAATGCGGCGGTAGGGTTGTCTTTCGGGAAAAACTGTTCAGAAATAATTTTCGCAAGACTACCGAAAATATAAAAGTCATACCACTCGATGAGTGTACCGACCGACGACGCGGCGATAACCCTCCGGGTACTGGTTACCTCTTCGGCTGGGGCAACGTCTCTGACATTTTGAGCCATAAAAATTTTCTTTGATTGTTAAAAAAAATGTATTCAGCCTTTTTGCCGCATTATTGCAGCGGATAGTTACTTGATAAACTCGTGTTCATTTTCCTTGACTACAAGTACCGGGCAGGGAGCGCGGCGTATGACATGTTCAGCAACACTGCCGAGGATCATACGCTTAAGGCCGCGACGACCATGTGAACCCATAATAATGACATCAGCTTCCTGACGTTTGGCATAGTCGAGGATGCACTCTTCGGCAAATCCTTCATAAATCACATAATCAGCAACAATACCAGCCATTTTCTCTTCTTCAATTAAAGCTGCCAGTTGTTTTTCTGCATCAGCACGTTCTTTTTCAAGTCCGTGTGAATAATTGATTGTCGGGTCATTCTCGATAACACCTACAAGAAAGACCTCTCCGCCGGAGAGTCTCGCAAATTCGTTGGCGTATTGCAGCGCTTTGCGCGACAAACCCGAGAAATCAACCGGGCAAATGATTTTTTTAATGGTAATCATAGTACCGCTGTTGTGGTTTAGTTGTTAAAATAATGAGATTTAATAGTGATTCTTTGTAATTAAATAGAGTCAAAAAAAAGAACAGCATAGATGCTACGCCATGCGGGGTAGCAAAAACAGTATTCAACAAAAGCCAGCACTTTATTGTAAAAAAGCGCAGAAGCTTTCAGTTTTACAGGAAAAAAGAACCGCGCTTTAAAGCGGACTATCTCTGTATGTCGAAAAGAAAATATAAAGGAAAAAGTAAAGAAGCCGTATTGTGACGTCTGTTGATGCTCGGGTTGTCACGCTATTCCGTGGTGGCTTCCTTTAATATCGTTAAAATTCGTGAATTAACAATTGTTAGATTCATGAATAGTGCCCATAAAAAAGAATACAATTGGTGATAATAGCGAAAAGTGTAAAAAAAGCCGCAGAAAACTGCGGCTTTTTTTACAGATAATACAGCGAATTAGAAGGTCACTGTTGCCCAAATTTCTGGAAGCAGTGTATGTGCGTCTGCCAGTGTTACGTTATCATTGCTCACTTTTGAAGAAAGGTAACGCAGGGTTGGTTCAACGCTGAAACTGCCTTTCGCGGACTGATGCACATTGATCTTGTACTGTGCCCAGACAAAGTTATTGGTGAAAACATCAGAAGTGCCGCTTGATTTGTCTGTCGTACTGTTGTGATCATACCATACAGTGAATGGGCCAGACTCGCCCTTGATCCTGAAGAAATCACCAAAGTAATCGACGCTATTGGCAGAAGAACTGCCTCTGGTAAAGAAAGCACTGGCTGATAGTTTTACACCACTTACAGGAAGGCTAATGTTTGCGCCATATGTTACGGGTCTGAACCCCTCATGGAGTAAGCCCATGAAATTTCCGTCAGCGCTCTGAGCCTGTCCAAATACATCTGACTTGGTCAGTACCGTAAGTACCTCTGGGTCCAAAGTAACATTTCCGATGTTGAACTTATAACTGGCGAGCAGTGCATAACCATCGTTCATAAGGCCATCGCCACTATACGGGGTATTGCCCTGGACCTTGTTGTCCAGCACTACAGCTGTTGCATTAAAGTTACCGGGGCCGATTTTTCCCCCGATGTTAGCACCGTAGGCTCTGTCGAGATTGAGGAGGGCAACAGGTGTGTTAAGTGGTTGGGTAGGGTAGAGAGTAAGATCAAAGACAGGATTATTTGCTGCGTCGAGCGGAAGGCGACCAATCGTGTAATGGTTGCATTGCGACATATGGCCAAAATAGAAATTGGATAACTGAAGGTTATATACCTCTGTATTGCCATATCCAACAGTCTGCCAGCCACCATTTCCGGCATTTCCACCAACTTGAGCAAGATCCAGACCGGGGCTTTCATTTGTAACCAAGGCCTTGAAGAAATATCCGTCACCTAGATCAGCAGCAGCTTTAAGGTGCAGGCGGTACTGCCAATCCACGTTATCAGTTGCCTGATTACCAGTAATCCAGTCTTGCACTCGGACAGATGCATCGCCACTGATATTCAGTTCAGCGGATGCTGGTGATGCGTATGACAATACTGCAAGCATTGCAGCAAGTGACAGCATTTTTTTCATGTGTGTTCTCCGTTAGGTTGTGTGTGGGTGTGTATTATCAAGAAAAAAAATCTTTCCGTTTCCAATAGCTGGGAACGAATAGTGAGATAATGGATTGCATTTTTGCTAAATGTAGTAAAAATAATAGGAAAAGACCAAATTCTACTATGACGGGTATGGAAAAGCTACGAAGTTTAAACCTTCCCATCACAATACCTTGTCCGATCGATCCAAAAGCCGCAAGGCCACCCTTAAACTTTCGGGCGGCCTTGCGATACGAGTTACATAAATAATTCGATGAAAGAACAAGACCTACAGGTATTAGAACTTGTAGCGGAGGCCAACTGCAGAAATGCAGTTAGTCTGGTAATACGTAGTTTCAGGATATTGAGATCCTGAGAATGATGCATACATCAAGCCAGCGTAGGTATCAAGAGTTTTGGTGATATGGTAATCAGCAAGCAGTGAAAGGTATAGCTGCCCCCCACTCTTCTGTCCATTATCATCAGATTTTTGCGGACAGATGTCATAGATACCTGCAGCCAAGTTAAATTTATCAGAGAAATTATAGTCGCCACCTCCAAACACAATGTGAGTAGAACGGTCAGATCCAGAAAAATTTACTCCAGTCGCTGGAGCTACAATGGCGTGACCGAAATAATTGCCGATTTGAGATAATGTTAGATTATCAGATGGGTTACTGATAGTATATTGCTGGTAGCCTACCTTGAGTGTGGCAGCACCAACTTTATACTTGGCAGCAACCATCCAAGCCTTGGTGTTTTCGTTCGTAACGGCAATTGAGTTTGGTGTAGTAGTGCCAACTATCCCTGTTGTGTTTAACGAACCAGCGATTGCATCGTTAAATGCCTGGTACGCGCCCTGGATACCGAAGTTACCCTCTTCGAAACCAGCGTTCAGTGCATAAGCTGACTTTGCTGATGCCTCTCCTGCAGTACCTCCAAACTTGTAGAGTGCTCCGAAATTAAACGAACCGATTTTGTTGGAGTATTTCAAGCTGTTGTCCACACGGCAATCCTCAGTGACTCCACCTCCGCCACCATAAGCTCCGGAATAACCGAAAGGTGAAAACAATTGTGCATCCTGGACAGGGTCATACGTTACTGCAATATCAAAAATTGGCGCGTAGTTACGACCAACTGCAAGAGAACCCCAGTCCTTCTCAGATATACCGACAAAAGCCTGGCGGTTGAACAATTGACCACTGAGAGAACTAGCTGCGCCTGCAGTTGTTGGTACGTTTGGCCAACTATTATTCGCTAAATACGCACTGGCATCGTTGACTTTACCTGTGGGGAGGTTAAAGCCTTCTTCCAGAGTATAGAAAACCTTCATGCCGTCACAAATGTCCGTAGTCCCTTTAACACCGATGCGTGAGTCTGAGATGCCTCCGTTAAATATTCCTATTACTGCATTAGGAACTGTTTTTTTGACTGGGGTGACGGGGTTAACCGATCCAGGGAAATTAGGATCAACGCTCAATGAATGTGTTACGTCGCCGATAGCAGCATCGAGAGTTCCGTAAACATTAATGTTTGTTTCAGCAAAAGCAGGTGATGCGTATGACAGTGCTGCAAACATTGCAGCAAGCGATAGCATTTTTTTCATGTGTGTTCTCCGTTAGGTTGTGTGTGGGTGAGATAACAAGAAAAAAGAAAAAGAACCAACTTTGTTACAATAGCGTTAAATGTAATAAAAATAGCACTAAAAGACCAAAAGTGTAGTTTTTCAGGGTGAGAGGATATATTTTTATTTATTGGCTTTATATCCTTCTTTAATATAGGCTTTGGGGGAATAATATTTCCACTGTTTTTTTATAAGGCGATTGTTCCGTATCGAAATCAATTATTCTTTACGTATAAAGAATTCATTGAACTGACTCAGAGGTGCGGTTTAAGCTTTTTTCGTTGACTTTAACAGGTAAAAATGTGCTTTTTATTGTAGTTGTCGGTAGATGTAAAAGGCACTCTTTTTTACCTTAATTAATACAGGAATTACAGTATGCCAAAGGTAAGACTAAGGGTAAGTGCTTTATGTATCAGGGATGGTCATGTTCTCTTGATTGAGCACAAAAGTTTTGCTCCTGAAGATCCTCAGTTGCCTCAAAGTTACTGGATTCTTCCTGGTGGTGTTGTTGAACGGGGGGAAACACTTGATGAAGCGTTGAGAAGGGAGATGATGGAAGAGACCGGTTATGAGTGTAACGTTGGTAGTCTACTTTTTATCAAAGAGCTGCTTTATCCTTATCCTGGCGTTAAGGAGCAGGGGAGTTTACATCACTCGGTGTCGCTTGGCTTTTTCTGTAATGTTACCGGGGGGGAGATGATAACGGGGAAAGACCCTGAATACCCTGATGACCAACAGGTCATTCTTAAGGTAAGTTGGCTTCCGATTACTGACCTTAATCAGTATGATCTTTATCCACCATTTCTTGCTGATTATGTTCTCGGTCAAAAGCCCGAAGGGCTTCAGAATGCTGTTCCTGAGTTTTTCAGCTCGGTTCAATAATCTTCAGCCCATTGGTGAAAAATTTATAGTTCTTTATGCGGTGCATGGTTTTAGAGATCCATAATGAATCCTAATGTTGTGTAACTTTCAGGACGGTAGAAGTACATGCCATGTGTGCTTATGCCTGAAAAATAGTTGCAGGCAACCCTTACTTTTTCGAGGCCTATAGAATTAAGACGCATACCTGCCTGGAGATTCCATGTTCCTCTGTATCCTTTTGTTTCCTGAAGAGATGACTGCCAGATTGGAAGCAGTTTCAGGTCTGCAGCAAGGTAGGTGTTGCCGGGAGTGGAGAGTTCTGCTCCGGCATGGAACGAGTTTGGATTGATGCCACTCGGGAGGGTGTGATAGATGTACTGGTAACCGGCGTAAACCCGGTGATCAGGAGCACTCAGCGCCAGAACGAGGTCCAGAAATTCCCGACTGTAGGTGAAGGGAATGGTTGGGCTTCCGGGATCAGAGATCCATCCACTTCCATCCGGTTCATAGTGGCCATCCTCAAAATGAGCGGAGATATGGCTGAGCCGAATTCTACCGCTGAATTCGTCAAAAGGCAGCTTATCGTTCCTTATTTTTTCTTTCCAGCTGGTATTGATACCGAACAGATAATCAATTGCATCAACTGGAAATTTGAAATTATCGCTCCGGCGCAGGAGGGACCAGGTTCCGAAATCTACACCAACAGCAAAGTTCTTGCTGTTGCTCTGGTAGAGATCGGCTGTTGTTCCGATATTAAGATTAAGGAAACTTTTCCCCAGCCAGGGCATGACGGCAACCTGAGGTTCCTGTGGATCGGCAAGAAGCGGTGAGAAGATAGTTTTAGTTGTTGGGTTCAGCAGTGTTTCAGCTGAAGTGTTTTTCAGTGAGAGAAAGAGCAGTGCGGTGAGGATGAAAACTGTTCTACAAATGCGGTATGCGTTGTTCATGGCGAAGTAGTAGCGTTATCTGGTTTGGTTAATGAGTATTAAATTATGCTTTTTCAGGGTTTGTTCCGCTGGAAAGCAGTGTGTTCAGTACGGCCATGCGGATAGCTACACCATTGGTTACCTGTTCAAGCAGCATGCTTTTAGAATAACCAGGTGGCTGTATACGGTCGGCGACATGGTTTGATATTTCGATTTCGCGGTTGATAGGCCCTGGATGAAGTACAAGCAGATGTTTCTGTATTCTTTCAAGGCGTTCGTCGGTAAGACCGTAATAGACAGAATACTCTTCAAGGGAGGGCAGGTATCCTCCTGAGGCGCGTTCAAGCTGCAGGCGAAGCACAATTGCAGTGTCAGCCCAGGCTATGGCTTTATCAAGGTCTGTAAAAAGGGTAACTCCAAGCTGGGACGCATCGGGAGGCATGAGGGTTACCGGGCAGCATAAACCAACTTGTGCTCCGGCGTTAACAAGTCCATATATGTTTGAACGGGCGACGCGGCTGTGGAGAACGTCGCCGATAATGATCACCTTTAGGTTTTCGATTTTTCCGAAATATTCACGGAGCGTAAACATGTCGAGCAGAGCCTGTGTCGGGTGTTCATGTGAACCGTCGCCTGCGTTGATGACGTTTTTTGAGGTTATTCCTGTTATAAGATCAGCAGCTCCAGAAGAGGGGTGGCGCAGTATAAAACCATCCACCTGCATGGCTTCAAGGTTTTTAATGGTATCACTCAAGGTTTCACCTTTGCTGACACTGCTTGAAGAGGCGCTGAAGTTCAGTGTTCCTGCGCCAAGGTGACGTGCAGCTATTTCAAAGGAAAAACGGGTGCGGGTTGAGTTTTCAAAAAAAACCAGTGCAAGGCGTTTGTTGGCCAGAGAGGCTGCAAAAGAGGGGTTGGGGGTTATCAACTCTTTTTTAAAGATGGCGGCCATGTCGAGTATGCTGGTGATATCACTGGCCGGAACATTACATAATCCAGTAAGGTGCTTCAAATTCGACCTTTATTTGTGGCTTGTCAGAAAGATATTTTCACCAAAGGTACAAAAAAATTGATGATCAAAAACTACCTTACCTTTTGATGATGGCAGACTTTTATTTTATGCCTTTTTTCCGTTTTCTTACCAATAAACCCTGCAGGAACGATGTATGCATGAAATGAGTATTGCCCTTTCCATTGTTGAAGCTATTGAGTCCAAAGCAAGGGAAGAAGGGGCTGGCAGTATTTCGGGAATTGAATTGGTGATAGGAAAGCTTGCCGGCATAGAACCGGAGTCGTTGAAATTCTGTTTTTCTGCTGCAGCAAAAGGTACGCTAGCCGAAGAGGCTCTGCTTAACATTGAAGAGCCGGAAGGCGTTGGTGAGTGTGGAGAGTGTGGAAGAAGGTTTCCGGTTTCTTTTTATTATGCAGAGTGTCCTGACTGTCGTTCGCTGCGGGTGAAGATTGTGTCGGGAGAAGAATTTTTAATTCAATCAATAACTATAGAAGATCAAGAGGGAGAATAAGAGAATGTGCGATACCTGCGGTTGTTCAACAGAAGGCGGGGCTGTGCTTCGCAAGCCTGGTGAGAGTGATTACCATGTTCATGTCACCGAAAGCAGCCATGGAGATAGCCATCATCATCAAGGAGACGCTCACGATCATGGTCACACTCATGAACACGGGCATCATCATCATGAACGCAAAAGCCGGACTATTGCACTTGAACAGGATGTTCTTCAGAAGAACAATCTTCTTGCTGAGAGAAACCGGGGATATTTTGAGGCGCGGAACATCTATGCGCTTAATTTTTTGAGTTCACCAGGTTCAGGAAAAACCTCGTTGCTTGAAAAAATTATTCCTGCACTTCAGAAAAATGTTCCGGTTGCCGTTATAGAAGGGGATCAGCAAACCACCAATGATGCTGAGCGTATTCAGGCACTTGGTGTACCAGTGATACAGATTAATACCGGTTCTGGATGTCATCTTGATGCTTTGATGGTCAACAGTGCTGTTAAAGAGCTTGAGTTGAAGGATAATTCGCTCCTCTGTATTGAGAATGTTGGGAATCTTGTCTGTCCGGCAATGTTTGATCTTGGTGAAGCGCTTAAAGTAGTGATTATCAGCGTGACTGAGGGTGACGACAAGCCGTTGAAGTATCCGACTATGTTTCATGAGGCTGATATCTGCATCCTCAACAAGATTGATCTTTTGCCTTATGTTGACTTCGATGTCCGGCAATGCAGGGAGAATGCCATGCGGGTCAACCATCATCTCGAATGGTTTGAAGTGTCGGCAAAAACCGGAGAGGGGCTTGGCGTCCTGCAGGAGTGGATTGAAAATAAACTGAAAAAGCGCTGAGTCACGATGATCATACCGCTGAAGAGCGGAGGCGACTACTGGTCAATGGTATTGTACAGGGTGTAGGATTCCGTCCATTTGTTTACCGCCTTGCTGTTCGATGCGTATTGAAAGGGTTTATCAGAAATACCTCATCAGGGGTCTTGATTGAAGTGCAGGGTTCTCCAGTTCTTCTTGAGCAATTCTGCGGTGCACTAAAGGGAGAGGCACCTCCACTTGCGAAAATAGAGTCAATAGAGGAGAGTACTCTTGCCTGTGTTGCAGAAGAGGGTTTTGTAATCGGGGATTCCAGTTCCGGAAATGAGGTCGAGACACTTATTCCTCCAGACATTGCAATGTGCAGTGATTGCCGTCGTGAGCTCTTGGATCCAAAAAATCGCAGGTTTCGTTACCCGTTCATCAACTGTACCAATTGCGGTCCACGCTATACTATTGTAGAGCGCCTTCCTTATGACCGTCCATTTACGTCGATGCATGGGTTTATAATGTGTCCGGAATGTGAAGGGGAGTACCATAATCCGTTTGACCGTCGTTTTCATGCACAGCCTAATGCATGCCCGGTATGTGGTCCGTCTATCACTCTCCTTGATGCTTCCGGTACGTTTTGTGGTGTACATGATGATGTTGCAGCTGAAACTGCTTTACTCCTTAAAATGGGCAGGATTGTTGCACTTAAAGGAGTTGGTGGCTTTCATCTGGCTGTTGATGCGCGCAATGATGAAGCAGTAAGGCTTTTGAGAGAGAGGAAGGGGCGTGAGGCAAAACCTTTTGCGGTTATGATGCGTGATATGTCGGTTGTCCGGCGCTTCTGTGAACTCAGTGAGGGTGAACGTGATGCGCTGACATCTGCGGAAGCACCCATTGTACTTTTGAAAAAGAGGATGATAGAAGGGCTTTCACCGGCAGTAGCTCCCGGTAATGACCGGATTGGTGTCATGCTGCCCTACACGCCATTGCATACTTTGCTTTTCGATGAAAGTCTTGAAGTTCTGGTGATGACCAGCGCGAATTTCAGCGAAGAGCCTCTTGTCAATGAAAATGATGAAGCACTCTTGCGTCTCAAGGGCATTACGGATGCTTATATGATGCATAACCGGCCGATATATTTGAAGTGCGATGATTCTGTGACTATCCATCTTTCGGGAAAGCTCCGACAGATAAGGCGGAGCAGGGGATATGTGCCGGCTCCGGTTTTGCTTTGTGATGATGGACCGGTTGTTCTTGCTACGGGAGGAGAGCTTAAAAACACTCTGGCTCTTTTGAAAGGCAACCATGCATTGCTGAGTCAGCATATTGGCGATATGAAAAACTTTGAGGCATACAGGCATTTTCAGCATGTTGCCATTCATCTGCAGCATCTTTTTCAGGCAACTCCGGAGCTTCTCGTTCATGATCTGCATCCTGGGTACATGACAACGCAGTGGGCATTGACGCAAGGGGTGCCTGTACTTGGAGTGCAGCATCATCATGCACATCTTGCTTCATGCCTTGCTGAAAACAAAGAGGCAGGTCCTGCTATAGGTCTTTTGCTGGATGGTACGGGTTACGGAACTGACGGAACCATATGGGGAGGGGAAGTGCTGATTGGTGATGCAACCGGAGCGGAACGGTTTGCGTCGTTTGAGCCTATGCCTCTTCCGGGTGGTGACGCTGCGGTGATGCAGCCATGGCGGGCTGCGGTTGGCTACCTTTTCAGAAGTTTTTCAAGTATGCCTGATCTGCCGTTTATGAAAGAACGGAATATTGAACCAGTCCTTGAGCTTCTTCAAAAGAGGGTCAGTGTTTATGAAACTTCAAGTTGTGGCAGGTTATTTGACGCTGTTGCTGCTCTCAGCGGTATGCAAGGCGAGATAAGCTACGAGGGAGAGGCTGCTATAGGGCTGATGCTGGCAGCAGGTGGAACAACAGGCAGTACAGCATTCCGTTATGCTTTTCATGAGGTTAACGGACGATGGATTATAATGGTTTCACCGATTGTTCAGGATGCTGTTGCTGCTGTTCAAGAGGGCGTTTCGGTTGGTGAAATAAGCCGGCGGTTTCACAGGGCTCTGGTAAACTGTTTTAAGGATATTATCAGGAAGGCTGCTCATGCAACAGGGATTACGACAGTTGCGTTGAGTGGTGGCGTTTTTCAGAATGCGCTTCTGTTTGAAACTCTTGTGTTTGAGCTTGAAGAGGCCGGATACCGGGTACTTACCCATAGCCTTGTTCCATCGAATGATGGAGGTATCTCGCTTGGTCAGGCTGTCATCGGTAGAAGCTATCTTGCCGGTCAGTACCGTGGGTGTTCATAAGACAGAACTCTTTGAACGGCGTTGAAATTTACCTTGATTATTTGCTTATTTGGTATACATCTTTGCAATCAATAAATCATAATCAGCAATGTGCCTTGCCATACCAGGAAAACTCCTTGAGATATTTGATGAAAACGGCCTGAAAATGGGAACGGTGGATGTGAATGGTTCAATAACCAGAGCATGCCTTGAATATGTGCCTGACATTCAGATCGGGCAGTACACCATTATTCATGCGGGGTTTGCCTTGAAAATAATCGACGAAGAGGAAGCTGCTGAAAGTCTGAAACTTTGGCAGGAGCTTATCGAGAGCGGAGCATTCCAGCCTGATGAGGATTGCCCTTCACCTGAATCACTGTAAGGGCAGGTTCAAATGAAATATATTGATGAATACCGAGACCCTCAGCTGGCTCGAAACCTCCTTGACGAGATCAGGAGAAAAACCACTCGTCATTGGACAATCATGGAGATTTGCGGTGGGCAGACCCATTCTCTTATTCGCAATGGAATTGATCAGCTGCTTCCAGATTCAATTGAACTTGTGCATGGTCCAGGATGCCCAGTCTGTGTTACACCGCTTGAATCGATTGAGCGTGCACTTGTAATCGCTTCAAGAAAAGAGGTGATTTTTACCAGTTTTGGCGATATGCTCCGTGTGCCTGGAAGTTCAAAGGATCTTTTCATGGTGCGTAGTGAAGGTGGGGATGTGCGGATTGTTTTTTCGCCGCTTGATGCTTTGCAGATTGCCCGTGATAACCCCCTGAAAGAGGTGGTGTTTTTTGCTGTAGGCTTTGAAACTACCGCGCCAGCTAATGCCATGGCGGTTTATCAGGCGGCACGTGAGGGTATTGAAAATTTCAGCGTCATTGTAAGTCAGGTGATGGTGCCGCCTGCCATGCGAGCTATTCTTTCATCACCCGGGAACCGGGTTCAAGGTTTCCTTGCTGCGGGTCATGTCTGTGCTGTCATGGGTTATGAGGAGTATGAACCGGTTGCCCTTGATTTTCATGTACCGATTGTGCCTACCGGTTTCGAACCGGTCGATCTTCTGGCTGGTATTCTGAAAACAGTCGAGTTGCTTGAAGAGGGGCGTGCGGAGGTTGTGAACCGTTACGGGCGAGTGGTAAGCCGAGAGGGCAACCGTGTAGCCCAGGAAACGATCGGGATGGTTTTTGAGGTGATTGACCGGCAGTGGCGCGGGATTGGCCTTATTCCCGGAAGCGGTCTTGGTCTCAAGCCAGACTTTTCCTGTTATGATGCTGAAAAGAAGTTCAATGTTACCCATATCTGCACCGGAGAGTCACCACTCTGCATGAGTGGCAGTGTTCTTCAGGGAATGATGAAACCTGATGCCTGTCCGGCTTTTGCCAAAGAGTGTACCCCGGAACATCCTCTTGGAGCTACGATGGTCTCTTCTGAAGGGGCCTGTGCTGCATATTATAATTATCACCGAAATGCTTATTCCCTATGACGATTGCTCCGGTTTGCCCGTCTCCGATTATGCAGCATGAAACTGTTCAGATGGCGCATGGCGCTGGCGGACGGTTATCGCAGACTCTCATGCAGCAGGTTTTTATGCCGCATCTTAACAACGCCTTTCTCGATCTTCTGGACGATCAGGCCAAGCTTGATTTGCCTGCAGGTCGAACAGCTTTTACTACTGATACCTATGTTGTAAGTCCGGTTTTTTTCCCGGGTGGTAATATTGGTGAGCTTGCCGTTAATGGAACGGTCAATGATCTATCGGTCGGCGGGGCTAAACCGATGTATTTGAGTGCGGGCTTTGTGCTTGAGGAGGGGTTTTCACTTTCCGAGCTTGAAACAATAGTCAAGAGTATGGCTGAGGCCGCCCGGAAGGCCGGGGTTATGATTGTGACTGGTGATACAAAGGTGGTTGGGAAAGGGCAATGTGATAAGATTTTTATCAATACTTCGGGGGTTGGCATTATCAGGGAAGGGGTAGATCTCTCCTGTCGTAACCTTCGGCCGGGGGATAGCATTATACTCTCTGGGACTGCTGGAGATCATGGTATGGCGATAATGACTTCGCGTGAAGGACTTTCCTTTCAGTCGCAGATAACAAGCGATTGTGCGGCATTAAACTCCATGATTGCGGCTGTGCTTGATGCTGTGCCTGCCATCCATGCCATGCGTGACCCGACAAGGGGCGGAGTAGCGGCAACATTGAATGAGCTGGCAGTATCTTCCAGGGTTGGTATTGAAATCAATGAAGCCAGTATTCCTGTAAAGCCTGATGTTCGGGGTGCCTGCGAACTGCTTGGCATTGATCCCCTTCATGTTGCAAATGAGGGGAAGCTGGTTCTCGCTGTTGCGGAGGAAGATGCTGAAAGGGTTCTTGAGGTTATGCGTTCCTTCGATCATAGCCGGGATGCCGTTATCATTGGATCGGTTGTTAACGATCATCCCGGTATGGTTGTGATGCGTACAGTGTTCGGCAGTCGACGCATTATTGATCTTCCGCTTGGCGAACAGCTGCCGAGGATCTGCTGATCCTACATGTTCAGTGCCCGTTTTTCAATGGCAAGAGCGGCCTCGCGTACTACTTCTGACAGGCTCGGGTGAGGATGGCAGGTACGGGCAATGTCTTCGGATGATGCCTTGAACTCCATGGCAAGCGCAGCTTCGGCTATAAGATCGGAGGCACTGGCTCCGATGATGTGTACGCCAAGGATCTCGTCGGTTTTCGCATCAGCCAGCATTTTGACAAACCCTTCGGCATCGCCAAGGCCAAGTGCCCGCCCATTGGCAGCAAATGGAAACTGTCCTGTTTTATAATCGCAACCTTCCGCTCGAAGCTGCTGTTCTGTTTTTCCAACCCAGGCAATTTCCGGTGTGGTGTAGATAACCCAGGGCATGCTGTTATAGTCGAGGTGCGGTTTCTGGCCAGCAATCAGCTCGGCAACCATAACACCTTCATCTTCTGCCTTATGGGCCAGCATCGGGCCACGCACCACGTCGCCGATGGCATAAACACCCGGGGCAGCTGTTGCGCAGTGGTCGTTTACGGGAATAAAGCCCCGTTCATCGATCTGCAGGCCGATAGTTTCAAGGTTGAGTTTCTCGGTGTTTGGCGTGCGGCCTACAGAAACAATAAGTTTTTCGCATTCAAGGGTATGTTCCGAACCCTGATCGTCAGTATAGTCTATACTTATGCCTGTTGCCGTTTCTTTTGCCTGGCCGATTCTGACACCGAGCTTTATATGCAGGCCCTGTTTTAAAAACAGTTTTGAAGCTTCTCTCGAAACGCTTTCATCAGCAGCACTTAAAAACGATGGCATCACTTCAAGTACGGTAACTTCTGCTCCGAGCCTTCGCCAGACTGAGCCTACTTCAAGGCCGATAACCCCCGCACCGATTACGCCGAGTTTTTTTGGCGCCTCGGTGAATTTCAGCGCACCTTCGTTATCGCAGATGGTGATATTGTCGACCTTTACGTTTGGGATATGACGGGCTTTTGAACCGGTAGCGATAATGACTTTTTGTGCCAGTACCTCTTCGTTTCCTTCTTTACCGGTGATGTTGATCCGGTATCCGGCATCTGTTTTTCCTGCAAACGAACCTCGCCCCTTGAGGAGGGTGATTTTGTTTTTGCGGAATAGGAACTGAATTCCTCCGGTCATTTTAGTAACAATGTCCTCTTTGCGTTTCTGCATACGAACAACATCCATGCTGACTCCGCTGACCGTGACGCCATGGTCTTCGAGATGATGTGAAACCTTTTCATAGACTTCGGATGATGCTACAAGCGCTTTGAGGGGAATACAGCCTGCATTGAGACAGGTTCCGCCCAGCCGGGGTTCACCTGTTGGATTGTCATAAGAGCTGAACTCACAGCACGCCACCGAAAAGCCAAGTTGCGCAGCACGGATGGCTGCGATATACCCACCAGGTCCGGCACCAATAACAAGAACATCAAATTGTTTATTCATCATGTTTTTTCTCCCTTAAAGGTCAAGTAACAGGCGCGCCGGATCTTCCAGTGCATCCTTGATTGCAGTTAAACCAAGTACAGCTTCACGGCCGTCGATGATCCGGTGGTCGTACGACATGGCCAGATAGTTCATTGGCCGTATAACGATCTGCCCATTTTCTACAACCGCTCGTTCAGTTGTAGCGTGGATTCCGAGAATTGCCGATTGAGGTGGATTGATAATCGGCGTTGAAAGCATGGAGCCAAAAACACCGCCGTTTGAAATGGAAAAAGTACCGCCAGTCAGCTCTTCAAGCGAGAGGTTACCCAGTTTTGCCTTGGTTGAGTAGTCGACTATTTTACGTTCGATTTCAGCAATGCTCATCTGGTCGGCATTCCGCAGGATAGGCACAACAAGACCTCTCGGAGAGCTGACGGCAATTCCAATGTCGAAATAACCGTGATAGATGATATCCTTGCCTTCAACCGAAGCGTTCAGGACGGGATACTTGCGCAGTGCGTGAACCGTCGCCTTGACAAAGAAGGAAACAATACCGAGCTTGACCCCATGTTCTTTTTCAAACGTTACTTTGTAGCGGTTACGCAAGTCGATCACAGCCTGCATGTTAACCTCATTGAAGGTCGTGAGGATAGCATTGGTAGCCTGTGACTGCAGAAGCCTTTCGGCGATGCGCGCCCTGAGACGGGTCATAGGAACGCGCTGTTCAGGGCGTTCGGTCATCAAAGGGTTTTCAAGGTGTGCTTCTACCGGTCTGAGCTTCGGCGCGGGAGGTGGCGTTGGGGTAGCTGGTTCTGCGCCACTTGCCACTGCCGACAGTACGTCGCTTTTGGTGATTCTGCCATCTCTGCCGGTTCCCTTGACTTGGTCGGGTTTTAAGCCGGTCTCGGCTAAAAGCTTTGCGGCTGATGGCATTGCAATACCACCATTACCCTGAGGCGATACTACTGGTTGAGGAGAATCGCTGACAGCCTCGGTTTTTTCTGTTTCTAATACAGGAGTAGGTGCTGCAGCCTTGCCTTCGGTGTCGATACGAGCCAGAACCTGATTGGGAACGACCGTTCCGCCATCACCGACAAGAATTTCAAAAAGAATACCTGCTGCGGGTGAAGGGACATCGAAGACCACCTTATCGGTTTCGATTTCAAAAAGAATTTCATCTTCAGCAACTGCATCCCCTGGTTTTTTTTTCCAGTTCAGCAGTGTTGCCTCAGCAACGGATTCGGATAACTGGGATATGGTGACGTCTATGATTGCCATTCGTCGGTTATTATTTGTTGAAAAAAACGCTGAACTCACCGAATGCCTGATCCAGCAATGCTTTCTGTTGCAGAGCATGCGTTGCTGCATAACCGCATGCGGTCGAAGCCGAAGCGAGACGGCCTGCATAACCGAACTGCTGGCCAGGAGTCATGGCTTTCATGATATAGTGCTGGAGGAAACGCCAGTATCCCTGATTTTTCGGTTCATCCTGACACCAGACAATTTCCTTCAATCCTGGATAATGAGCGAGTTCCGCAGCAAAATCCTCAATATGGAAAGGGTAGAGCTGCTCGAAGCGGATAATGGCCACATTTTCTGATGTGTTTTCCCGCCGACGGTTGATGAGATCGTAATAGACCTTGCCGGAACATGCTATAAGCCGCTGTACTTTTTGTGGATCCGCCGTTGTGTCACTGATAATGGTCTGGAAATTGCCACCCGAAAGATCAGCAAGCGAAGAGACCGCCTCCTTGTTGCGGAGCAGCGATTTCGGCGTGAGAATGACCAGTGGTTTACGAACCATCGAGGTGATCTGTCGACGGAGCAGATGAAAAATCTGTGCAGGATTGGTTGGCTGACAAACCTGAATGTTGTTTTCAGCGCAAAGCTGCAGGAAGCGTTCAGGACGGGCCGAGGAGTGTTCCGGGCCCTGACCTTCGTAACCGTGAGGCAACATAAGCGTCAGGCCAGATGAAAGGCCCCATTTTACCTCCCCGGATGTGATGAACTGATCAATCAGAACCTGTGCTCCGTTGGCAAAGTCGCCGAACTGGGCTTCCCAGATAACCAGTGAATCAGGTGCAGAGATTGAGTAGCCATATTCAAAGCCAAGCACAGCCTCTTCGGAAAGCACCGAATCGATCACGGTAAATGGCGCCTGGTTATCGGTGACATTCTGAAGGGGGATGTAGATGCCCGAGTCCCATTTTTCACGGTTCTGGTCGTGCAGAACAGAATGGCGATGTGAAAAAGTACCTCTTCCGCAGTCCTGACCGGTAATGCGAATAGGGTAGCCACCGGCAACCAGAGAAGCGAATGCAAGGTGCTCGCCCATACCCCAGTCGAGAGGTTGCTCTCCCCGACCCATACGGGCACGATCATTGATTACTTTTTCAACCAGCGGATGCACCTTGAACTGGTCAGGTACTTTTGTAATTCTTTCCGAAAGCCGTTTCAGCTCAGCAAGCGGAACACCTGTTTCAGAAGTTTCATTGTGACCGGAAGCCGGTTCAGACGTAAAGATGGTTTTATTGACCAGTACCGGATTGGTGCTGTACTTTCCTTCATCAAGATCCTTGCGGAACTGTTTGCTGAGTGTGTCGGCATAGTTGTCGCCGATGACCCCCTGAGATTCCAGCCTTTCGGCATAGAGTTTCCGGGTCCCGGGGTGCTTATCGATTTTTTTGTACATCAGCGGCTGCGTCATAGCCGGTGTATCCTGTTCATTATGGCCGAGCTTCCGGAAACAGATGATATCAAGAACAACATCGCGTTTGAACGCCTGCCGGTAATCAAGCGCCATCTGTGTTGCAAGTACTACCGCTTCAGGGTCGTCACCGTTGACGTGCAGCACAGGAGCCTCGATCATTTTAACAACATCGGTGCAGTAGGTGGTTGAGCGGCTGTCGCGGGGATCGGAGGTAGTGAAGCCTATCTGGTTGTTGATGACGATATGAACCGTGCCACCGGTGCCGTAACCACGGGTAAGCGCAAGGTTCAGGGTTTCCATGATAACACCCTGTCCTGAAAACGCTGCATCGCCATGAACGAGTATCGGCAGTACCTGTGAGCCATCTCTGTCACCGCGTCGGACCTGACGAGCCTTTACAGCCCCCTCGACAACAGGGTTGACTATTTCAAGGTGAGACGGATTGAAGGCCAGTGAGAGATTGATAGGTCCTCCAGGCGTGGCAATGTCGCTGGTAAATCCCTGATGGTACTTGACATCACCGGATGGAAGATCATCGGCATGTTTGCCTTCGAATTCCGCAAAGAGGTCAAGCGGATTTTTCCCCATGATATTAACCAGCACATTCAGCCGCCCTCTGTGGGCCATACCGATAACGATTTCCTGAACTCCGGCTTTGCCGGCACGTTGAATCAGTTCATCCATAGCCGCTATAAAGCTGTCTCCACCCTCAAGGGAGAAACGCTTCTGACCGATAAAGCGTGTGTGAAGGTATCGTTCAAAACCTTCGGCAGCGGTGAGACGCTCGAGTATGTGTTTTTTCTTGTTGGGATTGAAATCCGGTTTTGAACGGATTGTTTCCAGTTTGGCCTGCCACCACCGCTTTTCTGTTTGATCGGTCAGGTACATGAACTCTATTCCGAGAGTGCCGCAGTAGGTTGCCCGAAGATTTTGCAGGAGTTCGCGCAAAGCCATGGTCTCTTTGCCGAAATAGGTATTGCTTGTATTGAAAACAATATCCATGTCAGTGTCGGAGAACCCATAAAACGAAGGTTCAAGGTCAGGCAGTGCAGGGCGCTCCTGGCGTTTCAGCGGATCGAGATCTGCCCAGCGCGAACCGATGTTGCGGTATGCCGCAATCAGTTTCTGAACGGAAACCCGTTTACGACCGAGTTCGGCATCGGGGCTGGCGACCACTCGGCAGATCGAACCGAGACGGGCCCTTTCAGCAAACGATGCCTGAACGGGGGAGTGTGCGATATCGCGGGCATCCGTGCCGTTCGATCCCGGAACATTTTGCATGGCGTCAAAGAACGCCCGCCAGTTTTCAGGGACGGAGCCCGGATTGTCGAGATAATCTTCGTAAAGATCTTCGATGTAGGGGGCATTGCCACCGAAAAGATAGGAACTGCTGCTATACTGCTGCATCATGATGTGACGTGCTTTTCTTCGATAGGTTTTACGGGACAGGCTGAAAGACCGGCATGTCCCTTACGCGGAAAGCTTGAGGGTAAAATATTTTTCCCTTGTGAGCGAGGGAAACAGGGGATGACAGTTTGATCCATTCTCTTTTAAGTACTGTTTGCTACGAAAGTGAAGGAATGTGAAGTATAAGACATATCAACGCTTATTTCGAAGGAATTCACGAAAAAAAAGAGGAACTCTTTTTCGTGCGGGGCGAAGTTTTGAGCCAACCTGTTTTATGTTATTTCAGATCCAAATGATGACGGTCTGCTTGAAGGACTAGTAATAAGATGAACGGCAGCATTGCTAAGCCGAAAAATTCCAATAAAAAAACGATGTATTAATAAGTCGATAAAAAGGGTGCGTTTCAGGGGGTTTTTAACGGAATTTGAGGTATTTAAGGCGGTTTTGGTGTTTTTTAACTCTATTTATCAAAATACTGCGTTTTAGATAAAATCAGTTAAATTACTTTATTAAAATGCTTTAATGGAATCTGTTCTGCGTCAGAATTTCCGACTTTCCGACTTTTAGCCTTGTTTTGATCTATAATACACTAAAAACGCTTCATGAGGTGTAATAATCAGGGTAAAAGTCATCAAATACTCTGTTGCGATGAGCCTCCCTTCAGTGAGATAAAATACATGTATTCCGCATCATTTCTTAGTATATCAAATTATCTCTTACTTCGTTAATAGAGGAAAGAAAGTACTGAGGAAAGAAAGTACTGAGGAAAGAAGGGATGAGGAGGAGAGGGATGCATTTTTTTGCCTGAATTGAAAGTGCTGAATTGTTCGTATTACATTCAGTAAATTTGGTTTCTTATTTTGTGATAAGAAACCCATGAAACTGACAGTTGTAATTTCCAATAAAACTATCTAAGAGAGAATACTGAACAATGGCATTTGAACTGGATCCTGGATTGTTTGAGAACGTACAATGCAAAGGAATAAACATAAAAATTGTTGGTGTCGGTGGTTGTGGCTGCAATGCAGTCAACAATATGATTGACCACGAAATCAACGGGGTTGAATACATCGTATTCAATACAGATCCTCAGATGCTTTTGAATTCGAAAGCTCCAATCAGGGTGAAAATTGGTATAAACGCAGCTAATGGGATTGAGTCGGGTGCTGCTTTTACGAAAAACCCGTTGAACAATCCTCTCTTTTCAGATGAAGACCGCGAACATATTGCAGCTCAACTTCTTGGGGCTGATATTGTCATTATAGCTGCAGGGATGGGCAAAAGTGCCGGTACCATGGCCACGCCGTTGATTGCACTGATTGCAAGGAACATGGGCATTCTCACTCTTGGGGTTATAACAAAGCCTTTCAGTTGCGAAGGAAAGCTGAAGGCGAAGACCGCAGATGATGGTATTGTTGAGCTGCGCAAATACATTGATACTCTTATTCTTGTCGATAATGAAACTATTCTGAGCAGTGCCGAGGAGAACACAACTGTCAATGAAGCCTTTAATCTGGCAAACGATGTCATGTACAGGGCTGCAAAGGGAATTGCCGATATTCTGAATAGCAGGGGTCATATCAATGTTAATTTTGGTGATCTCTGTGACCTCATGATGGGAGCGGGTGATGCTGTCATTGGAACAGCGGCAGCTTCAGGTGAACGACGGGCATTGAGAGCATCACAGGATGCTTTCAACAATCTTCATCTTGAAGGGGTATCAGTGAAGGGTGCCAAAGGTATTCTGGTCAACATTACTGGTGAAGTGACCATGAAGGATATGTCGGAGGCTATGACCTATATCGAGGAGCAGGTAGGTAATGAAACCAATATTATTAACGGTTACATTGATGAGGAAGGTGTATCGGGGGAAACAAGAATAACGATTATTGTTACTGGCTTCAAAAGAAAACTGCTTGACGAGCCATTGCCGGATACTACCCTGTCAGGCAAACAATCGCTATCAGGCAGCCATAAATATGGTGCTCATCCCTTGTCCGTAATTGATTATTCCATACCCGCCTACATCCGAAGGCAGAACTCAGTCAATGACACACCCGACCACAAAGAGCTCTATGTGCCAGGAGATTCTTCCGAACAAAGTTCATGGCCTCCGGCAAATAAAGAGTTGCATGCCGATAGAATTCAAAAAGGATTGCCAACTATCCCGGCATATCTTCGAAGGAGATAAGGAAAGAAAGTGTTGAGGGAAGAAGTACTGAGGAAGAAAGAGAGGAAGGGATGAGTATGAAAAGAAAGACTTGATTGGGTTGGGGCAGGCGTAGGGGCCTGCCCATTTTTTTAGGGGAGTTAATCGCCTTTTTCGCTGCTGTCGCGGTGGCATTTTATGCAGTTTTGATAATTATATATCCCTTCTTTTTCATGCTTTCGAGCCATACGGGCTGGTGAGTGCTCATGGCAATTATAGCAGGTATATTTTTTATAATTCCCCGGATCGGTATGGCATGTTGCGCAGCTTGCCTTGTGATCGGCATCCAATCTGAAATACCGGTTATGGTCGAAAGTTGCTGGTTTCCATGCTTTTGTGCTATGACAGGCAGAGCAGTTTGCCTTTGAGAGACGATGGAGATTATCCTTCGGCAGGTCAGATTTGTGGCATGACAGGCATTGCTTACCGGATGTGGAGGTGAGTTTACTGTGATTGAAAGTAGCCGGCTTCCATTTTTTTGTAGAGTGGCAATCCGCGCAGCTTGAAGAAACATTCAGGTGGAGATTGTCCTTCGGCAGGTCAGATTTATGGCATGACAGGCATTGCTTACCGGACGCAGCGGTGAGTTTACTGTGATTGAAGGTAGCGGGCTTCCATTTTTTTGTAGAGTGGCAATCCGCGCAGCTTGAGGAAACATTCAGGTGGAGATTGTCCTTCGGCAGGTCAGATTTGTGGCATGATAGGCATTGCTTACCGGACTCAGCGGTGAGTTTATTGTGATCGAATGTGGCTGGCTTCCATTTTTTTGTAGAGTGGCAATCCGCGCAGCTTGAAGAAACATTCAGGTGGAGATTATCCTTCGGCAGGTCAGATTTGTGGCATGACAGGCATTGCTTACCGGACTCAGCGGTGAGTTTATTGTGATCGAATGTGGCTAGCTTCCACTTGTTTGTTGCATGGCATTCGGAGCAATTACCTTTTGCATAACGGTGCAGGGTATCCTGTGGTTTTTGATTGTCGTGACAGGTGATGCACTCTTTTTGCTGTAACAGCGG
>JAPLFE010000122.1 GCA_026390855.1 Chlorobiales bacterium | reverse complement strand
TCAAAGACAAGTGATCTTTTCATTGGGTAATGACGGGCATCAATCTGTAAGTGTTATTAGTGCCGATGCATCTATAAGCTTATCCCCGTCGATATCTATTGCATTACCCGGTCAAAAGTTTCAGCAAGCATTTTTGGATCATTGATTGGCATCAAGCAGGTACGGTCAATACAGACCGATGCTTGCGGATGGGCAGCACCGGTTTGCATGCTTTCCGGAAAGCGTTGTATTCCGACAAGTTCATTCGACGCATGCATGATGACGTTTCCGGGCAGGTATCGCTCGTTAACAACGGCAAGCATCTTAGCCATTTCTGGCGCGTGTAGATCTCCTGAAAAAACAACCCTGCTTTTTCTTTTGTGTGCAAAGTTCAGGGCTACCAGCATCTGTGGCAGAGCATGGCTGTTTTCAGCAAGCATGCTTCCACATGACGTAATGGTTTCTTCCGCCTTGATGGAAAACTTTTCATCTCCCGTTATTTCACTCAGCCGCAGAAGGTTCAGCGCACTGACCGAGTTTGCTGAAGGCTCAGCACCATCATAATCTTCCTTGAGCCTGAACGGTACGGTTTTGTCGTTAACCGCAGTACTGAAATAACCTCCCTGCGCAGTGTCGTAAAAAAGGCTATCCTGCAGTTCTGCAAGCTCCAGAGCTGTCAGGAGATATTGTGGCTCAAAAGATGCTTCGTACAAGTCTATCAGTCCATGCACAAAAAATGCATAATCTTCAGCTTTTCCCGCTATGGCAGCGTTGCCATCTCTATATCGACGCAGCAGCAGGCCTTTTTTACGGTCATAGAGTTTATCCAGAATAAAGTCTGCAGCTTTCCTGGCAGCAGCAAGGTATGGCTCGTGATGCAATACTCTGTACCCCTTTGCCAAGGCTGAAATCATCAGGCCGTTCCAAGCGGTGAGTATTTTATCATCAAGAAAGGGCCTCAGCCTTTTCACCCTGGCCGCATAAAGCTTTGCACGAGCATCATCCAGAACTGCATTGATTTCTTCGGTTGTCTTTTCAAACTTTTCTGCTGTTTCCTCAATGGTTGCCTGCTGCATCAGGATATTCTTGTCGATAAACTCTCCATGTGGATCGTGCATAGCATTTCCTTCCACGTTGATACCGTAGGTAAAAAAGAAGATCGCAGAAAGCATTTCATTATCGAGAATCTCCCTCAGCTCATCAGCACTCCAAAGGTAGAAGGCCCCCTCTTTTTTTACGTTGCCGGATCCTGCATCAATGCTGTCTGCATCTTCAGCTGAGTAAAAGCCTCCATCAGGCGACGTCATGTCACACAGCACATAGTTGAAAATGTCCTGCGCCACACTCTTGTAAAAGGCATCACCGCTGCACTGAAAAGCTTCGAGATAGGAAGCAGCAAGTTGGGCATTGTCGTAAAGCATTTTTTCAAAATGAGGTATATGCCAGCGGGCATCAGTGGAATAACGTGCAAACCCTCCACCACCTTTACCTGTAACCCCAATATGGTCGCGAATTCCCCCCTCCGCCATTTTTTTCAGGGTATTGAGGGCCATCATGAGAGCTTTTTTGTTGCCGGTATGGTAAGCGTAGTTGAACAGAAAGTTCAGCAATACAGGACGGGGAAATTTCGGAGCACCGCCAAAACCTCCAAACTCTGAGTCATAGTTCGTTTCAAGCCATCCAAAGCATTTATTCTGCGCCTCATCTTCACCGGCGAGAGCATGAGGATTCTTTCTGGAAAATTGATCAAGGGAGTTGAAAAAACGGCTGGAACTCTCAATAATTTTTCTTTTATTACTTTTCCATAGACGGGCTATAGATAAAAGGATGGTTTTAAAACCAGGCAGGCCATACCGGTCTTCAGGGGGGAAATAACTACCCCCATAAAAAGGCTTTCGTTCGGGAGTAAGCCATACCGACATAGGCCAGCCGCCACTGCCAGTGCTTGACTGAACATAGTTCATATAGAGACGGTCAACATCCGGAAGCTCTTCGCGGTCGACCTTGATCGAGACGAAATTATGGTTCAGCAGTTCAGCGATTTCTCTGTTTTCAAACGATTCCCGCTCCATGACATGGCACCAATGGCAAGTTGAATAGCCCACCGAGAGAAACAACGGTATATTTTCATGTTCAGCTTTTTCAAAAGCCTCCTCTCCCCACGGAAACCAGTCCACAGGATTCAAAGCATGTTGCAGAAGATAAGGACTTTTCTCAAGGCCGAGCCGGTTCATTGTTCTCTCTACTTGGGTCATGGCAATACCATAAGGCGTTTATGAAACAACATATGAATACCTTAACAATCTCTTGACCCTCGAAAGTTCTGGCCTCTTGAGCCCATTGCGTTAGAAATCGTACACCGGGAAAAGAAAAAAGCGTAGAGTAACAAAGAGAGGGGGAGTTACAAGTCGCAAGCTATGGTACTGTTGAGCAGTATAACGGGCTGATCAACGAAGATTAATTGCCAGCTTTACTATCCGGGCATGGGGGCTCATCTTTGTCAGGCTGATGCTGCAGTTTATCGGAGCGGTTATGATCAATCGTTATTATCCAGCAGATATTTGGCAAGAATTTTCTCAAGCTCAGACTTACGAATTGGTTTGGATAAATAATCGTCCATTCCCGCACTGATGCATTTCTCTCGGTCACCAACCATGGCATGAGCCGTCATTGCCACAATCGGAACATCCGGTGTTTCGCAAAGCAAACGGTCATTTCTTATGATCCTCGTAGTTTCATATCCGTCCAGTTCAGGCATCTGGCAATCCATTAAAACAAGATCGTATACTTTATTGCGCATGGTATCAAGTGCATCTTTTCCGCTGGCAACCACATCAGGAAAGAGACCCATTTTTTGAAGCATGGACAAGGTTACTTTCTGGTTGACCGGATTATCTTCAACAACAAGAATATTGAATTTTTTAGGCGCAGGTTTTTGTGTATGATCACCTATGTTCTCATTACCAACCGGGTTTTCCTGCACATTCTTTACAGTATTCCGAATGTTGGTAAGAGAGCTGAAAAGCTCCATACGCCTGACAGGCTTCTGCAGTATTTTAAACGCCGGTTTGCTGAAGTGGCTTTTAATTTCTCCATACTGCACGAGTGACGCAAGAATAATAACAGGACAGAGATGTGTTTCATAAACCGCTCTCATAAACCGGTCAAGCTCATCCCCGTTTCCTTGCTGGACATTGATATCAAGAATAATGGCATCCCAGGATTGCAATGAGGGATCACTGATGTGTCTGTTGATCAATGCAAGTGAAGTCTCAATACTGGTAGAAGGGGTACACCGGCACTGCCAGGACTCAAGAAGATCGCAAAGCATCTCCCGAGCATTTGGATTACTATTGACAACGAGGATTTTTGTACCAGCAATTTCATCCTCCAATATCGGCAGTACTTCAGACGGGTTACTCTGTTTTTCAAGCAGAACATCAAAGCTGAAAACCGATCCTTCTCCTGGCTCGCTTTCCACATTGATAATTCCTCCCATTTTTTTAACGAGGTAGTTTGAAATCGACAAACCGAGCCCTGTTCCTCCATATTTTCTAGCTGTTGATCCGTCCGCTTGTACAAACGGTTGAAATATCGAGTCGATACTCTCCGGTTGTATCCCAATACCAGTATCTCTTACGGTACACTTCATTAAAACATGAGTAGCTGTTTCCTGAACCTGCACCACACTGACAACGATATCCCCGTGATGTGTAAATTTTACAGCATTACTGATAAGGTTAACAAAAACCTGTCGGATTCTTACAGGATCCCCTTTCAGCGCAAAAGGAAAATTTCTACCAGTTAAAATTGTTAATTCAAGCCCTTTTGCCTGCGCCTCAATACCCAGCATCCCGCAAACATTTTCAAGGAGTTCGAGGAGATCAAAATCAATAATATCAAGTTCAAGACAGTTCGCTTCAATTTTGGAAAAATCGAGAATATCGTTAATAATTTCCAGCAGGTTTTGGCCGCAGCTGATAATTGTGTCAACATACCTGCGTTGTTCAGAGTCAAGTTTGGTATCCATAAGCATGTCCGACATACCAATAACCCCACCCATTGGCGTCCGGATCTCATGGCTCATATTTGCAAGGAACTGGCTTTTTGCCGCATTGGCTTCACTTACTTCACTTACTTTTTCTTGAAGCTTGCGGTTCATTTCCTGCAACTCTTTCCTTGCCAGGTTAGCATCTTCAATCAGGTTGAGCAGTACACTCCTTTGATGTTCCCGGTGTATTTTATTAGTCTGATCATCACGCTCTGTTTCATCGAGATCATCTTCTGAAAAAAAATCATCATCAATCAGGCAGTTTTTTGGTATTTCATCATTTTCCAAAGAAATATCGTCAACAAGATTACCAGTATAATTGTTGAGCTCCTGCTTCAGTTCTGCAACCTCTGTTTTCAGTTCTTTAATGCGTAGTTCTCTGCCAACCATCAAGCGGTTAAAACGCTCAAGGTCATTCAGCATTCTTATCAACTCTTTTTCCATTCTCTTACGCGCAGTAATATCTGAAAAAAGGATAATAACAGAAATGACAGCATCATTCGTCACGGAGGGACCCAGCCGTGATTCAATTTCAAGGGTTTCCCCGTTAGAAAGTAAAAGTTCACACTCGATGATTGCCGGTTCGCCGGTAATGAAAACCTTGTTTATTGCCTTATGATAATTGTTCTCTTGATTTTGCTCAAAAATATAGTCACAGATGTGTTCACCTATCCGAAGCTTGCTTGTATGACCGGGCAGGGATCTGTTGATATAGGTTATCCTGTGATCGCTGTCAATAGCAATAATAGTATCGGGGCTGTTGACAAGAACGGAATTGAGGGTATTCTGACTTTCACTTAAAGAAGTTAATGCCTTTTCCAGTTTCGACTGCGACAATTCCAGCTCATAATTATTATCTTCGAGCTGCCGTTTAATCTCTATGGGTAAATTCCCCGAAGCTTGCTTCGTGAATGTATCGATCTTCTTTGAATTAATACCTCGTAGCTCTGCTGCGAGGATTCTTTATTTTCTGAAAGTTCGATTGATTTCTTGATCAGTTTGATATTCTGCTCAAGGATAGCTGTCTGTTTTTGCAGAAGTTCCTCTTCAATACGGCTGCTGCGCAATGAAGCTTTTTCAAGCTCTAGTATTCGCTGCTGAAGATTATGGTTTTCTGTTTTTATCGTCACCGATTTTGGAGGAAAGAGGTTATAGTCGTTAATCTTCACTCATTATTCTTTTCCAAGCACCCACAGAACAACGGTTTCGTTATGAAATTTTACCGATGAAAGTTCTTTTTTTGTTTTATCAATAGGGCCGATTTCTCCATAAGTGTAAAAACCTATCACCGGCACATCCAGTCCGATGCACTCCCGCACTGCGTCAACTTCCTCCTGGATACGCCGCCCGAGAACAAGTTTTCTTCCAACACAACTGAACATAATGATTGCCTGCGGAGTCGCGCCAGCAAGCGACTTTTTAGCCTGCTCAGCGGCCTTCCTCGCACCATTGATTATATCTCCCCTTGATGCTATTGTCAAGGTTACTTCACTGCCTTCAGGAATGGAAGCTGCCAGTGAAATTGTTCCATTATCATGATCGACAGATAAACCACAGCGCAATTGAAACAGGTTTTCACCATTGTCTGAAGAATTCCGGTCAATGATGCCAAACGGATATTCCAGACATACAGCAGGAAGCCTTGAAGCCCTCTCTTCACCCAGAAAATCCTTATACAGCTCAAGCGCATTGGTGTGTTCAAACTCTTTCACAACATTGCCTTCCGATGACGTACAGATAAAACTGTTTCCGATCGATGTAAAACCGCTCCGAACACCGATACCAGTTCGGAACCCCTTCTTTTTAATCTCTAAGGGTCAATTCCCCGAAGCTCTGCTTCGTAAATAAATGTCAAATTGAGTGATTACATACACAAAAGTCATAATGTATCGGTTCTATTGTACCATTTTGTCTGCCCATCAAAATATCGGCGAGTAGTAT
>JAPLFE010000045.1 GCA_026390855.1 Chlorobiales bacterium | reverse complement strand
GCCAGTCGATTCACGGTGAAAACCGGCATTTCTCAATCTCCAGATATTGATTTCTGCTCGTTTCAGCTATCGCTATCAGATTATTGCATTTTTTGGCGCTCTAAGCAGTCTGGATTATTACTTATCGCTCAACTTAGGTATATATGTTATGTAGCGTTCAGAGTGATAATTGCGGATTTCTTGTTTGTTTTTCCTCCGCTCGTTTGCCTTTCTTCTCATACAGTAAACATCAGTGCCTTTTTGGGCTGAAGTGTTATCAGGTGTAATATGTATATTTTTTTTTCGGAATACCAAGGAAATTCGCTTTTCTTGTGTCAAATATCTTGAGCTGATATCTCAAATACGCTACTCAAAGTAATTATTTGTTTCCCTGGATCGCTCTATTTCTTTTTCTTATAAGAAATTACGCTTTCTTATTTTGCGCATGATTCTTTTTATAGTATTTCTGATATTTTTTATTATTACAGAGTAAAAATGAGCAGCTTATGTCAATCAGCGTTATTTTCATCTGCTACGAAAATATCTGCCGTTCTCCCATGGCAGAAGGAATATTTTCAGCATTGCTTGCCCGATATAACCTTCAGCACTTTTTTTCGGTCAGTTCCGCAGGTACTATTTCCTATCAGAATGGTTCCAGACCCGATGAACGAGCAATAGAAGCAGTATCATCTCTTGGCATTGATATCTCTTCAGTTCGTGCACGTTGTATTGAAGATCTGGATATGTCCACCTATGATTGGATATTTGTCATGGATCATGAAAATTATGATGACATCTGCCAGCATTTAATCGCTCATGAAAGGCCAAGGGTGCATATGGTTATGGATTTTGTGTCTGGTCGAACCGGTCACGAAGTTCCAGACCCTTATTACGGCACATTGAAAGAATTTAAACAGGTAATGAACGATCTGGTTTGTGCATCTGAGCAGATACTTCACCAGATGTTAGAAGAATATCCCCACGTTGCCGTGCAGGTATCCGGGTCATAACGAGAGCAGTTTTCTGCTTTTTTTTTCCGTATTCACCATGAAGAACACTTCCCGCTACCTTTTTATTTTTAATCCTGCAGCCAACAAAGGCGGAGCTGCAAGCAAGGCCGAATGGTTGAACGGTCACCTTTCCAGACGTGAAGACGCCGCACTCGTCACTACGACCCATACCGGACATGCGGAAGATATCGCTCGTTCAACTCTTCTCAAGAACCAATGCCTCATAGCATGTGGTGGTGACGGCACTCTTCATGAAGTTGTCAATGCCGTTGCCGGTAAGGATGTAACTGTCGGGATTCTGCCGTTAGGTTCGGCAAATGACTTCATTAAATCCTTGAATCCTCATCACAAGTCAAAGCCGGGCATCACTCATTTGTTCAATGCTAAGAGTAAACTTGTCGATCTAGGGAGGGTTTCCTTCAGTCGTACCGAGCGCAGGTATTTTATCAATTCCCTGGGTCTCGGTTTTACAGGAAGAGTCGCCAAGTCAGTTAAAGGTTCACAATGGTTAAAAGGAGAGCTTTGTTACCTCTACGCACTTTTCAGTGTACTTGCAGGCTATACATCGTTAAAGATGAATATTAAAATCACTCTTGACGACTCCATTCTGGAAATCCATGAACCCGTTTTTGCTTTTTCAGTCTCCAATGGAAAAATCGAAGGTGGAAAGTTCAACATTGCACCTCATGCCGATCTATCGGATGGCATGCTTGATGTCTGTATTCTCAAAGCAGTCACAAAACTGGAATTTTTCCGCTACGTGCTCAAATACCTGAAGGGTACCCATATCAACGACCCAAAGGTCATTTACTGCAAGGCAAAAGCTGTAGAACTGACGTTGCAAAACCCTGAAGTTATGCACCTGGATGGGGAGGTTTACGATAACATTCAAGGTAAAATCGAAATTTCAGTTTTTCCACAAGGGCTTCCTGTCCTTTATGACCAACGATATACCTGACCACAACAAGTCTTCTCAATACATGACTTATTGTGGTTGATGCACAAAATCGCAACAAACAGCTTAAGTCCGCTTGTTATTAGGTACAAAAAAAGCCGGAAATCACTCCGGCTTAACTGTCAAATCTGCTGCATCAATCGGCTGGTCATCCACGATCAGTGGGTTTATTCGATATTAATCTACAGAGATATAGTCCTTTTCTTTTGTAGCGTCCTCAATTACCGGAAGACCGAAAAATATTTCCGCATCGCCAACACTTTTCGGAGCAATCAGTTTATTCGCAAACTGATCCCTTATGTTCCTCATTAATTCAGGGTGCACGGTTACGGATACGGGGTTTTTGATGGTTCGGAATCCATAAAACATGGCAGCTATAACTTTTTCACGAAAAAACACACTTTGCATCACTCGCCATCCTTTTGCTTTGGTTTAAACTCTCCGCACCAGTCAATATTAATCGTAACAGGGAAGTGTGATATGTCTGTTGATTCTGATGGGCAAGCATGTATCCATGTAATGCCATCAAATTCATATTCCTCTGATTTTTCAGCAAATATTTTATGGCTTTCTTTCGGAGGGAACCTTCTGCATAAACCGAAACTATCTCTCTCTCCTTTCCATTTGTCCCACCATTCGCAATTCATACACTTGCGATCCATCATGCAACGCCGTTTATATTGATAATTGCATCAGGATATTCTTCTCGAAGCGCATCATAAATATCCTCAGGATCATCTTCACCAAACGATTCAACATCGATAGGGAACCCAACCTTCCGAGAATCATCAATGATATCACCCTCCGGACTGATGATCTTGATGTGCCATCCTTCCGGATCGCTGAATTTTTCATACCGTGCATTAACCTTCTGCTTTCCCATATTTCTTCTCCAAATTGAAAGAAGGCCCAGCCCTGAGATTGCGCCTCAAAACCAGACCAAACATTAAAACAGTGCGCAATACTACTGTTCAACAATATAAGCAAAAACCATATCATCACTTTGCGGTATCCTCGACTTCTGGCGCACAAACACATCTGAAGTAAACTGAGGGAGGGCACTTGCATTCCGACCGAACACTCCTGCCGCATCTAATTGTAAATCTTTTTCGATTTGTCGTATCTTATCAAGCACGTTAGCTTTTGCCTGATTAGAGGGTTTCCGGTTTTTTTTTGGTTAACCTTTATCCCTGTTGCCTGAACAAATCGTTGATAAGCGACAAAATACGTCCCTTGCAAAATGCAGATTATTGTCTTTGAAGATACCAAGGTTCAGGAGTTGAAACCTCTTGTCAACCTTAAGCCAGCTTATGGTCTTTATACCGGGTTTCGTACCCTTCAGGAAAAACTCGAGCACTTCACAAACGGGCAAGTAACGCTGACGTATCATCTTCGCCGGTACCTTGCACCCTATTATGCCGAACAGCATCCTGAATTGGTCATCAACACCGTTGAAGACGATGAACTGCTGCTGGTCAATGGACGTCTTATTTGCGGCGAATCTGCCGCCCGAATCATCATTGATCGGGCAATTGAACCAGGTACTGCATATATGCAAGGCAACGATCTTCTTTTTGCCCGAATACATCGTCGTCTTCTTACCAGTGATACAGGCCTCCTGCCGGACCTTATTGACCCCACTCGTCTTGCCAGTGAACTTGTTACAGAATCAATTTCCGGCTACAGGATTATCAGCCATCTCTGGGATGTTATAGCATTTCATCCCGACGAAATTTTGCGCGATGCCCAAGCGCTTGAGCTTGGGCGCTGTGAAGGCACCGTGCACCCCTCTGCATCCCTTATTAACCCTTCCAATATCTTTATAGGGAAAGGAGCCATTGTACGGGCAGGAGCAGTTCTTGATGCCGACGACGGATTTATAGCCATCAGTGATGGCGCAACTGTCGATCCGCAGGCAGTTCTTATGCAGAACGTTTTTCTTGCACCCCTTTCAAGGGTTAAAACCGGTGCTAATATTTACAGTAATGTTTCCATAGGGATGGCCTCAAAAGTTGGTGGAGAAGTTGAGGATTCCCTTATTGAGCCTTTTGCCAACAAACAGCATGATGGTTTTCTTGGCCACTCCTATATTTCTTCATGGTGCAATCTTGGTGCGGGCACGAATACAAGCGACCTAAAAAATAATTATAGTCCGATAATGCTTCTCCTCAACGGTTGTCAAGAGATGACCGGCCTGCAATTCCTTGGGCTTTTGATGGGCGACCATAGCAAAAGCTCTATCAATTCAATGTTCAATACCGGAACCGTAGTCGGCACCGCAGCCAATGTTTTCGATGGAGGGTTTCCGCCAAAGGAAGTATTTTCCTTCTCCTGGGGTGGCAGCCAGGGCTTCAAGTCCTATGAAATTGAAAAAGCTGTTGAAACGGCAAAGAAGGTTATGGAGCGCCGCCAGGTCGTTATGAGTAGCGCCTATGAGTCCATGTTCCGTTTTGTTGCTTCAACGGATGCTTCGAGCCGGTTATTCGTATAACTTTTAATCATGAGTATGCATGATTCTTGTCATTGATAATTACGATTCTTTTACCTACAACCTGGTGCAGTATATCGGCGAATCCGGCGAAACAGTTGAGGTATACCGCAACGACGAACTTTCTGTTGCAGAAATTTTAGCGCTCAATCCTGAAAAGATTGTTATTTCGCCAGGTCCCGGTACGCCAGACGATGCAGGTGTGTCTTTAGCGTTGATCAATGCCGTAAAAGGCAAAATTCCTCTTCTGGGGGTTTGTCTCGGACACCAGTCCATCGGCGCTGCTTTAGGTGGCAATGTGATTCGGGCAGCCAGCATCATGCATGGTAAAACCTCGCTTATTTCTCACGACAACCAGGGGATATTCAAAGGAGTTGAAAATCCTTTTGTAGCCACCCGGTATCACTCACTCATCGTTGAACGTGAGTCATTGCCCGACACACTTGCCATCCGGGCATGGACGGATGATGGCGTTATCATGGGAATGGATTCAGAGGCACTGTTGCTCTACGGTGTTCAGTTTCATCCCGAATCCATCATGACTAGTGAAGGGAAAAAAATCATCAGGAATTTTCTTGAACTGTAGCTTTTTTCTTTGAGAGGGGGGAAACAGACGCCGATGGATATTTATCGACCAGCATCAGGCAAGGAGGAAGAACGGTTAGGTAAGCCTCTACCACCACCTCCCAGTGCAAGCCGAGAAAACGATTTTATGGCTGATGGCTGGCGCGTTTTCAAAATTATGGCTGAATTTGTCAGCGGTTTTGAAATGATGTCCGATGCAGGCCCCGCCGTTACTGTTTTCGGCTCTACACGGGTGAAGCCCGGAACCCCCGAATATCTTCTTGCCGAAAATGTTGGAAAGCTGCTCGCCACTGAAGGATTTTCTGTTATCACCGGAGGAGGCCCAGGAGTAATGGAAGCTGCCAACAAGGGCGCACAAAGTGCTGGCGGCCCATCCATCGGTTTCAATATCAAGCTGCCAAACCAGCAGGAGCCCAACAAGTATATCGATCATAACAAACTCATCAGTTTTCAGTATTTTTTTGTACGCAAAGTGATGTTTCTCAAATATGCACAGGCCTTCATTGCCTTGCCAGGTGGCTTCGGCACCCTTGATGAAGTTTCCGAAGCCATTACGATTATACAGACGGGCAAGAGTGAACGGTTTCCCGTGATATTGATAGGCAAAAGTTACTGGGAAGGCTTTTACCGCTGGATTCACGAAACCATGCATCAGGAAAAAGGGTATATCAGTACAGACGACCTGAGCTTCATTTATCTTGAAGATACTCCCGAAGCTGCTCTAGCAATCATCAAAGGGTTTTACCCTCACGGTTATTCTCTGAATTTTTAAGAGGAAATGACTGTTTATTAAAAGAGTTCTTTAGCCAGTCCATCACTATCTTTGTTTCCCGCTCATTCAACTGCGCATCTCGGTTCCATAGATAATAAAGTGGTTGATGAAGGGTACCTTCAGCGAAGATGCGGCTGATTGAAGTTTTTTGATTGTGGAGTTGTGCGTTATTTTCATTATTCCATCTTGAAAAATTCAATACATTTCGCCCAGCAGAAACCTTTGACGACAACAGCCAGGATATCGGAGCTATGTAGGCAAAAGTGGGCCATCTGGTTTCATTGGAGTGGCAGTCATAGCATGCTTTCTTCAATGATTGTTTTATAATGTTCGGAGTTTCAATGTCTGAAGAAATGCGTGGGTTGATTCGGTTCAGTGGTATGAATTGCATGAGTATGAGCAAAAGCACAGCCCAGCTGCTCACGGATTTTAACGAAAGAGTCATTGTCGCCCGTAAAGTTCTTAAGGTAATTCCTGAATTATTTTTTTAATCTCAAGATAGTTTTATCGTGATATTTCCCTGTGAAAAAGCCGTTTGGTATCATCTTCCTCAAATCAGGGCTGACCTTGCTATCGAGCTTGTAAAAACAGGAATGACCCAGTCGCAGGCTGCAAAAAAACTCGGCGTCACACCTGCAGCAGTATCTCAGTATGTACATAAAAAACGAGGCCTTCAAACGCCCAAGAGCAGGGTATACCGTCAGGAAATAAAAGCAGCGGTTAAAAAAATCTGTGACGACGCCTCATCAGACGACCTTCGACTTCTTGTGTGCAACTGTTGTCATATGCTTCAGAAGGACGACGAAAAAAAGAGTGTTGCCACTAAACCAGCCACTAAACCATAATGCAGCTCTCTGCTGTTATGCAGAGAGTGTCTCGGTATAATTCTTTTTCGCTAAAGTTCGACAATGATATGCGACTTAGTCGAATGCCCGCTCAGCAAGTTTTTCAAGGTCTCAATAAGACCCATTCCGTACTTGTTGAGATAATAAAAAATATTGATCACTCTTTCCTGCGGTAAACCTTCTGGAAACAGTGCAGTTTCAGCTTTAAGGATCTGCTCAAGCAACTCCTCATGTTTACGCTTGCTTGCCTTCCATGCTTTCTGTTCTATACCTTCGATAATTTTTGTCGACTGTACCGATGAGGCTGCCAGCACTGGCTCCAGCGTAGGGTCAATTTTGGAAAGCGCTGGCCCCAGGCTCGCAATCACCCGGCGAATTTCGTCCTTAGCCTGTTCAAACATCGCCTCAAGTTGTGGGTTTTCAGAAACACCAACTGCATTTTTTTTCACCTGCTGAAGGTCACCGAACACAGCATGGTAAATTTGTTTTCGCGAAAATCCCGGCTTTCCCGTTACCTTGAGCAGCTTGTCCATGATCTTGTTTATTTTCGGCTCAACCAGCGTAAAGCTGCCTCTGGGGATAATAAATGGCATGGAAATACCAAAATGCTCGTAATTTTTCCGGTACTGCGCCAGATAGCTGATTTCCCCAGGGCCAGCAATGCACGCAAAGGTTGGGAGAACATAATCCTGCACAATTGGTCTCAGAACAACATTGGGACTGAACCGTTCAGGATGATCCTGGCACAGTTCAAGTATCTGGTTTCGAGAATAGCGCTGTTTATCGGGCACAATAGAAAAAGAATCCTCCGAAGGCGACTCTATTTTTTGACGTTGCCCATGCTGGTTGATATAAAAAAGATTAACAGCCCTTGGCTTTGTCTGTGCGGTATAGCCAAGGCTTTCCAGACGGGAACTCTGCGATACTACATTATATGACGATGCTGGCGAAGTTGAGAGCTCCCGCAAAAAAATCTCAGCTGAAAGTTTTTTAAACTCCTGATCCTGGCTCGAAAGCAGAACCAGAGGCTGATCCTTGAACAGCTGCATCATGGTACTGGCAAAGCTCATCTCAAAAGTACTTCCCGGATAATAGCACTCTCTAAGGATAGTTGAGATGCTCTCTTTATAGTCCGAATCCGGTAATAGGAGAATAAATTCTTCAACAGTCCGGTTAATTTCTTCTCCAAAAGTAGTGTTACCCACCATCTGGTCTGCAAGACGTCGGTATGGTTCCGGGTTAAAGTGTACTATCTGGTTTTCAGAAAAAATCGCAGTATGCGCCGACTCATCATAGTCATGGTCTTCACCTTCAAGCCAGAAAATCGGCACAAAATCATATTCAGGAAAAAGCGCTTTTTGGCGCTCAGCAAAAATAATAGCCGTCAGAGCTTTATAGATTGTATAGATAGGCCCGGTAAACAGACCGAGTTGCTGACCGGTGACCACGGCCATACATCGTGGCGACCGGAGTTTTTCAATTGTCCGCAACTGAATTTCTGAACAACCGTAACGGGTATTCTGCCTCGTAAGAATTCGAATAATGGCTTCCCGATCAAATGTTCTCGATCCAAGCAACCCAAGCTGTCGGTAGTAATCAGCCTCCTTTTGGTAATCAAGGTGAAAACATTCCGAAATCAACTCAGAACGTTCAGAACCATCAGACGTATAGTCACGAAAAAGCTTTGAAAAACCCTTTTTTGGCGTCAGAATATTTTTGTAGTCAAGCAGAAAGGTATTCACTCTTTTATTTTTGCAGGTTCCATTGGTCAAGTGTGCCAATTAATCCCTTGTTAGTGAGATCGCACGAAAGCGGGGTAATAGCTACATAATTCTGCTGTACAGCAAATTCATCCTTGCCTGTATCTTCATCAAGCAGCATCAGCGTACCATTCAGCCAGTAATAAGGGTTATTAAACATATCATGACGTTCAATGGCATCTTCCGCCCAGCGTGACTGCCCTTGCTCGGTAATCGCAACGCCACTGATCTGCGACTCAGGAACATTAGGGATATTTACCGACAGAATGGTATCAGGTGGAAGCCCTTCAACCAGTACTTTTCTTGCAAGCTTACGTGCAAATTTCCCGGCATAAGTAAAGTCAGCATTTTCATACGTTGTCAAAGAAAATGCCAAAGAAGTTATTCCCTGAATAGCTCCTTCAAGCGCTGCAGCTACAGTGCCCGAATACAAAGTATTCATTGCAGTATTACTGCCATAATTAATCCCCGACACAATGAGATCAGGTTTTGAGGGTAAAATGTGACTCAGAGCAACCTTTATGCAGTCAACAGGAGTACCCGAAACCGTATAGCCGAAAAAACGATTGTTTTTCAAAAACTTTTTAATTCTCAAAGGTACGCCAAGCGTCATCGCATGGCTCATGCCGCTGTGAGGTTCCGCAGGCGCAACCACGGTTACCCTGCCAATTTTTTTCATCGCAGCTGCAAGCACATGAAGGCCTTCACCTTCAATTCCGTCATCGTTACAAACCAGTATATGGGGTTTTTGCATGGTGTTCAAGCTCTAAGCTTTTCCTTGATCATGAGAATGGCTCTGTGTGATATCGTTGTTCAGGTGCGTAAAAATACAAAAAAGTTCTGCTCAAAAGTCATGACCGATACTGAAATAAAAGATGGTATCGGCAAATCCCAGCGACGAAGAACCTGAATTTGCAGAGGTTCTAAGAAAAGCGAATGCTTTAGAAACGGTAAACCTGGCCGGACCAAGAGGAGTACCCCATATCAAACTCGTTCCAGCCCCGTGAATAAGACGTCCAAACGAGATGTCATCCCTGTCATCCCAGGCATTTCCAACATTGTAATGCAGTACAAACGACGTTGGAAAGAAGAGGTCAAACGACGGGCTATACCGCAAATGAATTCCAACGGCCGCAATGTTATTACCAGGCAGATCATTTTCTTTCAACCCGATAAATTTTTGGCTGTAACTTGTTCCAGGCCCACCAAGAAAAAATTTTTCCGAGAGAGGCATGCTGTTGCTGCTCAGGCCGAGGAGCTCAGACAGGAGCAATGTGGCATGCGTGTGGAGCCTTATATTATCTTCATGGTTGGCAGATATCTGCCAGAAAATATCATGAACGCTCAGCGACCCTGAAGAATTTGAATATCTCAAGTTGGTATAGCTCCCCGAAGTAGGAATCAAGGGGTCATTTCTCGAATCAAGCGTCAGCTGTGTACCGAAAGAGAGCATATTGGTACTTGCTGTCACAAGCGTTCCTCCATTCAATTGATCAGCATACGACAACGAGTTCTGGAGGGTCATATCCACAACAAATTGTCCGTTTTTATTGATCCTGGTTCCAAAAGCAGTATTAAACCCATACTTCTGTATCCCATAGGTGCTTGTTTCATTTGAATGAGAATCGAAAGGTGCCTTTAAAAAGGTAATGACCCGATTATCAAAAAGATGCTGGTCATAAAAAACATGCGACGACATCGTGAAGTGAGTTGACTCAATACGAGGAACATTGAACTCCAGGTTCAGCGAATTATTTCGTTTTCCTTCCTTGATCCAGCCACCGATTGAACTTGTCGTACCGCCAAGGTTTTCATTTCTGAAATCAAGAAGAAATTGCGCATTATTCGTTTCATCATACCGCAACCCAAGTCTCAGCACTGTTGGAGGCTTCTCTTCAAGAGAAAATTTAAGCAGGCTATTCCTGCTGATATCCGATGCTGCTGGGTATTCAGCCGAAATCGAAACACAATTAAACACACCCGTATCGTAAAGATTATCAACTGACTCCTCAGCCTTTTTAAAGTTGACAGCCTGAGAGGTATCAATTTTTATTTCCCGCTTTATCGAAGTGGTTCCAGTGATGTTTTTGTTCCGTTCAAGCTCTATACCATCCGTTTTCCCAGACGATACTTTTATATGCAGCGTGCCTTTGTTGATTGAAGCACTCTCAATTGTCACAAGGCAAAACCCTTTACTTCTGTACTTGTTTATCAGAGCTTCAAGAGCCCTGGTTCCTGCTGTATTGGTAGAGAGTGACCCGGTTACCGGTTTAAAACACGATTGGATTTCCTCCTCGGTAAGTGCGCTTTCTGGTCCTCCAGTGAGTTCTATTGTATTGATTCTCGGTAGCGGCTCAAGGTGAAATTTCACGGCTTTATGTTTGTTATCCAACTCAGCATAAACCCGAGTAAACAGATCAGTCGCAAGCAGTTCGTGCAGAGTTTTTTTCGTTTCCACAGCATTTTTTACAATTCCCGAAACAATCAGGTAATGTTCCCTGAACTCCAGGTTCTCTGCCGGAAACACCACTGATTTGGAATATTTTCCAATCGAGTTACCGCCTCGATCCTGTATCTCAATACTCTTCTTTATGGTCTCAGAAAGAATGTTCCCCTTGGCATAACCAGCATCAATGAGCGACTTGATATCGGAAAAATCAGTAGCTTTATGTTCTTTGAGATCGGGTGCGACTACAATGTCGGCCCGTGCAAGCTGCGCCGGATACTGCATTTTTGTTAGAATAGTCATAGCCTGATCAGCAGCTTTCCATGGAAGATCAATTTCCCCTCCTTTGGAGTACATGCTTCCGTGCGTATCGACAGCAATTTTATAGCCCGCGTTAACCATGTCAAGTTCATCTACCGGTAAATTTGCCACCAGCCCGCCGTCAACCAGCTCATAGCCATTCCGCAGAACAGGTTCAAAAAGAATCGGCACCGTACTGCTTGCCCTCATCGCCCCTGAAAGTGAACCTTGCGTAAGAGTGATGCGCTTTCCCGACACAAGATCCGTCGTTACCGCTCTGAAATTGACTGGAAGCGTCGAAAAATCGCCAGCGCTCTTATAAATACTGTTGAGAGCGAGAAGATCGAGGGTTTCAGTCATCTTTTGAGCTGAATTCAACGATTTTGGCATCAGAAGTTTCAGCTTTTCAAACCTCAGGGCAATTGAAGCCCGGTCACGGACTCTTTGCTGATCAAGAAAAATGTTTGATCGGGAATAATCATTATTAAAGGAGGTAATGGATTGCCAAGGCAGGGAGTGGGCAATTTCTTCAAGTTTCTCCGGGCTGTATCCACAACTGTAAAGCCCTCCAATGATGGCGCCTATGCTTGTGCCGGCAATAAAATCAACGGGCACTCCCTTTTCATCCAGAGCCTTGAGCACACCGATTTGTGAAAGCCCATTAGCGCCACCCCCCGAAAGAGCAAGGCCAACGGTTTTTCTGGCCGGCCTCATATAAGGGTGCAGGGTATAACGGTTCTGGGGAAGTTTAAGAGTATCGGGATAGACAAGTGTTGTGGCAAATGGAGCGCTCGATGCAGCGGTCGAGAGTGGAGCAGTCATCTCCGAGAGAAACGCAGCAAGAAGAGCTGCTATGGAAAAAAGAGTTCTTATGTTTAACAATGTGGCTTTCTCCCGGGTTCAAAACCTATGATACGGATATTTACAGGCTATTTTTGAGATCTCATGCGGACTTCCTATCTTCAACTTTAATGTATAACCTTTACTACTCATTGTGAAAATGGCTTGGTTTAAACGGGTACAACCCTCAATACATCCCACCGATAAGCGCGATATGCCGGAAGGACTCTGGTGGAAATGTGATGAGTGTGGCGCAATGCTTCATAAAAAACAGCTTGAAGATCAATTTTATACCTGTTCATCATGTGGTCACCATTTCAGAATATCCCCTTATAAATATTTTTCTATTCTTTTCGATAACGACCAGTATACCGAGTTTGACGATAATTTACGTGCAGCCGATCCTCTAGGATTTATTGATACAAAAAAATATCCAGACCGGGTTCATGATACCGTTGAAAAAAATGGAAAAACTGAAGCCTGTCGCAATGCACATGGTGAATGCGGAGGGCATCCCCTGGTGGTTTCAGCTATGGATTTCGGTTTTATCGGCGGCTCTATGGGATCAGTTGTTGGTGAAAAAATCGCACGCGCTATCGACAAGTCGATTGAGCTTAATGCCCCTTTTCTTATGATATCCCAATCTGGGGGAGCCAGAATGATGGAAGGCGCTTTCAGTCTCATGCAGATGGCTAAAACCGCATCCCGGCTCACTCGCCTCAGTGAAAAAAGGTTGCCATACATTTCACTCATGACCGACCCTACAACGGGCGGTATCACTGCGTCCTTCGCCATGCTTGGCGATATCAATATCGCCGAACCTAAAGCACTTATAGCCTTTGCCGGTCCCCGGGTGATCAGAGATACCATCAAAAGGGATTTGCCTGAAGGATTTCAACGCTCCGAATTTTTACTTGAGCATGGCTTTCTAGATCGTATTGTCCATCGCAGGGACCTTAAAAACCAGCTGGTGAGTCTGCTCAGTATGCTGAAAGTTTAATCCCAGCCAAGAGCTGCCGCAGTAACCGGGAACTGTGTCATAAAAATCTTTTTGATTTCTATGGCAATTTCCTGGTGCTCCAGTTGCGTGCTTTTATCCGTTCTTACCTCCAGGTAGTGTATCCAGCTTCTCACAGATCCCTTCATATAAAGCTTTGTCCGGGTACCCATAGGCAGCAGCACTCTGGCGCATTCCTTCGCAATTCCCCAAACCATTTTTTTGTATCCGCATCAAGGTCGTTCAGTGAGTTCTGCCGGTTTTTGCTGTCCTGGCGTCTCGGCTGGTATCGCTCGATCTCCTGTACTTCAGCATACCGTTGTGAAAATTCCTGAAACTGAAAACTTTTATGTCTCAGAATCTGTGGAGAGATGGCTCTTGAGGTAACAATTTCAATAGTCATATCCACCATTTCAAAAACACTCCAGTGTTTGTGTGTTATACAGTATGCGAGCAGCTTTTCATAATCAGGCGTTTCCTGGTGGGGGCTCGACACTCTGGCGCAGTAGGCAATAAGGCCTTCTGGAGAAAGCGGTTGATTTTCAACCTGGATAAGCGGAGCGGTGACTGCTATAAGGCGTACCTGCATGTTCCACAATATTTGTGATCATTGATTTTTGAAAAACTCCAATGTTACACATTTTTTTTAGCTGTTCCAATTTGCTAGAGTCCATCCTTTTTTGATAATTGGAACCGGAAATCTTGATTTGTTGTTATCACTACGTATTTTAACTCTTTCTATACAGAATCATGGATTCGGCGATTGAACTCCAAAAGTAAAGATCATCCGATTCCACTCTGATTTTATAACGGCTTACCAAATTCAAACGACAAGGCAGTTATGGCAAATATCAATTTCGGCTTTGAGCATCAAGCCAAAAAAATGTATTCGGGAGCTATAGAGGCAAGTATCACCAACACTCTTGTTCCCATGGTTATAGAAACCTCAGGACGTGGCGAAAGGGCCTTCGATATTTTTTCAAGACTTCTGCGTGAACGTATTATTTTTCTCGGCAGCGGTATTGACGAACATGTTGCAGGCTTAATCATGGCCCAGCTTATTTTTCTCGAGTCAGAAGACCCCGAACGCGATATTTATATCTACGTTAACTCTCCCGGCGGAAGCGTATCAGCAGGTCTCGGGATTTACGACACTATACAGTATATCCGTCCCGATGTTTCAACAGTCTGTGTCGGCATGGCAGCAAGCATGGGTGCATTTCTTCTTGCAAGTGGAGCAAAAGGCAAAAGGGCATCGCTGCCTCACTCGAGAATAATGATTCACCAGCCTTCCGGTGGGGCCCATGGTCAGGAAACTGATATTATTATTCAGGCACGTGAAATTGAAAAAATCCGGCACCTGCTCGACGAACTTCTCGCTCGTCATACAGGCAAAGACGTTGTGCAGATAAGGGAAGATTCCGAAAGGGATCGCTGGATGAACGCCCAGGAAGCGCTCGACTATGGCCTTATTGACTCCATTTTCGAAAAACGCCCAATGCCTGACAAAAAGTAATAATCCGGATCATCGCCCTGTTCACATATTTATCTATCAGCAGTAACCGATTTTTTTTACCATGACCGATCAGACCGTATCATTCAATCTGGAAAAAACCTATAACCATCACGAAGTAGAAGACCGTTGGAGAAGTGCTCACTGGGAAGCACTTGGGAGTTTCCATGCCGAAAGCTCTCAGGTGCTCAACAACGGCAAAGCACCCTATACCGTTCTCATGCCTCCACCCAATGTTACGGGAAGTCTTACGCTCGGTCATGTACTGAATCATACGCTTCAGGATATCTTTATTCGTTACAACCGAATGACAGGGCATGAAGCCCTCTGGCTACCCGGCACCGATCATGCCGGCATAGCCACACAAACCGTGGTCGAAAAAAAGCTGAAAAAAGAAGGCATCACCCGTCACGACCTCGGCCGAAAAGAGTTTCTCGACCATGTCTGGCAGTGGAGGGACGAATACGGCGGCCTCATTCTCAAGCAGCTTCGCAGGCTGGGCATCTCATGTGACTGGCGTCGTAATCTCTTCACCATGGACGACCGCGCATCAAAAGCTGTTATCAACGCTTTCATTACGCTTTACCGCGACGGTCTCATTTACCGTGGTACCCGTATTATTAACTGGTGCCCGGTTTCCCAGACGGCTCTTTCCGACGAAGAAGTCATCATGAAAACCCGCAAGGATCAGCTTGTCTATGTACAGTATGCCCTTGTCAACCACCCTGGCCGATACATTACCATTGCAACCGTAAGGCCCGAAACCATTCTGGCTGATGTAGCCATTGCCGTTAATCCCAGGGATCCCCGTTACCATGACCTGGTAGGGGAGCTTGCTGTTGTTCCAGTAGCCGGACGGCATATCCCTGTCATCGCCGACGATTATGTCGATATCGACTTTGGTACCGGCGCGCTGAAAATTACTCCCGCACACGACGCAAACGATTATGAAGTTGCAAAACGACATAATCTTCAAGCCATATCCGTTGTTGGAAAAGACGGCAAAATGACCGATACCTTCGGCTATGGTGGAATGGACAGATTTGATGCACGTAAAAAAATTCTCAAGGATCTCGAAGAACTTGGTAATCTTGTCCGGGTTGAAGAGTATGAACACAACGTCGGGTATTCCGAACGGGCTGATGTCGTTGTTGAGCCATACCTTTCTGAACAGTGGTTTGTCAAAATGGCGCCTCTGGCCGAGCGCGCGTTGGAAGTTGTCAACGATGGTGACATCCGTTTTCATCCACCGCACTGGATCAATACCTACCGCCATTGGATGGAAAATATACGCGACTGGTGCATTTCCCGCCAGCTCTGGTGGGGTCACCGCATCCCAGCTTGGTACGACACCGAAGGCAAAGTATGGGTAGCAGCCACCTATGAAGAGGCATGTCATCTAGCTGGTACCGACAAGCTTCTTCAGGACGATGATGTACTAGATACCTGGTTCTCTTCATGGCTCTGGCCGCTCACAACCTTGGGGTGGACTGATCAGCATACCGATAACGACGATCTCAATGCGTTTTACCCTACCAATACACTTGTAACAGGGCCTGATATCATTTTCTTCTGGGTAGCCAGAATGATCATGGCAGGCCTTTACTTTAAAGGTGAGGTACCTTTCCGTGATGTTTATTTTACAAGCATCATCCGCGACATGAAAGGCTTTAAACTTTCAAAGTCACTCGGTAATTCTCCCGACCCCATCAAGGTCATGGACACCTATGGGACTGATGCCCTTCGCTTCACCATCATATACATAGCCCCTCTTGGGCAGGATGTACTGTTTGGTGAGGAAAAATGTGAGCTTGGCCGCAATTTTGCCACTAAAATATGGAATGCCTCACGCCTTGTTTTTATGCAGCGTGAAAAGTATTTCGGCAATCATGAAGAGTTTGCAGCTGTTTACCAGAATTTCGATCCTCGTTCAGGGGGTTTTGACTTGGCCGGGCAGTGGCTTCTTGCAGGGTTTTATGATATGCTCAACCGTTACCATGCCGCTTTCAGTCAGTTCAAGGTCCATGATATTGTCAGAATACTGTACGACTTTTTCTGGGGCGACTACTGTGCCTGGTACCTCGAAGCTCTGAAAGTTCAGCTTTCAGGCGATGTAACAAGGGACGAAGCACAAAAAGCAGTCTGTCTTGCTGTTTATGTTCTTGAAGGTATCCTTAAGACCCTTCATCCCGTCATGCCTTTTATCACTGACGAAATATGGCATCAGATACTCCAGCGTCCTTCAGAAGAGAGTATTGCTCTCTCACCGATGCCGTATTCCGATCCAGAGTATAGCGACATTGATGTCAGCGGTTTTACCCTGATACAAAAGCTGGTTGCCGAAGTCAGAAGTCTACGCTCATTATTTGGCGTTCCACATAACAGCGAAGCAGAAATACTTCTCTGGCCGGGCAATAATGCCGATGGGTTGGTATTTGAAGCCAATCTTCCGCTTATTGCGGCACTTGGTCAATGTATTCCAAAGGTTATGGCTGATGGCGAACGGCCACGTCATGCAGCAGGATCGGTAGTTGAGGGTAATGAACTATTTGTACTGCTCGAGGGGTTGATATCATTTGACAAAGAGAGGGCGCGACTTCAGAAAGAGATTAATAATATTTCATCCTATGTCGCTGCGGTCCAGAAAAAATTGGCAAACAAAGGATTTGCTGATAATGCACATCCTGATGTTATTGCCAAAGAACGTGAAAAACTCAGGGAAGCTGAAGATAATCTGTCAAAACTCAACAGTAACCTGACTGTTCTCAACGACTGAGGATGTATGGAATTGTAAAATATTTTCATATCTATCTCTGTATTTGAAGAGAAGAAAAAAATCGTTTTTTTAGATTTAATCAGCTTGAAATGATATTTTGTGACTTTTTCAATATCATGTAAGCATGCAAGCCGTCATGACGGGTTTAAATCGCTGAAGTTCGTAAGGAGAGAGTAATACATGAGGCAGCTTAAGATCAGCAAACAGATAACCAATCGCGAGAGTCTTTCTCTCGATCGTTACCTGCAGGAAATAGGAAAATATGATTTATTGACAGCCGAAGACGAGGTCAAATTGACCAAGGCTATCAAAGAAGGCTTTGACATGCCGGTTGATACGACGGAATATAAAAGAGCAAAGCGTGCACTTGACAAATTGATTAAAGGAAACCTGCGATTTGTTGTTTCTGTTGCAAAACAGTATCAAAATCAGGGCTTGACTCTTGGCGATCTGATCAATGAAGGAAATCTTGGTCTCATAAAGGCGGCAAAGCGTTTCGACGAAACCCGTGGTTTCAAGTTTATTTCGTATGCGGTATGGTGGATTCGCCAATCTATCCTTCAGGCTCTGGCCGAGCAGTCCCGAATCGTAAGGCTGCCATTAAACAGGGTGGGTACCCTGAATAAAATAAGCAAGGCATACAGCCAGCTTGAACAGGAATTTGAACGCGACCCAAATACAAGGGAACTTGCCACCCTTCTCGAAATGGATTCGCAGGATGTTGCCGATACCTTAAAAATTGCCGGCAGGCATGTTTCCGTGGACGCACCATTTGCTCAGGGCGACGATAACCGCTTGCTTGACGTTCTGCAGAACGATGGCCACTTACCCGATTATGGCCTTAACCGCGACTCTCTTACTCTTGAAGTCGAACGTTCACTTTCCGTACTTGCTCCTCGCGAAGCCGACGTTATAAAGTCCTATTTCGGCATTGGTATGGATAATCCTCTGACCCTTGAAGAAATCGGTGAAAAATTCAAGCTCACCAGAGAACGTGTCCGCCAAATCAAGGAAAAAGCCATACGCCGTCTACGGCAGTCGGCATACAGCAAAATTCTCAAGGAATATATCGGTAGCTGATTTTTTTTACTGATGTGTTTTGTGGGACATTGTCATTCAGATCGGAGGCGTACCAGCAAGAATCTTTGTTGGTACGCCTTTCGGCTTTTAGCACTAAACTATCATGAGATTGCTGAAAGTTTTACACAATCTCCCTCTCGCAGCCCAAGCCTCAGCGATGCATTCCCGTTTCGTACCGCAATTTCAATCATTCCGCTGCTTCCGGTATAAGCCAGGAGCTCTTGATCACGAACATCACCATACGTAGCCACAACTGGAATGTGCTCGCAGCTCCCCGCACTTGCAACCCAATGTTTCAGGCTGTCAAGCACGGTTGCTTCAACGGACGTCACGAGATTACCAAAATGATCGGTATAAATGATGCTTCCATCCCATGATTGCCCGTCATCATTGCTCTTGCATTCCGGCATAATAATCTTGACGCAATCTGACGGCTCAATTGCATCACCAAGCTCATGAAGCGGCACTCCGCATGCAAGATGCGCCGCTACGGGTGAAAAAACATCCCGACCATGAAAGGTCGAACTCCGTAGTGAAAGCATATATCGTTCTTCTGTAATGCTTACACAGCGCTTTATAGTTTGCGTCTGAAAAATGCCGGTAAGCAGGCCGTTATCCGGTGCAAGAAAGGTATGGTTACTGGTTGCAACAGCAATTGCTTTACGTGCCGTACCAACTCCTGGATCAACCACCGAGAGAACGATTGAATGTTCGGGGAAAAAATCGACTGACTTGGTAAGGAGGAAGGCGCCCTGTGCGATGTTTTGTGGCGTTATAGCATGGGTAAGGTCAATGACTTGCGTTGTAGGAGCAATTGACAGTATGACGCCTTTCATCTGGCCAACGTAGGTGTCGTTCAGGCCAAAATCGGTCATCAAAACGATAACGTGAGGGTATTCGGTGTGCATTGCTGTTTAGTCGATAGCCGTTTTATAAATCACATAACCTACAGTGAGAAACAGAATATTCGGAAGCCATGCAGCCAGCATAGGATTGATGATGCCTTGATATCCAGCTATCGCTATAGTTTTCTGTAGTCCGAGAAAGAGAAAACCTGTAAAAAGCGTGACGCTTATTTCAGAAGCAAGCCCTCCTCGCTTTTTCTTTGCCGACATTGGTACGCCGATCAAAATGATAATGAGCGACGCAAATGGTAGCGAAATCTTTGTATGAAACTTCACCATGGATCGTCCAAGTCCTGCAAACCCAGCTTTCTCTTTTTCTACAAGGTAGTGGTAATGTCGGGGAAAGTTCATTTCGTCCGGCTGCAGATTGAGTTCCTCAAGCGAGCGGGGTGTCAAGGCAAGTTTTATCGGCTTCAGCGCATCAATATTGAGCGCTTCATTATTTCCGTTAAAGATGCGGGTTGACGCATTCTGCATGATCCACTCTCCTGTTTTTGGGTCATAGCGCATTGATTCAGCATCGGTTCGCATTGTGAGATGAGAACCGCTGAAATCCTCTATGGAAACCCCGCTTACGTTTAGCCGGTCAGCGTCATAAGTGCCTAACGACACAATTCGGTTTCCGGGCTCAAGGATATGGAGGGTGCCGCGCTTCTGAGGGAGTGCGCCGTTATCGTCGACATAATGTTGCTCAAATGCATTCATCCCGGTATATGCTGCAGGAGCTACCCAGCAGGCATTCACAAGGTTAATGCCGCATATCAGAACTCCGCCCGTTAAAAATGGGGTCAGCAGCTGGCGCATACTGACTCCAGCAGAGCGTATTGCTGGGAGTTCGCTCGAAACTGAGAGTTTCCCTGCAACAAGTATCGAGGCTAAAAGCGCGCTTATCGGTGATGTTATCAGCAGGGTGGAGGGTATTGAGAGGGCGTAATAACGGGCAATCTCCAAATAGCTGAGATTCTTGTCCATGAACTTATCAAGCTTTTCAACCGTACTGATAAGAATGAACAGAAAGATAAAGGCAATACTGGTAAACAAAAATGCCTTGGAAAACTGCTTGAATATGTATCGGTTAAGGATCTTCATGAACTTCTCTCAGTAATCGCCTTCATTTCTTTTTTTGTACCGTACCTCTCTATCGTAGAATCATGAGCCTGCCATCAGTGCTTTTATGTGGCAACGGGTGTGCCATCAAAATATGATAAAATAGTTGATGTTGTGGTGTTTGTGATGAATGTAAAGGGAGAAAAAATTTCGAGCTGTTTTGGCAGTGTTTATTCTTTACTAAAAGTCGAGCATACCAATAACCCTATTCTTAGTATCAAGATAAAAGCTGTGAAACTCTTCCTGAGCTTTTTCATGCAACTCTATAGCTTGAAGTAGTATGAGGGATGAAGACCTTTTTTGTTTTTCAAGTAGAATGGGAAAAGACAGGTTCTTATGTCATGGGAGTGGTTGTTGTGAGAGTTTATGGATGGATGCTGTAAAATCTTGTCTGGTGGTAGAGGTTTTCCATTGTTAAGGGATACGTTTATATGACTGAAAGAATGCTTACTGCTGGGAAACAATGACAGGGATCGTTTGTTATTCCAATTCTAAATCATTAATACACTAATAATCCAAGGCCATGCGATGATGGAATAGATTCTTGGCACAAGCTCCATTGTCTTCAACGAAGCCTCAAAGTGGTTTTCAAGAGCGTATAAACTGTTGAAGACCACATTTTCGAATCCCTTTTCGCACAGTTCATCCCACAAATGCTCGACTGGATTGAGTTCCAGCGAATAAGGAGGTAATGAAACTATGTGTATGTTTTTCGCTATCTTTAACGTGATAGACTTGTGCTAGCCAGAGCTCTCCAAGATCATCACAATTCGGTCTTCTGGATGCTTGGATGAGACTTCATCAAGGAAAATCTGCACACATCCACTGTTTACATGAGGCACGATCAAGGTTTCAAGCACACCATCACTCACCGATACAGCTGCATATGCATAGGTGTATTTTTGGGTCGCCATGTCCATTGTCAGCGGACGAATCGGTCGCGGAAACCAGTATTGCTGGGTATCGGAAATACTACCAAAACGTGCTTCCTTCTGAAATATCACCCGAAGTGGCATGGTGCCAGACCACTCCTTGTCGATCAAGGCAAGGAGTTCTGGGAATTTTTTTCCTACTCAACCTGAGCTCCAATATCGCTTTTCTGATGTCTTTTGTCCGGCGCAAGCTTCCGCTAGTTGTGCCGATCCAGAAGATTATAGGTTGAAGCCAATGCTGTTTTACGTCCTAGTAGCTTATCCAGCGCCTGCTTGATCTCTCTGACAATCAAGATGCCTCCTTGAGCCGCTTTATCGAGAAATGGACCAAGAAAAGCGGTCTGCTCTTCTTTGCTCATATTTTCTCACCGGCGACCGCCCCGCTTTGGTTTAAGTTCTTCCTGCATGCCTCCGGCCAGGATAAATCGCATCCTTAATTTGCATTCCCAACTTTTTGAAATACCAACAGTCTTTGCTACTTGGTCCATTGAAAAACCGAATTCCAGCGGTAGGATCACTGCCTGTGCTTGCCGGAACTCTTCTATTGTCCGGGCTTTTGCTAAAGCTCCCTTCGCCATTGCCAAAACTTGCCACTTGCTGGTCGTGCCATATACCCACCTCCTTTTGGTTTATGGGTATATAATAGCTCTTTTGATTTAGAATTTGAATAACTGTCCAATCTCCTGTTTGTTACATTTTTATTTTATCGTTTTTTTGCCTTCTAGTAGGATGCAATTAGTAAATTTTGTGCTTTTTTTATCTTGCCAAAGGTTATAGCTTCCATTTAAAAGGAGGAAGGGATTTATGCGTAACTTTCTTTCTCGCTTTTTATTAATAGAACTATTTTGTAACTAATCAGTACTGGCGAAGGGAAATATAAATATTCCATTATTTCAGGTATGCCGTTAGGGAAGTAAGATGCCGATATCCTTTGTTTTGGGCATATAGTTGTAGGACATCTTTCCTATAACGACCCGTTTATAGCCTAATGAAATAGGATTACAATCTTCATGCGTGTGCGCACCCCCAAAGCAAAGTATAGCGAAGACGTTTCCAATGAAGATGACCAAGCCTTGCCGCTTGAAGCCTGTCTTGCGAAAACCTACATCACTGATCGTCAGACTTTCGAGGGTGGACGAAATGTTTTCGATCATTGCATCATCGTTGGCGAAGTGGCGAAGGAACTTCTTGCTAGAACCCCTCCATTTTTACGAGCAACTCTATTTCCTGATGGTTCAGAACTTGTTGCTGCAATTCATGATATAGGTAAGGTCAGCCCCACTTTTCAGGAAAAGGTATACAGAGGAACAAGTGCCTACGTGCCCAATTCCCTTGCTTGTCTTACCCTCATCAACCCTGATCTTGAAAGAAACTGGGGGTACCACGCCGGTGTCAGCATGGCTACAGCACAGTACTTGAAAATAGGAAAATATATACCTCAAATTATCGGCCAGCATCATGGGTACTCACCCGAATTGAATGGGCTTGTTGCTGAAGACCAAGTTTTTGGAGGGCCACTTTGGCAGGAGCGACGGACTGAGCTTGTGGAAAATCTGAAGGCGGCAATGGGATTGCAGTTTCCTATAATCGCAAAAACATTGCAGGCCAAAGCTATTTCAGGACTAACAACTGTTGCTGATTGGATCGGTTCAGGACAAAGTTTTGATAATCCAGATAATGCCTGGAAACCATCCATCAAGAATGCTGTTGATGTTGCAGGGTTTGTAAAACCGGATCTCGTTAAAAACCTCCGATTCAGTGAAATATTCGGCTTTGAGCCACGGGATATACAAAATTTGCTTATACAACAGGCCCAAAATCCAGGGGTCTATATCCTTGAAGCTCCAATGGGTATCGGCAAAACTGAAGCTGCGCTTTATGCCGCTTATTCTATCATGGTTTCTGGAGGAGCCACAGGAATTTACTTCGCGTTGCCTACGCAATTAACATCAAACAGGATTCATGATCGTGTCAATGAATACCTGGAAAAAATATTGACATCTGACTGCATACATCGAAGGGCCCTGTTGCTCCACAGCAATGCATGGTTGAAAGAAATCGAAATGGGTGAAGATGGAGGGCCTGGGGGCGAGTGGTTCCATTCTGGAAAACGCGGTATTCTTGCGCCTTTCGCCGTTGGTACTGTTGACCAGGCATTAATGGCTGTAATGAATGTAAAGCATGGTTTTGTAAGGGCCTTTGGACTTGCTGGAAAGGTAGTCATACTGGACGAGGTCCATTCTTATGACGCTTATACAGGTACAATCCTTGATAAGCTTGTCGAAACTCTTCGCGGGTTGCAGTGTACCGTTATCATTTTAAGCGCAACCTTAACCAAAGAGCGAAGAGAAAAGCTTTTAAACCAAAAGGTCTCTGATAATTCTTATCCTTTAGTCTCCTCGAGTAAGGATTACGAAAATACAGCGATAGAGATTACTGCTGCAGTCCATAACAATATCACAGTTGGTATTCAATCTTTTAACCGTGTGGATACTGTCATAGATGAGGCGCTGAAAAGGTCTGAGGAAGGACAACAGGTTCTCTGGATAGAAAATACAGTTGCTGAGGCACAAAGCATCTACAGTATTTTGGCGGCACGAGCTGATGGACTGGGTATTGAATGCGGACTCCTGCATTCCCGATACCTGAAGACTGATCGTGAACACCATGAAGACTACTGGGTCACTCGATATGGAAAGGGGAATCATGAACAACGACGAAAGTGCGGCAGGATACTGGTGGGAACACAAGTACTTGAGCAGTCGCTGGATATAGATGCAGACTTTCTGGTAACGAAAATCTGCCCTACTGATATGCTGCTTCAACGAATTGGTCGGCTATGGCGACACCGCGAGAATGTTCGTCCGTCTGGATCAAGTTGTGAAGTATGGATACTCAAACCGGAATACAATAATGCTCTAGATCACCCTGAGAAAGAATTTGGCCCTACAGCTAAAGTCTACAGCCCCTATGTGCTTTTACGTACACTTGAAGTATGGAGCAACATTACGGAGTTGGTGCTACCTGACCAGATACGCAGCCTCATTGAGGCGACCTATCGAGAACTTGACGAAGGCCCTCTTATGCGAAAACATAAAGAGGTGCTTAAAAAAAGACAGGAGATGCTAGAAAGACTAGCCTTGGGAGGTATTTCAGTTGGAACCAGAACCCTACCTGAAAGTAAGGCAAGTACCCGATACAGCGATCAGGAGAATGTTGAGGTACTGCTCTTGCAATCTTATCGTTTTGATCGAGAGCGAAACGGAACCACGGTGCGACTACTGGATGGAAGCGAGCTTTTTCTCCCTTTACAATCTTCTTCAAAAGGGAAACGGCAGCAACGTTTTATAGCGGCTTCACTTGCGCAGCAGACCTTGCATGTTTCCGACTACCTTGCCCCGGAAGCATTACCTGTTAATAATCTCGAATGGCTCAAGGGTTATTTTTATCTCGGGGACAGAGAGCATGACGAGAGTCAGCTTCGAGTTGCCATGGTCACACAGGATGGGGAACTTAAATCCCTGAATGCTAAAGACGCATCGATGGTATACCGCCTCAGTTACAATCATAGACTTGGATATTGTTCTCTTAAAAAGTAAACCAGGCACTACAACTGATATGACTCCTGAAAATCGATTCAACCTGATTGACGAGCCATGGATACCTGTTATTGACAAAGGTCGGTTAAGCCTCCGGCAGGTATTCAGTGAAGCGGGCAATCGGGGACTGGGTGGTAACCCCTTGCAGAAAATGTCTATGACTAAGCTGTTGCTTGCAATTGCTCAGGCAGCCTCGACACTTGAAGACGATGAGGCTCTTGAAACCCTAGAGTCCATAGAACTTGCTCACAAATGCATTGACTATCTTGACAAATGGCATGATCAATTCTGGCTTTATGGCGAAAAACCGTTTCTGCAAATGCCTGCCATAAACGGACTCATAGAACGACGGAAACGGAAAGAACTTGCAGCTGCCACTAATGATGCTGGCCGCCGGAATGCTGAAGCCAGCGCGCGACCTAAATCGATAGGGATGGGTTTCTATCCAGACCTGCCAGCAGATAACAACACTATTCTTACTCAGTATCAAGTACCCAAGGTTTTGTCAGATGCCGATAAGGCATTATTTGTTGTATCACTCATGAACTTTGCTTTAGGTGGAAAACGTGCTGAAAAAAACCTTGATACGCTGACAGAGGGTTATACCGGAAAAACGGGTTCAGCAAAATCCTCTCCAAGTATTGGAAATTATATTGGATATCTCCACTCTATACTTGTTGGTGAAACCCTCATTGACACACTCCTTCTGAATCTCTTATCCCGAGAGAGGATACGAGAGAATGCTTACTGGAAAACAGGACTTGGAACCGCTCCTTGGGAACAAATGCCAGAAGGGGAAGCGGGGCCCATAGCTGATAGCTTGAAAAGTTCCTATATGGCAACTCTCGTCTCCTTGTCACGTTTTGTCCTGCTCAAGGGGTATGGCATCTATTATGTAGAAGGAATGCAATACCCAAGCCACAAAGATGGATGGCGGGAACCGAGTATGGCTGTTAATGCCCAAGGCACAACACCAAAAATCAAATGGATAGATCCAAACAAACGACCGTGGCGGGAACTTGCATCTTTACTTAGATTTATGAGTGCTGGTGGCGTGCAGGGTTACGACTGCCAGTTTATCCGGTATGGTCTTGTCCGGTTCCGCAGTCGGTTTAAGAGAATTGGTGTCTGGTCAGGAGGGCTCAGGGTAAGTACAAATGCAGGCGACCAGTCGGTCAAACAAGATGATGATTTTGTAGAATCCATCATTTTTCTTGAGAGCAATATTCTTGGTGAACCGTGGTACCATCAACTGCAGATTGAGATGGAAGCGCTTGACAAGCTCTCAACCAGGGTCTACGCTTCAACCAATGGATTTTTTAAAGCGCAGAATATGACTGATTCCGGATTGGCTGGGCAGGCATCTTCAATTTTTTGGGAACTCTGTGAGCGGCGGTTCCAGGATCTGGTTGATGCTTGTGCACCGACACAAAACACCATAAAAATCAGACAATCATTCGCGCAGTCAGCTATAAAGGCTTATGACTCCTTTTGTCCTCGAGAGAGCGCAAGACAGATTGACGCATGGGCAAAGAACAGACCGAATCTCAATGATTATCTCAACCAGTAGAAAAATAAGCCATGAATAATGAACCTGGAAAAAAAACCAGTCGATCACTGGCATTTGTGCAGTACGTCATTGCCCTGATTACAAAGAACAAAGGCGTCGCTGCCGCTCTCAAGCGAGCGGACAACCCTGCGACTGAATATCAGAGCTGGGAGTATCTGGCAGCTTTTAACATCGATCTGGAAAAGCCATGGGAAAGGCTGCCGTTTGCAATAGTAGCTGCTGCCATTGCCAAAGAGAAAAGTGCTCATAATGGAAATGAAGGGATTGGCAAGGCTATTGCCAAATGTTATGACGATGGCAGTCAAAGTGATCAGGCCAAGGCAAAACTGCGTCGCCTGCTTGCCTGTGACTCCGTCGAGGAGGCGTGCAGAATTCTCCGACCTCTCTTCAGCCTTATTGAGTCAAGAGGAAACGCCACCCTTGACTATGCCCGTCTGCTTGATCAATTACTAAAATTTCATTGGGAGAGCGAAAGAATAAAAAGCCAGTGGGCACAGGAGTTCTATAAACATGGTCAGAAAGCAGCACCAAAGGAGGCGGCATGATAGCAAGCATCCTTAAACTTGGCCCCAAAGATATTAAAATACTGCGCATCACTGATGACTATTCGCTGCACAGGGTTGTCTACAGTCTCTTTGAAGACCTGAGAAGTGAGGCGGAGAAAAACGCAAGCGTTCCAAGCGGTTTTCTCTATGCAGATAAAGGAGGAGACAGGAACGGCCGCTTGATACTCCTGCTATCAGATCGTGAACCTCGTAATCCGGAGCATGGAACATTGGAGTCAAAGGCAGTTGATGAGAAGTTTTTTCTTTATGACCGTTACCGCTTCGAAGTCCTCATAAATCCGACGAGAAGAGACAACAAGAGCCGTAAAATTATTGCTCTCCGTGAGCGTGAAGAGATTGCCCGATGGTTCATTGATAAAGCACCTGCTTCATGGGGGTTCACTGTCAATCCAGTAAATCTTCAGATAAAAGCCCTCAAGGTCAAGCAATTTGTGAAGCAAACGCATAGCGTTACTCATGGGGGTGCGGAGATCGCCGGTGAACTTGAAGTGGTTGATCGTTCTCTTTTTATTAAAAGTTTTCAATATGGCATAGGCCGGGGACGGGCATTCGGGTTTGGTCTGCTACAGATAGCCCCTTTAAACAGTTCAATAAACAACTAATCACTTACTATTATGAGCAGCACAAATCCTTTCAAAAGTACCCGTATCGAATATCACATACTTCAGTCTTTCCCAGTTACCTGTCTGAACCGGGATGATGTTGGAGCACCAAAAACGGCAATAGTAGGAGGCAACACTCGTGCCCGAGTCAGCTCTCAATGCTGGAAACGCCAAGTCCGACTTGCTTTAAAAGACTTTGATGTCAAACTGGGTATACGCACGAAAAAGGTAGCTGAATTTGTGGCAAAAGCTTGTGTTGAAAAAGGTGCTTCAGTAGACCAGGGCGCAGAATGCGGGAAAGTTATTGCCGATGCATTCAGCAAAGATACCCTCTTGTTTTTCAGTGAATCCGAAGCAATGGCGTTTGCTGAGTATGCAATGGCAAAAAGCTTTGACAGTAAGGCACTAAAGGACACGGAACTTCAGAAAGTTGCTAAGAAAGCCTTGAATCCTGCTATTGACGGACTAGACATAGCCCTCTTTGGTCGCATGATCGCTCAGGCAAGTGATTTGGGTATAGAGGCTGCTGCTTCGTTCTCACATGCTATCTCTACTCATAAGGTCAGTAACGAAGTGGAGTTTTTCACTGCTCTTGATGACCTGAGTGAAGAACAGGGATCTGCGCACATGGGAAGCCTGGAGTTCAACTCAGCAACCTATTACCGCTATATCAGCCTTGATCTTGGGCAGCTTTGGGAATCGCTTTCCGGAGTCGGTCTTGATAAAGCAGTCGCGGCATTTACTAAAGCCCTTTTCATTGCTGTGCCCAGTGCACGACAAGCCACCCAGTCCGGTGCTTCACCTTGGGAATTTGCAAAGATCTTCATACGGAAGGGGCAGCGCTTGCAGGTACCTTTTGAGACTGCGGTTAAAGCAAAAGACGGTGGATATTTACAGCCAAGCATAACCGCGACTAAATCCGGCATCCTTGGAATGCTATGCTGTGCCCTTGGGGCTGGTGGCTAGCAGAGAGAACTGCTTATGGAAATGGGGCAGCTAAGGCAGACAGTACTCTCTTTTCGTAAATCAAAAGAGCGCGAAGCTTTATTAAGAGATTTCCATATGGTAGGCAGTGGTTACGACGATCAAAACCCATGGGAAACCCTTCTCATACCTAAAAAAAGCGACAGGAAAGCTGCTGTTGGCGGTGGTTCAAAAATAACCTATCGGTACTACCTTCAAGATGCGGCTTTTGCAATTATACTGGAAGTGCTACCCGAAAAAACAGCTCTTTTTGCAGATGCGCTGGAGAATCCATGCTGGGATATCTATTTTGGTCGAAAATGTTGCGCTCCTACGGATTTTATCTATCGCGGAACTTTTTCTACTGAATCTACCGCCATAGATCATGCAATCGAGATCGCGCGAGAAAAGAAACTGGTGGAGGATTTTAGAGTTCTGGCTGGGGAACATGAAGGGGAAACCATCATTTTGAATGATGTTCCCGTCCAATTCGGGGAGAATAAAATCTATAGAGAACGTAGAGTAACGATAGTTTCCAGTGACAATAATGTCTGAGATACCCGTTAAAGAGAATTCTTCTCCCCGCTTGCTGATAAAGATTACGCGAGATACGCTTCCGCAGGTCAAGGATAAATATCCATTTATCTATCTGGAACGAGGACGGTTAGAAATTGATGACAGCAGTATTAAATGGATAGATTGCGATGGCAACGTGGTGAGGTTACCTATAGCAATGCTCAATTGTCTTCTTCTTGGTCCAGGTACTACCGTTACCCATGAAGCAGTGAAGGTTATGGCTGCATCAAATTGCGGGTTATGCTGGGTTGGTGAAGACAGCCTTATTTTTTATGCTTCAGGGCAGACACCAACAAGCGACACTCGAAATTTTCGATACCAAATGTTACTTTCAGCTGACTCTGACAAATCACTGAAAGTTGCAAGACGTATGTTCACTCGAAGGTTTCCGGGAGAGAAGCTTGAAAACAAAACCCTTCATCAATTAATGGGTATGGAGGGCTTGCGCGTTCGTCAACTCTACGAGAAAAAAGCCATAGAGTACAAGGTTGGCTGGAAAGGGCGGCAATTCACTCCGGGTAAGTTTGAAATGGGAGATATAACCAACAGAATTCTGACATCAGCCAATGCCGCCCTCTATGGCATTATTTGTTCAGCAGTGACCAGTATGGGATATTCTCCACATATAGGATTCATCCACTCCGGTAGCCCTCTGCCATTTGTTTATGATCTTGCAGATTTATACAAAGAAGAGCTCTCGATTGATCTTGCATTTTCATTAACAGCGCCGATGGCAGGATTCTATGACAGACATAAGACTGCTGCTGAGTTTCGCCGAAGAGTGATCGATATGGACCTGCTTGCTTGTATTGGACCGGATATTGAAGAAATGCTCGGGAGACAATGATGCTTGTTGTGATCGCCAATGACCTACCGCCCGCAGTGCGTGGACGAATGAAACTCTGGTTCGTGGAACCTCGGGCAAACATGTTTGTCTCTGGTATCAAGGATTCAGTGGCTAAAAAAGTTGTTGAATACCTGCATAAACATTGTCCATCAGAATCTGGATTGATGGTTTTTAAGAGTAGCAATACTTCTCCCGGATATGAAATTTATGGACTCGGCGACACGCGTAGAGATTTAATTGAGATGTCAGGAATGCAGTTAGTAATTGAAAAGAATTTTGTCCCTATTCAACCTTCTGAAACATCTAAAGAATCTTGAGAGCCCAGTAAATTCCAGTGTCTTCCCCATGCACGTGGGGGTGTTTCCATTATGGCAATTTACGTTACTTCCATTGCGGGGTCTTCCCCATGCACGTGGGGGTGTTTCTGTGCTCGGCCTATGCCTACTTATTCTGTTCCTGTCTTCCCCATGCACGTGGGGGTGTTTCTGAACTCAAGAAGTTCGACAGGATTGTTATGAAGTCTTCCCCATGCACGTGGGGGTGTTTCCAGCATTGCGCGAAACAAAGGTCGCTATGGGAGGTCTTCCCCATGCACGTGGGGGTGTTTCCGTATTGCCCCTTGACGAGAACGTTCAAGACGGGTCTTCCCCATGCACGTGGGGGTGTTTCTCATATCCTCTTACGAGGTGTGAGGGTCGTGTAGTCTTCCCCATGCACGTGGGGGTGTTTCTA
>JAPLFE010000116.1 GCA_026390855.1 Chlorobiales bacterium | reverse complement strand
TCCATTCTCAAACAGCAAACATTACAGGTTGACCGGTCATAACATTCAAAGCTTTATTCTTGGATCCACAACGGCATACAGCACATCGGCTAACAGATTCCCAAGTACAATCAGAGAACCGGAAATAAAGGTATTTGCAATAATCAGTGGATAATCCCTTGCAAAAATAGCTTCTACCGTCACCCTTCCCATTCCCGGAAAGGCAAAAATCACCTCAATAAACAAAGCTCCGCTGAAAATAAAAGGCAACGAACTTCCCATAAGGGTAATCACGGGCAAAAGAGCATTTCGCAGTGCATGTTTGAAAATGACAATCTTCTCAGGCAACCCCTTGGCCCTTGCGGTGCGGATATAGTCCTGCCGAATCACTTCGAGCATGCTTCCCCTCACATAGCGGGCAATACCGGAAGCACCGTTAATGCTGAGCACGGTAACCGGGAGTACAAGATGCCATAACCGGTCTATCAGAAAACCCACTGGGCCATAACTTTCCGCACCAATTTCGTTCAGCCCTGAAACAGGAAAGATGGGAAACTTCAAGGCAAAAAGAATAATCATCATCAAGGCAAACCAGAACTCCGGCATCGAATAAAAAAACAGGGCTGTCACCGTCAGAAACCTGTCGAGAAAACTGTTCTGACGAACCGCTGAAATAATACCGATAAGAATGCCAAAGGTAAAATTAGCAATCAAGGTCAGTCCGGCTATAGTAACAGTGATCGGCAACGCTTCTGCAATAACATCAAAGACTGGTTGCTGTGAGCGGCTGAAACTGCGCCCGAAATCACCTTGCAGAACATTGGCTAGCCATTTAAAATACTGTATAGGCAATGGGTCATTAAGACCATACTGCGCCCTGATCTGCTCGGCAACATTCGGACTGATACCCGGCTGAATAAAAAATGATGCTGGATCACCAGGCGCCAGCCGGATAATGAAAAACGTAAGGGTCAATACCCCAAAAATCAACGGGACGGCAATCAAAAGCCGTTTAAAAATATAAATCAGCATAACATGCTATTGTGCAATATTTGCTGAAGGCCGCAACCTCCAGTCATCAACATTATAAAAAGTGCCTGCAATATTCAGCTCATCCCCCTCAATCCTTTTGCTGAAGCCCTGTGTTTCCTTCATCCAATAGAGAAATGTGATGGGCTGATCACGATGAAGGATTGCCTGGTACTCGAGCCAGTATGGCTTAGCGTCCTTAACATTCATTTTCTGCTTGGCAAGCTCACAAAGCTCGTCAATCCTCGGATTGCGGTAACCTGCAAAATTAAAGCGACTCTTTTTGAGATCTGAACCCCACACATCAAGGGGGTCTATTTCAAGCCCAATCGACCATCCAGCCATCCATGCATCAAGTTTCCGGGCCTGAAGGCTCTCAAAAAAAACATTGGATTCCTGAACCTCCAACTTGCAATCAATACCAATTGCTCGAAGATTTTGCTGAATAATAACACTCGCATAGTTTCTTCTCGCATTTCCCGCATTGGTATAGAGGACAAAACTGAATTTCCTGCCGTTTTTTTGCAGAATACCGTCCGGTCCAGGAAGCCACCCCTCAGCCTTGAGCAAATTTGAGGCTTGTACTGGATCAAACGCATGAGGCGTGATCCGGTTATCGTAAGCCCATTTCAGGGATGGTGAAATATCAGTATTACAAATTACACCATACTCTTTGAGATATCCGTCAATAATCGCTTCCCGATTAATGGCATGGGTGAGTGCAAGTCGAACCTGCGCTGAACCGAACAAGGGATGAGGTTTAAACTTGCCGCTTCTCTGATACTCTTCCTGATCTATATTTGACCAGCCGATATAATCATATACTCTCAGACCGACTGTCTTGATTTTAATCTGATGATTAGCTTTCAAAAGAGCAGTAAAGTCCTCTGGTTTGATATTTTCCACAACATCCACCGTACCAGTCTGAAGCTGCGTCAGCCTTACCGTGTAATCAGGCACTACTTTAAATGAGATCGCTGGAATATTGCCGGGCTTCGGCAGATTCGATTTCCGGTTTGAAATAAGATCAATTTCCTGCTGCTGCTGCCAGTTCTTCAGTTTGTATGGACCAGCGCCAAGCGGATCAAGATTGAGCGGGGAATGACGAAACTCGTCAGGTTTAACATTTTTCCAGCGATGAGCAGGAAGAGGCGTCAGCGAAGTATGAAAAAGCGCAAGATGTTCTGGAACTGGCTTGTAAAACCTGAAAATAAGGGTTTTATCATTTGGTGTTTCAATAGCTTTATCGAAATCAATCTTCCCCTTATCGGCACCAACAAGCTCTGCAAGGTACTGTTGGCGTGCACTGGCAATCACCGGATTGCCATACAACTGATAGGTAAACTTAAAATCTCCCGATACTATTGGCTGACCGTCATCCCAAAAAGCATCATTTCTAAGAATATAGGTAAGGGATTTATGATCCTCCGACATAGTCCAGCTTTTTGCTATTGCGGCTTTAGGAGTTTTTTTGGCCTGACCCGGTGTTATTTCACGCAGTTTTTTTTCAAGAGCCATATAATTCAGCAACCCTGTCGTAGTATCAAACTCACTTTGCAGTAAAGAAGGGTAAATCAGGCTGAAAATATTGCTTGAGGTAACAGTAGTACCTATGACAGGATTAAGATAATCAGCGTCGCCAAGCATTGCGATAACAAGGGTGGTATCCATGGCAGCTGCACTTCCTTTGCCGGCCTTCCCATTACTCCCATTGTGGCGGTTGCAGGATGACAGAGTAAGTAAAACAAAGGCAACAAACAGGAAACCTGTAATTCTATAGGAGGCGGAAACCCTGCCAGCACCTTTTTTAATCATCACTGTCATCCTCTGTTTTTTCACTGTTAATCACATTTTTAATCCGGTCGGTCAGCGCTTCAGCTGCAACATAATTCGAGTATCGCTTCAAAAGGAAATTAAGTGCAACCACTTCAATAATAACGGTAATATTTTTTCCGGGGAATATAGGCAATTGTACCAGCGGAACTTCCACGCCAAGAATCTTTATGAATTTCGTATCCAACCCAAGCCGTTCATACACCATCTCTTTATCCCATTCAAGAAGTTCTACAACAACCTGGACCTCCTTGACATCACGAATAGCCCGTATACCAAAGTTTGCCCGCACATCCACGACACCGAGGCCACGGATTTCCATAAAATGATCAACAATATGGTTTCTTTTGGCAGTAAGCATCATTGATTCACCTTTCCGATGAATAACAACAACATCATCAGCCACCAGGCCATGCCCCCTTTCTACAAGATCCAGTGCAATTTCTGATTTGCCAAGACCGCTTTTACCAATAAGCAGCACCCCAACACCATAAACATCAACCATTGAACCATGATACTGCTGGTAAAACGAAAACTGGTCATCAAGAAACCCAGTCACAAAATAAATGGTTTTCGTCGAAGAGAGGCGAGTAATATAAACCGGAATCCCGGCATGAGTAGCCATATCGAGAAGCGACTGCGGAAGCTTGTTATTGCTTGTCAGAATAATGCAGGGTATTTTAAATCGCACAAGATTTTCAAACACCCGATTTCTTTCCTCTTCTTCAAGGTGATTTAAAAACCTTGTTTCCGTATTTCCGAGAATCTGTACTCGTTTGTAAGTGAACAAATTGGTAAACCCGGCAAGGGCAAGTCCCGGACGATGAAGGTCGCGCTCAAAAATTCGCCGTTTCTGTTCGTCTACGTTGTTCAGTCTCCGCAATTTGATATCGTGCTTCTTGCAGATAGTATTAAAAAAATATGCGACCGTTATTGATCGCTTTTTTAATCCTTTTTGGTCAAGATTCATGATGTCTCGCTTATCGAAGTGTTAAAAAACTCCAAAAAAATCAGCAGGGTGTATTGTCTTACACCCTGCTGAATCATACACGGTATGCCGTTATTGCATTTTTTCCTTGTGTTTCTGAAGCTGACGGCTCAATGCCTCAACGCAGCTGTCAATAGTCTGTTCATAAACCGCTCCGGCTTCCTTTGCAACTAAAACATTTTGCGGTACATGCACGGTTATCTCTGCCAGTTTATTTTTTTCAAAGTCATTTTTCTGATGATCCAGAATAATATGACAACTGATAATATTCGGGAAAATTTTAACAAGAGCAAGTACTGCATTGCGTGCATACTCTTCTATGTCGTTATGATTATTTGAATGGCGCAAAGTAACCTTAACATTGACAGCATCATTAACGACAACTTTTGTCATAATAACCTCCGTTGAAATAAGGTGAACATAATGAAGGAACAAGACCCCGGTAAAAAAGTTATCCAGAGCCCACAAAAGACTTATGCGTTTGGATGCGCTTTAAGGTAAACCTCCCTTAAACGCTCAAAAGATACATGAGTATATATTTCAGTAGTTGATAGATTGCTGTGTCCAAGCATTTCACTGACACTATTAAGATCGGCACCACTGTTCAACAGGTGTGTTGCAAAACTATGCCGAAGTATATGTGGATTTTTCTTTTTTTGCTCAGTGACCGAATTGAGGTATTTTTTGGTCAATCTTTGTACAAGCATGGGATAAAGCATTTCGCCCTTTTTGGTTATAAAAACATACTCTAAGGCTCCCGCTCCCCCCGATGTATTTATTCTAAAGAAGTTTCTCCGGACTTCAAAATATTTTTTAAGTGCCTCAATAGTCGGCTGACCGACAGGAACAATTCTCTGCTTACGTCCTTTCCCGGTCAACTTCACATATCCGTTGTCTAGATCAAGAAATTCCATCGTCAGTCCAATCAACTCTGAAATACGAAGACCGCTTCCATAAAGAAGCTCAAGAATACTTCGATCCCGTTCACGTTCAAAAGATTCAACAAGTGCGTTTTGTTCCGGAGCACCTGAATCGCTCACACTCTCCGTCAGCACTTCATTAAAAAGCTTTTCAGTCTGCTGTTCAGTTAAAAATCCTGGAACACGCCGCGGATACTTTGGTGAAATAATATAGGCAAAGACGGAACCCTTTATATCCCCGGTTTCCTGCAGATACCGGTAAAAGCTTTTGACCGCCGCAAGTTTTCTGGCAATTGAGCGGGGCTGAACACCCCGTTCGATCAATGAACCCATAAAAAGTCGAACATCAACAGGGGTTACTTTCTCGGGATCAAACCCGCTTAAATCAACAAGCTCGAAGTGTTTTACAAAAAATGAAAAAAACTGCGCAAGATCGGTCGTATAGGCAATGACAGTATTAGGCGAAAGATTTTTACGGCTTCTGAGTTTACCAAGAAAATCACTGATCGGAAGTGAACTTTCCTTAAATATTTCCGGTACCGGATATGTCAATGAATCCTTCATATAAGTGCAACACAAACCAGTTCTTCTTTATTTTTAAGGTAATACAAATTTTCGCTCCTGATCAGAAAATTGTTGAGACAGGGTTTTTCGACATCTTCTTCCATACAGTCTTCATAGACAAGGCAATCCCTGCGCCACACTTTAAGAACAGAAGACCAGCTGCCAGACACCTCACTCTGTTCATGCAAAGCAGCAACAGTCAAAGAGCCCAGAACAATACATTCAGAGCGGCTTGTTTCGGATATACCGGCACGCAGCAAGGCCATACGCTCTATATTCATGTCATGCGTCACAAACTCGGAAAGAATCACCTTCTGCCTCTCTTCCTCCTGCACAACCCCCTGCCTTATAGTATTAACCGTCGAACTATCAATTCCAAGCTGACGGATGTCTGCACCGGTAAGAGGATCGATCATGAGAAAATGGCGTTCTGGAAACCCTCCAAAAGCCGAAAGCTGATAAACAAGAAACTCGTGATCAAGATTTGCAGCAAAAACAATATCGGGGCGTGACCATACCACTCTGCCAGCTCTGAAATCAACCGCCCATATCCCTTTATGCTCAGGGCTTTGTGACTGGTAAGCATAGCAATAGACCAGACTGCCGATCGTTGTTTCCAGCCCGACAAACCACCCTTCGCCAGCAGGAACAGGATGAACGTGATCCATCAACAGATAATCATCACAAACAACCTGACCGCTCACTGTATCAATACAGAAAAACAGTGCTCTTCGGTTAGCTGTAAAGCGCTTCTGACCGATAAGGTCATCATTCACTGTAAACATAAGCTGCCATATAAGTGCACCATGGCCTGCATTATATTGCCATCGAACCGAAAGCTGCTCTACCTTGCTCTTCATTAAGCGTTTATTTGCCTTGCCATTTTGTAGATATTTACTGCCACGTCCTTCGACCCACCAGTATACTTCCGTTGAAACGGAGTAATTGAAAAATTATTTTCCGCTGCAAGCTCAAGAAACTGTTCGGCAAGCCTCCTTCGTGGATCAGCGATAAATGCCGCACCACCCGGCTTAAGCAGCTTATCAATCGCAGTAACAATAGGAAGCAGGTTTACTCTTTCATAAAGAACATCGGCTGCAAATAACAAATCAAACTGTTCGCTGCACTGCACCATTCGCCAATCAAGCCTCTCGTTTTCGAGATTTACTTTATTTTTCAAGGCATTATATCGCGCAAAACGAAGCGCCTCAAAAGAGTAGTCTGTAGTCAGAACACGGGCACCTTTCCAGGCTGCAACAACCGAAGCCATACCAACACCTGAACCTATTTCAATAACTCGCAACCCCTCAACAGGAAGTTCATCAGCAACAAATGACGAAAGCGTTATAGCTGAAGGCCAAATTTCCGCCCAATAAGGCATCTGTTCATCCTTGATAAACTCTTCGGGCGAAATTCTGTCGAGAAGAGCGTAACTGTCAAGAACACTCAAAAAACTGAAAGAATGTCCTCCAAAGGTATAGCGAGTTTCAGATAAATCATATTCAGCCGCCAGAGCTTTATAAAGAAGCTGTAATTCCGAACCGTCCCCTTCATGGGATACTTGCATAATTGCCTAACGTTAACTTCCAGAAAACTCAGATAAAAACACCACAGAATGCACTAATGCAAACACTTTTGATTCTATAGAAAAACAACGGAGTTTACAGATAAATTGCCATGAATTTCTATTTTGCCTCGAAAAGAACTCAATTACCATTAAAAACCGTAAAATATTTTATCATAAAAATCGACATCCAATGAAAAAAGAAATCCTGGAACTTTTCGACAACACCTATCCCAACAGAGATTACACCATCGAGATAGTGAACCCCGAGTTTACTTCAGTGTGCCCAAAAACTGGACTTCCTGATTTTGGAACCGTAACTATCCGCTATGTTCCCGATAAAACCTGCATAGAGCTGAAATCACTGAAATATTATTTTCTCGAGTTCCGCAATGCCGGGATCTTTTATGAAAATATCACCAATAAAATCCTTGACGACCTTGTCGAACTCCTTCAACCACGCTCACTAAGTGTTATAACTGAATGGAAGGCAAGGGGTGGAATAACCGAAACCGTATCTGTTCACTATAGTTCTCCCCTTTAAAAAAAGAGAGATAAAAAAAGCCTCAGAGGAACACTCTGAGGCTTTTTTTATGAAACTGCAATGCGTAAAGAAGAAGAGCAAAAGCTTATCAGAACTTATTGTCAAGATAAACAATAATTGTCTTTGCTTCTTCAGGGGTAATACCTGAACCTGCATTTGTCTGCATACGAGTTACAACCACAGCTGTTTTACCAACTTTCTTGTACTTGGTTCTGAAAGCGTCCTGCACAGAGGCAAGCGTGTGGCATTTGTTGCAGCGTCCATCGGTAAGAGTCTTGGCAGCAGCAAAGTCAAAGCCGGGAGGAACTGGTGTAACATTGGCTGCAGGCTTTTCGAGAAACGCAGTAAGTTCTTTAACAGAACGAATGTATTTACCGTCAAGAGTAGTAGTGCGACCGGTAGTCGACAACAAAATCCCCGAAGGTCTGAGCCAGAGTAACGCAAACATCACTGCAATAATAGCAATGATACTGAGAGGAAAACTTAAAAACCACTTGTCACTGATTCTCGCCGACATTTTGCCAAGACCCATAATAATGAGCGATGCACAAAAAATTAACAAAAACCACCCTGCGAAGGAGCGTAACGGGGTTAAAAATACTGAAATGTTCTCAGCCGGCACCTTGTACCCGGTTAAAAATGACAACCCGAAAAACAAAGCCCCCATTAAGACAGCCCCGCCTAATGCAACTGCAATAAGCTTTCCATTTGATTTGTTGTCCATGTCAGGTAATGAATTAGGTGTTAGTGGCTTACCCAAAAAATTATTGAGTAAGATAAGCATAAATAGTAAAGACGACAAACAGAAACCTTAAAAAGGTTGAGTTTATAAATCACTATCTGCTGAAACTTGATGAGCATACCTCGTATCCTGACCAAGGAGGTCAAGGGAGATCAGCATAATTTGTAACTCACTTATTTTTTTCGAATACTAACATAAGATGACCTGTCAACCAGAGAATTACTTTCCCTCATGATAACAACAACCAGCAGTATTATTGATTTTGAAAAAGCGGAACGCGATTTCATATTTCTTCTCCAATGCTTTCAGGAAGTACTCCGTGACCTTGGCGAAAATAAACTTGCCGACCACCTACCCTGGCAGAATGCCGGCATGCCTCTTGAAAACTATCCTAATACCGAGCGAGCCCTTCAGGCATTTTCCATTTTTTTTCAACTTCTTAACATGGCGGAAGAAAACTCCGCCGCTCAGAACCGCCGAGCCCTCGAAGCCGAAAACGGATTATCGCATCTCACCGGTCTCTGGGGTAAAACACTTTTACGCCTCCGGGAAATTGGTATCCCGGAAACAACAATTTGTTCACTGCTGCCTGAGGTTTCCGTCGAAGCTGTGCTGACAGCTCACCCTACCGAGGCAAAACGAAAAACTGTTCTTGAACAGCACCGACAGCTTTATCTGCTTCTGGTAAAACGAGAAAACCAGATGTGGACTCCCCTTGAACAACTCGACATCCGCAATGAAATCAAGGTTGTCCTGGAACGACTATGGCGCACGGGAGAAATCCTCTTTGAAAAGCCTCAGGTATCGGCTGAGAGGAGAAATGTCATCCACTACCTCTACAATATATTTTCTGAAGTTCTACCCATGCTCGATAAACGACTCCTGCAGGCGTGGAATGCAACAGGATTCGATACAAACAGTCTCTCCGACCCCCGCAATCTGCCCCGCATCAGCTTCGGCAGCTGGGTTGGTGGCGACCGTGACGGCCATCCCCTTGTAACTGCGAGTGTCACCGAAGAAACACTGGCAGATATGCGTCAAAACGCGCTCACGCTTGTTTTGCGTAATCTAAAAGAGCTAGCCTCAAAACTAAGTCTTTCCGAAAGACTCCAGTCTCCAGGAGAACCGCTTATTCTCCGCATCGAAAACCTCAGCAAAAAGCTTGGTGATGCAGGATATGATGCACTCCACAGAAACCGCCATGAACCCTGGCGCCAGTTTCTGAACCTTATGATCGCATCTCTTCCTCTTAAAATCGATGCATCAGAAACCATTACGTTAACTTGCGAATCCTTTCACTACTTCGGTTCGGATGAACTCCTTGACGATCTCTCGCTTCTAAGGCAGTCGCTGATTGCTGTCGGAGCACATCATATCGCCGACATGGAGGTCGCTCCGGTCTACAGAATCGTACAAACATTCGGGTTCCATCTCGGCACGCTTGATATCCGTCAAAACAGCCACGTTCACGAACTTGCCGTTTCCCAGCTGATGACCGCTGCCGGTATGAACGGAAACGATTTTCTGGAATGGGAGGAACCTGCAAGAAGAGCCTTTCTGGACAGGGAACTGCAATCCCCCCGACCATTTACTCATCCCGACATGACAGCAGGACCTGAAGCCGAAACCGTACTGGCCTGTTACAGGGTAATACTGAAACATACCAAACAATATGGCACTGGCGGTCTTGGCTCACTTATTGTCAGTATGACCCGAAACGTCTCCGACCTGCTCGTCATCTACCTTTTTGCCCGTGAAGTCGGACTGATGACCCCTACCGATGATGGAGACGCATGCGTACTCCCCATCGTCCCGCTCTTTGAAACCATTGAAGACCTGAAAAAAAGCCCGGCAATACTTCAGGAATTTCTCACCCACCCCCTCACTCAACGAAGCCTCGAGTACCGTAAATTAACAACCGGTAAAAAAAGAAGATCTCAGGAAGTCATGATCGGATACAGCGACAGCAACAAGGACGGAGGAATTTTTTCAAGCACATGGACACTTTACCGCGCCCAGGAAGCATTGCTTGAAGCCGCGGGGCATTGTGAAACTGATATTCTGTTTTTTCATGGAAGAGGTGGAAGTATCAGCCGGGGAGCAGGGCCAACTCACCGTTTTATCAGAGCACAACCCTTTGGCTCATTGAATGCCGGAATGTGCTTTACCGAACAAGGCGAAACCATCGCGCAAAAGTACGCAAACCGCATCAGTGCAGTTTATAATCTCGAACTTATCATGGCCGGGGCAGCAGCATCAATGATCAGGCAACGAAACAGCAAAAAAAGAGCGCACCCACTGGAACCAGTTATGGACACACTTTCTGAAAAAAGCAACCAGGCTTACCGAAAGCTGATCACCGCAGAAGGATTTCTGACTTTTTTCCGAGAAGCCACGCCAATTGACATTATTGAATCAACAAGAATAGGATCCCGACCTTCACGAAGAAGCGGAAAAACAAGTCTTGAAGACCTGAGGGCAATTCCCTGGGTTTTCAGCTGGAACCAGGCACGATTTTCTCTTTCAGGGTGGTATGGGGTCGGTACTGCCCTTGAGTACCTGCACCAGAGCGCATCGGAAACATTTGAGGAAATCCGTACACGAAGCCATGCATGGCCCCCACTTCGCTACATTATCAGCAATGCCGACACCAGCCTCGCATCTGCCGATCTTAACATCATGCACCAGTATGCATCACTCGTCAGTGACCGTTTCATCAGAGAAAACATTCTCATCATGATCGATGCAGAATACCATCGCACAAAAAAGTTTATCGAAATGCTCTTCGCTGAGCCCCTTGAGACCCAGCGGCTTAATGTCAACAAATTTATCACCCCCCGTCGGGAAGGACTTGACATGCTCCACCAACAGCAAATCAAGCTGCTTAAACAATGGCGAGAACTGCAGCATTCGTCGAAGCAGGAAGAATCAGACCGACTCCTGCTCGAACTGTTCCTGACAGTCAATGCCATATCAGGTGGATTACGCACAACCGGGTAGAAAAAAAATTTAATCGAATGTTAATGCGCCGGAAAAAAAATAAAAGAGCGTCTATTGTATTATAATCCGGCGCAATCTTTAACCGGATTGATATACAGACAATGCAATCGAACTTTAATAACAAAGAACCCTCATCATTGAGAAACATTTTAACCATGCAATTAACCATGAAAAAAACCATCTGGCTCGCAGCAGGAATCGCAGGATTATTTCTTGTACACCACCCCGTCGATGCTAAAGCAGAAATCGGCATACGTGTTGGCGGCATTCACGTCAATGTTGGCGACAGACCTAATTTTGTTATCGAAACAAGACCAACGTTTGTCTACGTACCTGAACTTGGATATTCAGTAGCGGTAGGAAGCCCTTATGACTTCATCTACTCGGATGGCTTATATTATATAAGCCGTGATGGCAATTGGTACCGTTCTTCTCATCATTCAGGACCATGGGAATTCGTAAGCTTGGATAGACTCCCACATTCCATAAGAAAACATCGCTGGGAAGAAATCAGAAGATTCCGTGACAGAGAGTATCGCAAGCACGACCACAAGTACTGGGAAGAGAGAGATAGGAACGAATTCAATCGCAGAGAAGGCAGGGATCACCGCCCTGGCGACAACCGAGGCGACAACCGTGGCGACAACCGTGGCGACAACCGTGGCGACAATCGCGGGGACAACCGTGGCGACAACCGTGGCGACAACCGTCGATAAATAATACAATCAACACCACGGCAACGAAACACCCTGTTGTATTAAAGAATAACAGATTTGCCGTTCACAATTCAAAAGGGAGCTTGATGAAAGTCAGGCTCCCTTTTGAGCTTTTTATGAACAAATACCAAAAGCATTCCGGCTCTTCTTGACGAAGGGCCTTATTATTTTAAATACAAAAGCTTAACCTCAAGAGTAATTACTTGATATCTAATCATTTTTCTATGTTGATTAGGAAAAGAGAGACTCTTCAGTATTACTATAACCTGTGGCCTATAAATGATAAATCATCATTTATAGGGCGTATCAAACGTTAATACGACGTATTCTGCTATTAGAATGCACCGCTCTTGTTAACGGTTTTCGCTTGTGATTTCTACTCCGCAACCGAAAACGAGGAAGAAGTCCGTTCTGGCTTCATGGATAAATAGGTAAACCCCTATCAACTTATCGATCATGTGGTCTGTTCAATGAGTTTCAGTGTGTAAACGGTTAGCCAAAGCCAATATTACCTTGAAACAAAATGAAAGAAGAGAATATCAAATTGATTACCCTGCCCCCCGAAAAATTGTTTACACCCAACGAGACATTCTGCATCAAATGTTACTCAGCGAATTCCTCTGTTGTTATTCATAACACAGACTGATGAGGCTTTATTTACCAACAAAAACGCTTATTCCTCTGAAAGATGTCACCAGCATCGGCTAAGCATATATATAATTTTAAATCCAACTCATTTTAATGATCCTGATAAGGCTAACAATGATACGCTGAATTGGATCGACAAATTATTTCACTTTTTTTCGCTGTTTTAATCTGGTAGCAGGAATCGAAATGCTCAAAAAATTACATTGGTCTGATAATTATCATTGAATAATCACAGATAATTCTGAGCAATTAAAATAAATTGTCTTTTTTTAAAGTAACTGTTTATGTTTGTTTATTTTTTTTATTACATTTTTGCGTAATCCTATAAAAAGGAAGAATAATTTAAACAATTATAAATAAATTGATTATGTCATCAACCAGACTTGCTGAAATCAAATCCCAACTATCTGAGCTTCAAAAAGAAGCAGATGAAATTATCAGGAACGAAAGAATCACCATAATTAAAGATATTCAGGATAAAATCAGTAACTACAATATTACAATAGACGAACTGCAGCGTAAGGGGAAAATTGCTAAAACTGCTTCCACTAAAAGTCCTGCTGTTATTAAGTATAAAAAAAGTGAGCATGAATATTGGGTTGGAAGAGGACCGAAACCAGGCTGGGTTAAAGATGTAGAAAACAGTGGCGAAAGTATTGAACAATACAGAGTTCCAGTTTGAATCCCTGTTTTCACTGCAACACATCTATCAAATGAGGCTTCTAGCAAAGCCTCATTTTTTTTGTATTCCCGAATATCTTTTTTGTGAATTATCCGCAAAATCACACTCTCCCTCTATAACCCATCCTTTTGCCGTCCATTTCTCATTCTGTTGCTGCAAAATCGTCGATCCTCTTTTACTCGCCTCATACCACAGAATATTAACGAAATTGTGAAATAATTGCGTATTATACGTATTATAAATAGCGTATATAGACTGTCACCCATCAATTGTCTCACCATGCTTTCAACCCTCAACGCAGCTGCACTGATTGGCATTGATGCTATTAAAGTTACTGTTGAAACAAACGTGACTGGAGGCATCCCCTCCTTTCTAGTTGTTGGCCTTCCAGACAATGCCATCAGAGAGAGCAGAGAACGAATTCTTACAGCAATTCGAAATTCAGGATTTACGATCCCGCCAAAAAAAATCACTGTAAACCTTGCCCCTGCCGATATAAAAAAGGAAGGAACCGCCTTCGATCTGCCGATTGCCATCGGGCTCCTCGGCTCCCTCCAGATGAGTACCATCCAATTCGAAGATTTACTGATCATGGGAGAACTCGCACTCGACGGCTCAGTAAGACGGATTAACGGTGCACTCCCAGTTGCAATAATGGCAGGAAAGGAACATATAAAACGCCTCATCGTTCCACTCTCAAACGCATCCGAAGCAGCAGTGGCCGTCTCAGCTTCAAATTCAGGAATAAAGGTCTACGGTGTCGAAACCCTGAACGAAACCGTTGCCTTGATCAATGGAAAAACTCAGCAAGTCCCGGTAACAGTCAATATCGCGGAGCTTTTTAGTATGGAAGAGGAATACCCGGTCGATTTTTCAGATATCAAAGGTCAGGGTGCCGCAAAAAAAGCCCTTGAAATTGCTGCAGCCGGTGG
>JAPLFE010000137.1 GCA_026390855.1 Chlorobiales bacterium | reverse complement strand
CGGCATCGGCAGTTAAAAAGTGGACCTATGATCAATTCAACGAAACCTTTCTGCAGGACAAAACCATGCTCGAAAAGCTTGCGACCCTCAATCCTCATGCCACTATGTCAATGACAGGGAGACTGCTCGAAGCAAATTCTCGTGGATTCTGGGAAGCAGAAAACAGTACCATTGAAGAACTGCAGGAACTCTATGCAGATCTTGAAACGAGAATTGAAGGTGTTCATCATTAAAATGCCGATAACACAAAATTTTATAACAGCAACCACGTAACGACAAAAACTTATACCATGAGCAGTTCCTCTTTCAATGCTGAAGAACACAAAAAAATGCTCCGCTCGTATTTCAATGGCCAGGGCTTTCAGCGATGGGCATCAATATACGGGGACGATAAACTCTCTTCCGTGCGCAATACTGTCCGCCAGGGCCATGCAGTTATGATGGACAAGGCATTCGACTGGTTGCAGCAACTCGGGCTCCCAAAAGGTGCAACCGTGCTTGATGCCGGATGCGGAACAGGACTGTTCAGTATCCGTCTTGCTAAAGCAGGTTACAAGGTTAAATCGGTCGATATCGCCTCACAAATGGTGGACAAGGCAAAAGAAGAAGCCACAAAACAGGGAGTTCAGAAAAATATTGAGTTCGAAGTAAACACGATTGAATCGGTAAGCGGAACCTATGATGCTGTAGTCTGTTTTGATGTGCTGATCCATTACCCAGCAGAAGGATTTGCACAGGCATTCCGCAACCTGAGCAGCCTGACAAAAGGCTCGGTTATATTCACCTATGCCCCGTACAATAACATTCTGGCTCTCCAGCACTGGTTAGGGGGTTATTTCCCTAAAAAAGAACGCAGAACAACCATTCAGATGATCCGGGACGAGGAAATGCAAAAGGCCATGGCCACGGCTGGCATGAAAGTGAAAAGTCGCGAAAAAATCAGCTGGGGATTTTATCATACCATGCTTATGAACTCATCTCACAGGTAACGGCGTTGTAGCGAAAACCGTATGAAAATTTTATAAATAAATTGTAGATTAGTAATTCAGGGATTTTTAACAGTCTAATGAAGGTTCTCTTTACTTACTGTGGAATACCTATTTCGTAAAAAAACATATCTGGAGGATGGAGACCGATGAAAATACTGATGGTTCAGCCAAATTATCATTCAGGCGGAGCTGAAATTGCCGGTAACTGGACGCCAAGCTGGGTAGCTTATATCGGTGGCGCCCTGAAACAGGCAGGGTTCGATCAGGTGCGTTTTGTTGACGCCATGGCCGACTACCTGACAGACGATCAAATCGAGGAAATCATCCGCAAGAACAAGCCGGATGTAGTGATGGCTACCAATATCACTCCCTCTATCTTCAAAGCGCAGGACATCATGAAAATCGCTAAAAAAGTGGATCCGAAAATCAAGACACTTATGGGCGGTATTCATTCAACCTTCATGTACCCTCAGGTACTGAGCGAAGCGCCAGAAACCGATTACATTGTCCGAGGAGAAGGTGAAGAGGTGACGGTTAACCTCATCAGAGAAATCGCAGCAGGAACTGACAAAAAAAACCGGGCAGAAATTACCGGTATTGCTTATATCGACGACGACGGCAAGGTATTCGCCACCGCTGCACATCCAGTCATTGAGGATCTCGATACCCTCAGTCCCGACTGGAGCCTCTACGACTGGGATAAATATATTTACACACCGCTCAACTGCCGTCTTGCGGTTCCAAACTTTGCAAGAGGCTGTCCTTTTACCTGCACATTCTGTTCACAGTGGCAATTCTGGCGTCGATACCGCGCACGCAGTCCGAAAACTTTCGTCGATGAAATCGAGGTACTGGTAAAAAAATACAAGGTGGGCTTTTTCATTCTTGCTGATGAAGAACCAACAATCAACAAACAGAAATTCGTTTCACTCTGTCAGGAACTTATCGACCGCAAACTTGACGTTACCTGGGGTATTAATACCCGTGTAACCGATATCATGCGCGATGCCGATCTTCTTCCGTTCTTCCGAAAAGCAGGTTTGGTACACGTTTCTCTTGGTACTGAAGCTGCCAGCCAGATGAACCTGAACCGGTTCCGCAAGGAAACCACCATTGAGGAAAACAAGCTTGCCATCAAGCTGCTGCAGAAAAACGGTATCGTAGCCGAAGCCCAGTTCGTTATGGGACTTGAACACGAAACCCCTGAAACCATTGAGGAAACCTACCAGCTCTGCAGAGACTGGGATCCCGATATGGCCAACTGGACCATTTACACACCATGGCCATTCTCCGACCTCTTCAAGGAACTTGGCGACAGGGTGGAAGTACGCGACTACTCCCGCTATAATTTCGTGACGCCTATTATCAAGCCAGATAATATGGAGCGTGAAGACGTGCTGAAACTGGTGCTGAAATCATACGCCCGGTTCTACGCTCGCAAAACCTTCTTCAGCTATCCATGGATCAGGGACCCCTATGTACGCAAGTACATGCTCGGCTGTCTCAAGGCTTTTGCCCAGACCACTATTACCAAGCGGTTCTATGATATCGACCGAGTCAAGACAAAAAACAACAAGATTGAAATCGACCTCGGCTTCGATAAATCAAGGATTCTGACTCAGGAAGAGGTGAAAAACCTCAAAGAACTCCGCCCTGAAATGGTTGCTGACATGAGCTTCGGTCTTAAAGAGGCCGGATACCAGCGTGAGCACGACGAACACAACTGGGACGAGTTCGACGAAACCACTATCAAAGACCGTACATCTTCAACAGTACGCAACTGTTAAGACTCTCCTTCGGTTACAGACTAAACAGAAAACCCTCAGTTAAACGGAGGGTTTTCTGTTTTATAATCATTTTCGAATGGAAACAGAATAATGCGCTCATCATCAATCAATCGATGAATTCTGAATGGTCAACGGAGAGTAAGCTAGCCGTCATCACCGAAAACCTCACTCGTGAATTTAACGGAAAAGCCGCTGTAGAGTCCTTGAATTTAAAGATTTCAGCTGGCACAGTTTTCGGATTGCTTGGGCCGAATGGAGCAGGTAAAAGCACCACCATTAAAATGCTTACAACAATGCTGTCGCCAACACGAGGAACTGCTTCAGTAGCTGGCCACAGTATCTTAAACGATCCGGTTGGAGTTAGAAAAAGTATGGGGTATGTATCACAAATGCTCTCTGCTGATGGTGCACTGACCGGATTTGAAAACCAATTGCCCAGTCAATGTTACATAAACCTCCAATACTCTTTCTTGATGAACCAACAGTTGGTCTCGACCCGATAGCACGCCATCTTGTGTGGGAAAAACTCCAGGAGCTGAGAACTTCATTAGGTACCACTATTCTTTTGACAACACACGATATGGAAGAAGCTGATGAGCTCTGTGACCAAATAGCAATAATGAATGCAGCCAAAGTTGCCGTAATCGGATCACCACAAGAACTGAAGCATCAAGCCGGAGTTGAATCGATGGACTCCGTATTTATTCATTTTGTCGGGGAAATCAGTGAAACTGCCACAACCTATCATGACATCCAGGAAACTCGCAGGGCAGTACAAAGATTGGAGTGAAAACTTTGGAGTAACCATCTTTCTCCGCGATACGACGGCAATTGTTGCTGTTGAGCTTACAAAGCTCCGGCGCGACCCGAGCGAAATACTAACCCGATCCATTCAACCTGCATTATGGCTGCTGGTATTCGGTCAGGTTTTTAGCCGACTCCATGCTATCCCCACAGGCAAAATCGATTATTTTACTTTTCTCGCACCCGGCATTCTAGCGCAAAGCGTACTTTTTATTTCAATTTTCTACGGAATCAGCGTGATTTGGGAACGCGATCTTGGCATTTTGCAGAAACTGCTTGCAAGCCCAGCACCAAGAAGCGCTTTGGTTCTGGGAAAAGCCTTGTCAGCAGGTATTCGCGCTTTAGCACAAGGAATCATTATTTATTTGCTGACAATGGTCATGCATGTTCCATTGAATTGGTCACCATTTGCTCTCGCAGGTGTTGCAACATCAATTGTGCTTGGTGCAGCAATGTTTTCCACCTTTTCACTCATGGTTGCCTGTATCGTAAAAACTCGTGAACGTTTCATGGGAATTGGACAGATACTCACCATGCCCTTATTTTTTGCAAGTAATGCCATTTATCCTCTCTCTATTATGCCTGACTGGCTCAAAACAATCGCACACCTCAACCCACTTACGTATCAGGTCGATAGCTTGAGAGCACTCATGATCACTGGCGGTAGCAGCTCATTTGGAATAGGGGTAGATCTGCTGATACAGCTCTTTGCTCTTATTGTCCTGGTTCTTGTCACTGCAAGGCTTTACCCTGCTATTGTGAGATAACCGTTCATATTATTGCTTGGTAAAGCTTTTGTGTATTAAGCAGATAACCCCGGCAATGTTGCTAAAAGATGATTATTTCTCTTTTCCCTTCACCTGTAAAGTCGTGCCAATACCGAGACGGTCTGCAATATTAGCTTCCGGGTCAATCACCGGCCTGATAAGAGGTGAAGCACAGGTCATAAGTGTGGTTACACCTGGTCCGTGCCCAGCTTCCATACAATCGCTGTGTACGACAATACCGATACTGATGGCACCTTTGCGGTATGCTCTGCCATAGCGGTTGTCATGATCAAGCAAAGCGACAAAATCACCGAAACGGATTTTATCAATGCCATATTCTTTTACCGTTTCAACATCGCTTGTCATAATGTCGTAATCCCCTTTTGCCACATGGGCTGATCCGATTCCTGATCCCATGCAGACCGCTGGGACAACAGTTGTAACAGGCACTTCAAGCACACCACCCTCAAGTTGTCGAATTTTCATGACCTTAAGAAGATCAGGATCGAGGTTGAAGAGAATAATATCGGGATACTCTGTGAGCTTGAGACCTTGGCCTTTTCCTCGAATTATGATGGTATCGTTGTACAGTAATTTTTCTTTTACTTCGCGTTCGAAATCTACTATCACATGCTCAGATCCTCCATGATGACCAAGTACACGGCCTTCAGCGCCTTTTGCTTCACCGGTCACAACAGTGGCAAGATTGCCTGCGCATGAGTAAATCTGAAGACCAACATTTGGATGCTCAAATGGTTTATTGGTATCTGCTGTGCAGCTTACTCCTGGCTCTATATGATCTCCTTGCCACCCAAACGCCGGGTCTCCGACCTGGACGTTCAGAGTAATGCCGCCGATCGATGGGAGAAGAAAGGGGATACCGTGATGGTCAACCTCCCAGTTTCCTCTGGTTCTTGGCTGTCCAGGCTGGCACTGTAGAAGAAATTCAACAAGATGCTGTTCGTTTGTGTTAAGCATAACTTCTTTTTGATGATGGTTATCTTAATAAAATTATCGGATAGGCTATGAATCGAAGCCCGGGCGAATAAAGGCCCTTGCAGCAGGAAATACGACTTCAATTGAACGGCGCAACCGGTCAAGATGAATAAGAAGAGAAAGCGTTTTGTCCTCATGAACAGGATACTCGCCATACAGCACGCTCCATGCTGCAAGAGAACGATCTATGGCTATCAGGGCAATTTTAGCGGTACCGTAAGCATCGCTTTGCTTTTCATTTTGTGCTGTAACGGGTTCACTCATACGTCCTTCGACCGCACGGACAATTTTTGGATAGATAAAATACTGATAATGCCTTATAACCTGAAGATGTTCGTCAAGAAAAAGAGGTGGATTGGTCAGCAGTGATTCCTCCGCTTCTGAAAACTCGTCAACTGCAGCAAACCATTCGTTAACCATACCGGAATAAACCAGAGCTGAGTTCGCGCAAGGGTGTTCACGGGCGCGCTGGAAACTCTCATGGGGGTCGGAATGTGCTGTCTCCTTATCCAAATCATCAGGATCAATACCCTCCTTTACGGCCATTTCCCTGATTAAACGCATGGCCTGAACCAATGCTTCACTCATATCCTGCCAAAACCGGGCGTTCAATGCGTCAAAATCCTTCAAAGTATCACCGCTCTGTATTTCCTCAGATTCAATTTGAAACTGAAGACAACGCGAAGTATATGCGCAGCGCTCACACCAGCGGTCGCAATAGTTATAGATACCTGGAATCAAATCTTGTTCAGCGCCCATTGATTACACTCTTAAGTTTTCCATTTCCTTACTTCCCTACCATTCTATACGACCTCTCAACGACTTGACATCGGAGCGCTTCTCCTTTGCGTCAAGTCGTTTAACTTTTGAATTGAATGTTGGTTTTGTTTTTTTGCGTTTTTTGGGTATAACCGCCACTCTCCCAAGAATCATCTCAAGTCTTTCAAAAGCGTCTTCACGGTTTTTCTCCCTTGTACGATAACGCTGAGCTTTAATAACAATAACTCCCTCCCTTGAGAGGCGCTGATCCCTCATACTGAGAAGACTTTCCTTTATCTCTTCTGGAAGAGAAGAAGCTTTGATATCAAAACGCAAATGAACCGCAGTCTCAACCTTATTGACATTTTGTCCACCTGCTCCCTGAGAACGCATTGCACGAAACTCGACTTCCGTTACCGGAATAGTTATCTTTTGTATGCTTTTTTTAACATCATCAGGCATTGCAAAGTTCTCTGTTACGGCCTAATTATGACAACTCTGACTGCAATGCTGCAAGAGCTGTAATTGTTTCCGGCCATGTTTCAAATCTGATACTTTTTATTCCAGCTTCTTCAGCCGACCTGCAGTTTTCAAATTTATCATCAATAAGCACAAATTCATGTGCCGATAATCCTGAATCATGAAGAACATGCTCAAATGCTTCAGGTGTACTCTTCATGAACCCATGTTCGTAAGAAAGATAGTAACGTTCTCTCTCCCTCAAAAATGGATAGTTGTTCAATAAATGGAAAAAATGCAAGGGATCAGTATCGCTCATGATCCAGAGGTGATGTTCCCTGCAGAGAGTCTCCACACCCTCTTCCGCACCCTCAAGAGGTGAAAAAACATTTTGCCACTGTTCCCGAATTTCACCATGACTCAGATTTCCGGTCAGCGAATCACGGCCAATCATCGAGAGATAGTCAAGTGGTTCGATTATGCCTTGATCAAACTTAGTTTTCAGCTCTCCTTCACAATATTTCCTGAACACTGCCTGCGGGTCTGAAGCCTCATCGGAAACAACTCCCCTGCAGAATCGTAAAAAATCTACCGAGGCAACCACGTTCCCAATATCAAGTAAAATAATGCTCATAATACTTCTTCTGTCTATTCTGATGATAGCGATGGTAATAGAAATCGTAATTCAAAAAAAATAAAGCGTAAAATACATTTTTATAATAACTTAAACGATTCAATATTTTTAACAACACAAAAATTGCCAAAACAAAAAGGCTCCGAGGATAAGTCGGAACCTTAAATATATCCCCTTAAAACAAGGGATCAAAAGCTACAGTATTGAGAGCATACACTGAGAAAGGAAAAAATCATAAATATCAATTTTCATCATTGCGTATAACAGAGCCGACTCTTTACCATGTTATATGATACAAGCATCATAAAAACATGACTATGAGTAGCAAAAAAATCTTTTTTTGAGGCTATACGATATCTCGACTTTTGAATTTTTTCAAAACAGCTTAGAACTGTAGGCGGAAATTTGATTTCCGCAGATTTCGGCAATTAACGACCAGCAGTTTGACGTAGTTTAATCTACAAGCTTTAGTTCATACATTGAAGCCATTTAATCATAAAACGACCTCTTTTTTTAGTACGGTTCCTCCTTTAACCAGATTTTGTTGTTTAAAGATGGTTTTTCGGTGCTCAAGCCGGTAGCTGTTAGCAGCATTGAGTTTGATAACCTCACACCGGTATAGCAGCCGATCAAGCAAGGCGCTTGCCAACACCTCATCA
>JAPLFE010000056.1 GCA_026390855.1 Chlorobiales bacterium | reverse complement strand
ACTACGTTCGTTTGACGTTGAAACCCTGCAACCGACTCTTTCACGCTTCGAAAGGAGCGACACCTGTGCAGTCCCAGCAGCAGGTGTTGTGGTCGAAGCAGTAGTCGCCCCGGTCATAGCCAATGCGCTGCTTGAAAAAATCGGCGGCGATCATTTTGTTGAAATTCTGGAAAGACTTAACCTTTACCGGGATACCGTCCACAATACTTTTCGTGCCTGAGCCCGTTGAAAAGCCTTCTCTGATGTCAGTAATCAACTTCTGGCTCACATCAAGAGAAGGCTCTGATACCCCCACACACACAATCTATGCATGACCCCCGTCATTGCTCACTTCCTAACCTTAGGATGAATCGGTTTCCACACTCTCCTTTGTCCTCCCCAAATGCAACCTCCTGCAGGATCGACACATTCTCATAAACCACACCATAGCTTCTCTAAGCTCAAAACACAACACGCAGCCTCAAACGAATCAGCATATCAAAGCGCTTCTGAGCTATAAAATAAAAGTATTTTTACGTTAAATATAAGCGACTTTTCACTTAAAACCTTGCTTATTACGTATATATAATGTATTTAATACGCATTATAGGCCGAGAAATGCATCCACAGCAAAGCTGCTGCATTAAAGATGTAATTCCATGCGGCAACATGTTCATAATAAACACTTAAAATCATGCTCATTCAGAATCTCTTTGGTCATCAGCATCTCGATCACCCCACATACGAGGTAAACATGATTTTCAGGTATACCTGCATCGACTTTTCAACACACCCTATAAACTCGAATACTGATAAAATCTGTTGAATCTGCGAACAATGAGTCTGAACTGAATCTTAACCGTCATTTCAATGAACACAGTCTATCTTTTTTGTTTTAAAAAAGCCAGGTATAGCTGGATCACCACCGCGGTTATAACGCTCTCATTCATGCATCCGGGTGACACTGCTCTTTCATTACCTAAAAATGCTCAAATGGTTGCTGGTCAAGCCACCATAAGCTCACCATCTCCCTCCAGCATAAATATTGTTCAGGAAAGCAATAGAGCTATAATCAACTGGAATTCCTTCAATATCGAAAGGGGTGAATCCGTCAACGTTACCCAACCAACAAGCCAATCAACAATTCTCAATCGCGTCTTGGGCAACAATCCTTCACAAATTTTTGGCACACTCACGGCCAACGGTCAAATTTTTTTAGTAAACCCAAGCGGCGTACTGTTCGCTCCAGAATCCATCATAAACGTTGGAGGACTGGTGGCCTCAACGCTCTCCATCAAGGACAACGACTTCCTCTCGCAGAACTATACTTTCTTAAAAAACGATGCGAACGGCTCATTAATCAACCATGGCATTATAAACGCTGGATTTATAGCTCTGCTCGGCAGCAACACTGTTGAGAATACAGGAACCATGATAACATCCAGAGGATTGAACGGGATAGGCGTAGGTGAAGGGATTACCCTCGGATTCGATCCTTATGGGCTTATCTCACTGAAAGTAAACCAAGCAGCTTATAATGCACAGGTAAAAAACAGCGGCGTAATAGAAACAGGCGGCGGCACTGTCTTGATAAGTGCATCAGCAGCCGACGCGCTCCTTTCCACAGTAGTAAACAACAGCGGCAAAATACGTGCTGGCAGTATTTCAACACTGGATGGCAATGTCATAATCGAATCCGGGACCATCATCAACAGTGGTATTGTCGATGCACAGAACAAAATAGACGCAACAGCTTCCGGAACAATGATCAATACCGGCAAACTCAGCGCTGACGAAATCAATACCAAGATTAATAGCCTTATAGAGGCAGGCACATGGAACACTCAAAACGACATTACAGGAGGAAAGATCTCCATCAATGCTGCGAGCAGCATTGAGCAAACCAGCGCCAGTCAAATGTCGGCGGATGGCGAAAATGGAGGATCTATCTCCATAACAGCAGGTAAAAACCTCTACCTCTCCGGAGCTTTCAGCGCTGACGGCAGTATATACCAAGGTGGGGAAATACGCATCACAGCGCCACAAACAATTCTTGCTGGAGTAAAAATCCAGTCTGCCGGACAGACAGGAGGAGGCCGGATCTTCATTGGCGGAGGATGGCAGGGCAAAGATATCAATCTCCCCAACGCAGAAAAAACTATAGTTACATCAACCAGCGAACTGAATGCAAACGCTCTTTATAATGGCAATGGCGGCACAGTAGTGCTCTGGTCTGACCAGTCGACCTCTTTTGCCGGCACTATCGCGGCTCAAGGAGGAAAAAACAGCGGCAATGGTGGACAGATAGAGGTTTCCAGCCATGACTTGCTCACTTATAAGGGTCAAATCATGACCACCGCGGCCAAAGGTGAAAACGGCCTTTTGCTACTCGACCCTCAAAACATAACTATCGACGCTAATCCCACAGCTCAAACCTTTTACCTCATTCCATTACTCGATTCCAACCCATCTGCAGGCGAAAAACATGGTTCTGGAAAAATACTTGAACTCTCCAATGGTAATATTATTGTTGCCAGTCCTTCAGATAATCTTGCCGCCACTAATGCGGGCGCTGTCCGCCTCTACAAGCCGGACGGGACACTGATTTCTATTCTGACCGGATCAACAGCTGACGATATGGTGGGAAATCATATGAATCTCCTTGCCGGTAATAACTATGCTGTTACGTCAACACCGAACTGGTCCAATGGGGATCAGGCTAATGCCGGGGCAGTGACCTGGATAGATGGCACATCAGGTATCAGTGGAAACGTGTCAGCTCTCAACAGTCTCGTCGGTTCTCTTGCCACTGACGGAGTTGGTTCTACGGTAACTATTCTGGCCAACGGCAATTACGTCGTGAGTTCACCACACTGGAACAACAATACCGGCGCAGCATCATGGGGTAATGGTACAAAAGATGGTACTCGATTAGCTGGTACAATATCCGCTGTCAACAGCCTGATCGGCTCATCAGCAAATGATGGCATTGGCTCTAATGTGACCCCTCTGACAAACGGCAATTATGTCGTGAGTTCGGGATACTGGGATAAAGTTAATGCCGACAATACCGTTGTTATTGACGCAGGTGCAGTAACATGGGGAAATGGGCTCAGCGGAACAACAGGAACAATAAGTGGAAGCAACAGCTTGGTTGGCACAACAAGAAATGACTTCGTAGGATCAAATGATTTAGGTTCGAATAACGTCACTGCTCTGACAAACGGCAACTATGTCGTGAGTTCAGGATATTGGGACAATGGCAAGTCTATTAATGCTGGTTCAGTAACCTGGGGGAATGGACTCGGTAACACAATCGGAGAAGTTACCGCCGAGAACAGTCTGGTAGGTTCAAAAACAGGCAATCAGGTGGGATGGGGATCGAAAGCTGTTACGGTACTGACAAATGGCAACTATGTCGTATCGTCAGCTTTATGGGACAACGGAACAGCTGCCAATGCAGGCGCGGTGACTTGGGGAAATGGTCTCAGTGGTACTATCGGCATTATAAGCCCCAGCAACAGTCTTGTCGGCTCCACTAAAAATGACTACATCGGATCTGATGATGCTACTTCTAATAACGTAAGAGCTCTGAAAAATGGCAATTATGTAGTGAGTTCTAAATATTGGGACAATGGTATAGCCACCGATGCAGGTGCAGTAACTTGGGGAAATGGAGTCGGAGGAACAGTCGGAACCATCAGTTCTACAAATAGTCTCATTGGTTCGAGTGCCAATGATGGTATAAGTCAAAATGTAACCGCTCTGAATAACGGTCATTATGTTGTAGGTTCGCCAAATTGGAACAACGCCGCTGGAGCAGTAACCTGGGGTAACGGTGAAACAGCAGGCACCAGATTGATCGGCATAATATCCGCCGACAACAGTCTGATCGGTTCTCTTCCCTCTGATGGTATTGGCTCAAGCGTAACCGCACTGACGAACGGTCATTATGTTGCAGGTTCACCAAATTGGAACAACGCCGCTGGAGCAGTAACCTGGGGCAACGGTGAAACCGCGGGGACGAGACTGGTTGGCATAATATCCGTCGATAACAGTCTGATTGGTTCGACTCCCAAGGATGGTATAGGGCAAAATATAACCATACTCACTAACGGCAACTATGTAGTGAGTTCAGGATATTGGAACAAGGTTAACGCCGACAATTCCATAATTGCAAACGCAGGTGCTGTAACGTGGGGAAATGGTCTCGGTGGCTCAGTAGGGATCATAAGCGCCACCAACAGCCTGCTCGGATCTACTCAAAATGACTACGCAGGATCTGACGATGCACGATCAAATAACGTGACTGCACTGAATAACGGCAATTATGTAGTGAGTTCTAAATATTGGGACAATGATAAAGCTGTTAATGCGGGTGCTGTAACGTGGGGAAATGGTCTCGGCGGCACAATTGGGGTAATAAGCACCACAAACAGTCTGGTCGGATCTAAAACAGGCAATCAGGTAGGTAGTGTAACAGGAATGCCTGACGGCAATTATGTCGTCATATCACCTTTATGGGATAATGGAGCAGCCACCAATGCAGGCGCGGTGACTTTCGGAAATGGACTTGGCGGTACAGCAGGAGCAATCACCTCGTTCAATAGCATGGTTGGTTCAACGAAAGAGGATCAAGTGGGATCTGACGGCGTTACTCCTCTCACTGTTGGGAACATGAACGGTTGTTTTGTTGTCAGCTCATCTACATGGTTGAACAACACCGGCAGGGTTGATATCCTTACACCCATCCCCGTGACACAGAAATACAACTCCAATCCCGACACGGATAATACCTTTACTCCCGACGAAATCACTTCACTGCTCAATACAGGTGACAACATCATCCTGAAGGCGAACAACGATATCACAATTAATTCGCCCATTCTCAGCATGAACAAAAGCGCAACAAGTGGCGACCTTTCCCTGAATGCCGGACGAAGTATTCTCATTAATGCCAAAATCACAACCAACAACGGCAATCTGACACTCGTCGCCAATGACATCATTAACAACGGCGTAGTAGATACCTTCCGAGCAGAAGGTGATGCGGTGATCTCCATGACCGCAGGTTCAAGTATCAATGTCGACAAGGGCAACGTCTCCATTGAACTACGCGACGGAGCAGGCAAAACCTACAAGGAAAGTAGCAATATTACTTTACGCGATATAACAGCAGGCACTATCAGCGCTGTTAATGATGGACTCACAACGAACTCCGGTATCACACTTGCCGGTGGAACTCTTGCGGCCAGTGCATCCAGTGGCACCAGCATTGTGCTGGCAGCGAAGAATTTCGACAACAGCTCTGGAGGAATACTCTCCACTTCCGACACAGCTCGATGGATAGTCTATTCGGACAGTCCCGGCGCTATACTCAAAGGTGGATTAACTTCTGACTTCCGTCACTACAACGCATCCTACAAAAATTACACACCAGGAAACGTGAGTGAATCAGGAAACGGATTTATCTACGCTTCCGCACCGGGCAGTATATCCGTATCGACCACTCTCGCAAGCGGGATCGCCAGCAGCGTTTACGGATCTACACCTACAGCCACTTTTGGTTATACGCTTACCGGCTCCGATAACGAAGATAACATCGGTAATATTGGTCTCGCCGGCACAATGATTTTGACAGGAGTTCCAACGGCAACCTCGAACACCGGCAGTTACACAATAAGTTACGGTGGTGGGCTCTCAAGCAGCATCGGATTAACCTTCACTGCTGGCACAGGAATTAAATATAGTGTTGAAAAAAGGCCGATTAACATTTCTGCCAACTCCCTCAGTAAAACCTACGGTGATACCGACCAAACTTTGACCTGGCTGCCTGAAACCCAGAATGGCAATAGAGGGCTCATACCCGGCGACAGCTTCAACGGCACAATCGGGCGAACTGCCGGAGAGAATATTGGCGCCTACGCCATCAATCAAGGCTCGCTGGCAAACAACAATTACACGATCAACTACAGCAGCAATAACCTTATCATCAATCCTCGGCCGATTACGTTGAACGCCACAGCTACCAGCAAGATCTATGGTGAACCTGATCCCAAACTTGCGGTGAACATTACCAGCGGCAATTTGGGTAGCATAACGGTAAGTGATGCATTGAGCGACATTACCGGCACCCTGATCAGACAAGCTGGAAATATTGTCGGCACTTACGACCTCTCCCTCGGATCCGGCAAAAAGGCCAGTAACTATGCCGTCACATTTGCTACAGACAATAATGCATTCTCAATCAACCAGCGCCCGATCATTATTTCTGCTGACGACAAAAGCAAGACCTACAGTATCACTGATCCGAAACTGACATGGCAGGCTGAATCCAAAAGCAGCGGTCGCGGGTTGCTTGCCGGCGATAGCGAAGACTTCAGCGGAACTCTCAGACGAACTGCAGGTGAAAATGTTAATGACTATGAGATTACCCAAGGCTCATTAAATAATAATAATTACGCTATCACCTTCATAGGAGCTGACTTTGCAATCAATCCCCGCCCAATAACCTTGCATGCTACATCAAAAAGCAAGGTATATGGCGAACCTGATCCAAATCTGGCAGTAAGCATAACAAGCGGTAGCCTTGGCAGCGTAACCGTGGATGATGTAATAAACGATATCACTGGAACCCTGATCCGTCAGGCTGGTAGTAATGTCGGCACTTATGATATCGCTCTTGGCTCAGGAAGTAAAATTGGCAACTACAAGGTTTCCTTTGTTTCCGATAACAATGCCTTCTCAATCACCCAACGCCCGATCACCATTTCTGCCGATGCACAAAACAAGAGCTATGGCGACCCCGATCCAATACTGACGTGGCAGTCTAAAGCCGCAAGCAATGGACGAGGGCTCCTCGACGGCGACAACTTCAACGGCACGCTCGATCGGACAGTTGGCGAAAACGCGGGCACCTATGTCATCAATCAAGGCTCATTGGTCAACAGCAATTATGCGATCAGCTATAGCAAGGCCAATTTGACTATTGACAAACGTTTGCTTACGCTTTCAGCCATCAAAACATACGATGGCGAAACAAGCCTGACGGGGTTTGTAACCCTTGGGAATCTTGTCGGCAGCGAAACACTGAACTATACAGGAGCCACATCGAAAAATAAAGAGGTCGCAAGCAATGCCACAAATTATATCAATGCTATCACATTACAGGACGGCACAGGCTTAAAAGTAAACTACAAATTACCCTCATTGAATGCTGCTAATGCACCTGTAACAATCAATGCTGGTCCTGAAGACATTGTAACCGATACCAAAAATAGTGACGGAGAAGTACTTCCCAATAAAATACCCACCGACAAAGTTGACCCAGCAAACAACACGACCAGTAAAATTGATACCGTAACACAGGAATCAATTCATGAAGCCATTAATACGAACAATAGCAGAGAGTTTTTCCAAAATGCAATAACCATTAATGCACTTCCAGCAATAACAGCCAAAGATCTGCAGGAAAAGAACAACGGCATATGGACAACAGCAGAATCATCTTTGTCTCAAAAACCTGAGAATACTTTACCTCTAAATAGATTTGGGGCAGTTAAAAAAATCGAAGCAAAGGAAGCTGCGATGGCCTTTTTCATTTTACCGATCCCTCAAGGCACATTCAGGCACAACAATCCCGAAGCAGTCGTCACTCTTGAAGTCTGCCTTGCCAATGGCTCAGCAATTCCATCATGGATGTCATTTGATTCAAAGCATAAGGTTTTAAGCGGGATGCCTCCACAAGAAGCAAAAGGAGAATATCAGTTAGAACTTATTGCCAAAGACCAGTTTGGCGGTGAATCCCGGACAATATTGCTGGTAAAAGTTGGATAAAATGCCTCACAGGAAATGCTCACCAGCTTTAATTATGGTAAGATTTCCCTCAATATCAATGAAAACTTGATTTAAAGGAACCTGTTATGTCTGCATCATGGAAAATTCTCTTATTACTATCCACTTTTTCGACCTCTACTGCTTTTACTGCTGACCTTCCTGATGCTGGACGACTTCTCAAGGAAAATACGCCACCGACATCTCTTTTACCTCAGCAGGCACCTCCTCCACTTCAGACGCAAGTGACGCACGACAAACCAGCACAGGATGGTATGCGAGTAAAGGTTTCCGGATTTATCTTTAAGGGCAACACCTTGTTTTCGAACAGCGAGCTAGCAGAACTCATGTCGAGTTCTCTTGGAAAAGAGATGACCATCGCGGAATTAAATGCTGCGGCTTCCGCAATCACCAATAAATACAGGGAAAAAGGGTGTTTTCTGGCATCCGTTTTTTTTCCGCCTCAATCGATAAAACCCGGTATGCCCCTTACCATTGAGGTTGTAGAAGGCATATTGGAAAATATTCATATTGAAAGCATACCGGATAAAACAAGAATACCAAAAAGCCTTCTGCAAGGCTATGCCAATCATCTCCCTATCGGCAAACCAGTTAAAGACGGAACCTTGACCTCACTGGTGATGCGAACCAACGAACTACCAAACATCTCTTCCCGAGTCGTGTTGGAACCAGGTTTAAGGCCCGGCACTACAAAAGCCACTCTTGAAGTCACCGAAGGGAATCCCTATAACTTCTCGCTTGATATGGACAACTATGGAAACGATGCCACCGGAAATAATCGAATAGGCGGCACCATGGATCTGTATTCCCCTCTTCATCTCGGAGATCAGTTTACCCTCCATCTACAGACATCAACAACTGGAGATTTGCAGAATATTCGTACAAACTATACAGTACCGATAATGTCGTACGGCGCAAAAATTGGATTGGATTACAACTTTGTCAACTATCATCTGGGCGGATCATTCGAAGCATTGAACGCTGGCGGCAATGCCCATAACCTGAGCCTTGCCATTACCCAGCCACTCATACGTCAAAGACATCTGATCCTGAATGCAACAATTGCCGGCGAAGGCAGATTGCTCACCGACCGGATTGAAAGTCCAATTTCCAGAAACACGCGACATACAGCATCTTTGCAACTCGGTATTGCAGCAATACAGATGGATAAAATACTGGGAGGTGGCTCCACATCATTCTCCCTTGGGTTTATTGCAGGTAATCTCGGTATTACTGATCCCGAAACTCTTTCGATTGACCAATTATCCACTGGATTACACACCAATGGGAGTTACTCCAAAGTCAATCTGAGTCTGGCACGAACCCAAACTATTTATCATGGTTTATCATTTTATGCTGGTGCATATGGTCAGTTTGCAGATAAAAACCTAAACAGCTCTGAACAGCTCGCACTGGGAGGACCCGGCGCAATACGAGCATGGCAGATAGGCGAAGCCTATGCCGACCAAGGTGTTGTTACAACTGCTGAACTACGCTATCTTTTCGGGGCTATCGGGGAACTCCAGGGAAGAATTCAGGCCATAGCATTTGTGGACCATGGATACGCCATTCTTCACACAAACCCACTTTTCAATGCCGGTAATAACACCAATGACCTTACCGGAGCAGGCGTCGGTGTTAAATGGTTAGACGCAAAGAACTATACGCTGCAAGCAACGTGTGCCTGGAAAATAACAGGTGAAACCACTCCCACCAGTAGCCCTATGATTTTCGTACAGGCTGTAAAAAGATTTTAAAAAGCCTATTGTACTATGAATGCAAAATTGCTAAGAGCACTACCAAGCGAAACACAATAAGCCGCGCATTCGCGAAAAAGTATTTTTTTGCGTACACTTTGCATTCAACAGACAACACGATAAAGACCATCTTGTTACAACCATGCGCATTTCACGAAAAATCGAAATCGATTACGGCCATACTCTACCCAACAGTTTTTCATTCTGCAATCAACTCCACGGCCACCGCGGCGTAGTTGTTGCAACAGTAGAGGGAAACCTGATCAACCGTAAGGGTGATAGCGAGGAAGGAATGGTTATGGATTTTAAATTTTTAAAAGAGATCATGCTGGAACATATCCACGACAAGCTTGACCACGGATTTGCAGTATGGAAAGATGACTTTGAAGACCTCGAATTTATTATGAAACGCAATTCACGGGTCCTTGTTACCGATGAACCACCAACCGCAGAATGCCTTGCCCGATGGGCATTCAATCAGATTCGGCACTCGCTGCCTCAAGGGGTTAAGCTCAAGCAACTCCGTTGGTATGAAACACCAAATAATTGGGCGGACTACGAAGAAGCAGACATAGCCTTATAAAACAACAGGTTCCTGTAAAGCTGGAAACCCTCATTTCCCAGACAACACTCTCCAATCAGTATATCACGACATTCCTAATATCAAAAAGAGAAGTAAGCGCTCTAAGAAATCGCTTACTTCTCTTTTTCAGTAATGAATGACAATGGTCAGCAAGTCATCGGTATTTCTACCCCTGGCTGTTAACGCTGTTGATTTGGATTATTTTCTTTCTCATCCTTTTTAGGCTGACCTGGTGCTCTCCTATTGTCATCCTTCCTGGATTGGTCAGGAGCCTTTATGGTTCCACCATCCCTCTTAGGCTGATCAGGACCCCTCATACTACCACCATCTCTCTTGGGTTGATCAGGGCCCCTCATGCTACCACCATCTCTCTTGGGTTGATCAGGACCCCTCATGCTACCACCATCTCTCTTGGGTTGATCAGGGCCCCGCATGCTGCCACCATCTCTCTTGGATTGATCAGTAGCTCTCATCATCATGTTGTCGTTACCTCTCTTATTCCCGTCAGAGGGCCGATTGCCTTCGTTATGCTGATCCCGACCACGATTGTCGTCATGACGTTGATCACGACCGTTCCCGCGGTTATCTTCACGGCCTCGATCACGGTTCTCCCTGCGGCCCTCATCGTTGTGCCGGTCTCTATCTCTGTTTCTTTCCCTTTCCCTGTCATGCCGATCCATTTCCTCCCAATAGCTGCGATCATGCCTGCGATACTCAACATCACGATATCTTCTTATATCATCCCAATGATGTCTTCTTAATCTATAAGGAAGGTCATACTCTTGAATAACAATCCACGGCCCGCGATAATCCGAAGAACGATACCAACCACCATCACGGTAAAGGTAATACAAATCATCATAGTAGATAATATCATAGGGGCTATCAATAGATACTGAAAATCCCTGATCTTCCAGATAGATAAATCTCGGCCGTGTATCAATAACAAATGTTGGCCTGTCACCTGCATTGATACGAATATCACCAAGACGTATGCGAAGCTCTGCTTGAGCATCAGGAGAAAAAACGCCCAGCATTCCAGCGATTCCTGCAACAAACCAAATATTTTTTCTCATTACTATCCCCCTTTTATTAAAGCAGTTAAGAATAATAAAAAACAGAGTGCTCTTTTAAAATTCGATTTAAACAGAAGCTTACAATTGAAAGACTAATATTAAAAGTATAAATATAAGTTATTTAAAAAGTATTTTTATGCACAAGTAAAATCCATCAATGAGATTCATCCTTGAGAACCCAATAGGGTTCCCCTTCATGATCGACGAGCTTGAATATTCCAGTTGCAAGCATTTCCTGCATTAGCTGGTCTGCTTTACCACTCTGTTCAGGATAACAATCCAGAATGGCTTTTTGCAGTTCCCGCTGTTGTACGGGATGGCGCGTAACGATAGCTTTCACAGCTTCAAGCAAATCAGGTGCACTGCGAAGATCCATTGCACCTTTAACAGGATGCACAACAGTTACGACACTTGAAAGGATAGTCATAGCCCTCTCAATACGCTCATCAGTTGGAAGGCAAACCTCTTGTTCTGGTGCTGGCCTGGTAGGAAGCACAAGGTGCACCATATCAGGATTAATCTCTTTAAGGACATCGGCCAGCGCGTAAAGCGCTTCATCGGAATCGTTTATACCACCTAGCAGCATAACCTCAATCCAGAGCCGACCTTTATATTCCCTTCGAAAAGTTACAAGACCCTCAACATGCTGGCGAAAAGTCAATCCTGGAGCTGGACGATCTATTTGATTATGCAAGGCTTCCGACCCGGCATTGAGGGATGGTAAAACCGCATCAGCCAAAAGCAATTCGGCGCGAACTTCAGGCAGATAAAGAAGCGAACCATTAGTAATGACGGCAACAGGAATTTTCGTCAGTTTTTTAACCTCGCCAATAAGCCATCCAATACCTTTATAAAGCATGGTCTCGCCAGACCCCACAAAGGTTATCCAGTCAAGAGCATTATTGCCCGACAGAGCTTGACGAATCTCTTCCAGAATTTCTTCTCGAGGAAAAAACTCCTGCCTTTCAGTGATAAATTTTCTGGTTTTTCCCAGCTGGCAATAGACACAGTTCCATGTGCAGCTTTTCGGAGGAAGCAAGTCCACACCTAGTGACTGTCCAAGTCTTTTTGACGAAACAGGACCAAAAATATATTTCATAGTAGCAAAACATTATTCAAACAATCAAACTTCGCGAGCAAGATCAAGTTCAGCCATCTTTGCCTCGCTTTCAGCTTCAAACGCCTCTTTTGAAATATGTGGCAGCACAAGACTTGCAATGGTAAATGCAACAATTTCTATAGCAAAAATAGCGACATAAGCCCAGACATACTGACCTGAGAGATGGTAGACAGTGTCAATAATTATTCCTGCTCCCAGATGACCGATAAAAATTGCAAGGCTTTGCGCTGTACCCCAGAGTCCGATATAGACTCCGCTGCGGCCCGCAGTCATGGACATCATCATGGATATATTGGAAACACTTGATGCTCCAAGACCGATTCCAGTCACGACAAGAGCGATACGAAGAAACTGCACATCACGGATAAAAGCTGCCACGATCAGCAGACCAAAACCGATGATACAAAACATATTACCGATAAAAGCACCACGCTTCTGCCCGATACGGTTAAGCAGAAAGCCCGTGATGAGCATAAAAATCAGCTGGGTGCCACCCATGGTGGGGCGAAAGAGCTTGGTGGTCTCACCGACTTTCATCTTGAAAACATGAGCACCAAAAGGATCCATAACAATCTCGTTGGCAAAAAGCGCAAAAATCGAAATAAAAATATAGGAGGCAAACAGCAGGGTTTTTGGCGATGATGAAAGCAGCATGATGGACTGCGAAAATGATATAGCGTGCTTGCTTTTCCCTTCTTTTACTTCTGCATTGCGCTTCTCTATACCAAGTACAGCAATAAGGCCGATACCAAGGGCAACTAGGCCACCGATCTCTGCCACCATTATGAGGCGCTCCGGGGTAAACACATCAAGAAAAGATCCGACAATACGAGTGGAAATAATGGTAGTGAGCACCATCAGAGTCCAGCTCGCTCCGGTAACCTTTCCGATGTTCTCTTCACCTACTGTATCGGCAAGCAGGGCATAGTAGGCTGTTGTCGCAACCTGCAGGCCAAAACCGAACACAAGAAAAATAATGGCAAGCTTCAAAAGACCAATATCCTTCATCATTGCGGGAAGCATCTCCGAAAATACCACACCTGCTATTTTGACCTCATAGGCTGCGGCTGGAGCAAGCATAAAGGAAAAAACACAGCAGAAAAGCCCTAGCAGAACATAGGGAGTACGCTTCAGTCCGAAAATCTGCGACCGATCCGAGAGGTTGCCCGCCCAGACCTTGACACCGAAAATCGCAAGCAACTCCTTGAGACTTATCAGACCGAAAACAATGGTAGCTGAAATCCGGAGCTCGGTGGTCATGACCCGATTGAGGGTATCGAGCAGAAAGCCGAGCATGATGCCGAAACCCATCTGGAAAAGGGAGAGGCGGACAAGATTGATTCTCTTCATAAAACAACACTCATGTTTACGGGAATATCAGGTATACACAGCCCATTGTGTTCATGCTTTCATGGGTACCCTTGAAAGCATGGCTCGAAATATAACAAAAAAGAGGGATGATCATGAGGAGAGGTTATCCCCTGTTTCACCTGAAATCCTTGCTGCCAGGCCAGTGAGTCGCTCTGAAGATCGTCGGTTGCCAATAGCCATGCCAAGAGCTTTGGGATCGCCAATAATCATAACCAGCTTTTTGGCTCTCGTCACTGCGGTGTAAATGAGGTTCCTTTCAAGGAGTGAATAGTGTTGCATGGAAAGTGGAATCACTACTGCAGGATACTCTGAGCCCTGACTTTTATGGATAGTGATGGCATAAGCCAGGGCAATTTCATCGAACTCTCCAAACTCATACACAACCTCTCTGTCGTCATAGAGAACACTGAGAGCACTCTCTTCCTCATTGACCGTAACAATACTCCCTATATCTCCGTTAAAAACCTCCTTGTCGTAGTTATTAACCATCTGAATCACCTTGTCCCCCTCTGCATATACCGTCCCGAAACGCTCAAGTTTTCGAAGGGGATGTGGGTTGAGCGTTGACTGTAAAAGAGAATTAAGGGCTTTTGTGCCAAGCGGCCCCTTGTTCATGGGTGTCAGTATCTGAATGTCGCGAAGCGGATCCAATCCAAAGCGCTTTGGAATCCGGTCAGCGACCACCTGAAGAAGCATGCGATGAATATCTTCCGTACTCCCGGAGGGAACTACATAAAAATCAGAAAGCTCTTTCCCCTGAGACTGGACAGGATGCTCTCCACGGTTGATCCGGTGAGCATTGACAATAATACTCGACGTTTGAGCCTGACGAAATATTTTTGTCAGGCGCACCACAGGTAAAACGCCGGATTGAATCATATCGGCAAGGACAAATCCCGGCCCAACCGGAGGAAGCTGGTCAACATCACCGGCAAACATCAGAGCAGAACGATCGGAAATGGCTGCCAGCAGTCGGTTCATCAGCACAACATCAATCATAGAGGCTTCGTCGACAATAACAACATCAGCCTCAAGAGGATGAGATGAGCCTCGTTTAAAGTCACGGGCGTAAGGATCAAATTCGAGAAGCCGATGAATGGTTTTCGCTTCCTTGCCTGTTGCCTCCGAAAGCCTTTTGGCTGCTCTGCCTGTAGGAGCGCAGAGAACAAATTTCAGTTTCCCTGTGCCTAGGATTTGAAGAATGGTATTGATAATTGTGGTTTTGCCAACCCCAGGCCCTCCTGTAATGATCATCAGTTTGTTTGAGAGGGCAAGCGATACAGCACTGCGCTGTGACTGCGAGAGTTCTAGTTTCGATTGATGTTCCGCAGTTGCAATCGCTGTCTCTGGATCAAGAGTTCCCCAGGGAAGATTGCCCTTCTGGATTCGACCTATACTGCACGCAACCCCCGTCTCTGCATTGAAAAGAGCCCTAAGGTAAAAGCTTCGTTCGCCCTGATCCAAAACCGCAACAAGAGTCCCTATCGCAAGCTCTGCCTTGATAGCCTCATCAAGAACAATTTCCGGTATATTCAGGAGTCTCGCAAAGGCTTCAACCAGCTTTTGTTCAGGAACCCTGCAATGTCCCTCAGATGAGAGCTCCTGCAGCACATGAGCGATACCAGCACGGGCTCTAAGGGGAGAATCCGAGGGTATGCCAATATTCAGTGCAATCTGATCGGCAGTTTTGAATCCAATCCCCGGTATATCAAGCGTCAGGCGATATGGATTATTACGCACAAGAGTAACGGCGTCTGCACCATAAGCCCTGTAAATCCTTACCGCACGTGCCGTACCTACCCCATGGGAATGCAGAAAGACAATAATCTCCTTTACAGCCTTTTGCTCAGCCCAAGCAGCTACAACCTGCTCCATGCGCTTTCTGCCTATACCGGGAAGTTCAAGCAGTCTTTCAGGGCGATCCTCAATGACAGAGAAAACCTCCATACCATAGGCCTGGATAAGCACCTTTGCCAAGTGGGGGCCAATACCCTTCACCATTCCCGAAGAAAGGTATTTGCTTATCCCCTCAAGAGTGTCAGGAGATATAACCGCCAGATGGCTTGCCTTGAATTGCAGGCCCCAGGTTTTATCATTTTGCCAGCCGCCCACAGCTTCAACATGTTGACCCGTCGTAACAGCAGCAATGCATCCTACAACCGTCACAGGATCACGCTCCCCTTTTACAATAAGACGCAAGACACTGAAACCAGACGATTCACTAAAAAAAGTCACCCTGTCAACCACACCGGTCACTCGTTCCTCTC
>JAPLFE010000079.1:55523-67525 GCA_026390855.1 Chlorobiales bacterium | reverse complement strand
GCCGGATGAGACATGAACCCAAGGGAGAAGCTTAAGCAGCCATCTCGGGGTTATGGACATCATCTGGGGAGGAGTCTTGGTAGTATTCGCAAGGTTTCTTGCTACAGTAGTTGTTACACTGCGCTGTAACAGACTGCTTGATTCCTGTTGAGGGTTTGACATGAGTAATGAAAAGTTTTAAAGGTGTTCGGGGGCTGTCATTTGTTCAAGGAAAAATCCGTGTTATTGTGTTCAAATGCCGAGCCCATCGGTAAAGTTGCTTTCAACGGCTTTCTGCTGCAGAACCCTGGAGTTAGGTGGAACACTTCTTGTCTGCCAGACGTTACCTCCGATAACGGAGTTTTGGCCGATGGTAATTCTTCCCAGGATGTTGGCATTCGAGTAGATAACGACGTTATCCTCAATAATTGGGTGACGGGGTACGTCTTTCGCCGGGTTACCGTCCTGATCGAGAGCAAATTTTTTCGCGCCAAGTGTTACACCCTGATAAAGTCTCACATGATTGCCGATAATGCAGGTTTCACCAATGACTACACCGGTACCATGATCTATGCAGAAATGGTCGCCGATATGGGCGCCAGGGTGAATATCTATACCTGTTTCGGAATGTGCCATTTCGGTGATGAATCTCGGGATAAGAGGTACACCGAGTGACAAAAGGGCATGAGCGGCACGGTAATTAATCATAGCCCTTATGGAGGGGTAGCAGAAAATGATTTCACCATGGTTTTTTGCAGCGGGATCTCCATTATATATGGCGTGTACGTCAGTGTATAATTTCTTTCTGATGTCGGGAAGAATCCCGATGAATTGACTGGTGGTTTCGGCAGCATATTCTGCTGCGTTTACAGAGCAGTTGTTAACTGGGTCAAAGTGATGGACACTGAGGATTTGCTCTATCAACAATCCATAGAGTTTTTCAATTCTTACTCCAAGCAGGTGGGGAAGCGATTGATGCCGCAGGACCGGTTCCCCAAAATAACCGGGGAAGACAATGGACCGAAGCAGTTCAACAATTTCTTTCAGCTTTGCAATTGATGGCAACAGGTGGTTTTGATCCGGCAAATAGTCGCATTCCGAGTCCCCGGAACTGGATAAGAGAAGTATGGCTTCTTCAATGACGCTGCTGCTTTTGATTTCCATTATTACTAATCTCCTGAATCCGGATATTTTTCCGGTTATTAAACAATCCTTTAAAAAAATAGTAAGGCTATCAAGATAAGCCGGCAAGACCGTTATTGGTTTCCTTGCCGGATATTCCTGACCCTTCGGGCTGATGAGGGTTCAGCCCAGAGGAGTAGTTGTTCAGATGTTGACCTGTTCTGGCTCAAACTGGTAGAGAAGAGTTGAGAGGTAACGTTCACCGGTATCCGGCAGGATGACGACAATACGTTTTCCCTTGTTTTCTTCGCGCTGCGCAAGCTGCAAGGCTGCGTAAACGGCTGCTCCTGAAGAAATGCCGACAATGAGTCCTTCGGTACGGGCAAGAGTGCGACCTGTGCGCAGAGCATCTTCGTTTTTCACAAGGATGATGTCGTCAATGACAGCGGTGTTCAGGATGTCTGGAACAAATCCGGCACCAATACCCTGTATTTTATGAGGTCCTGGTTTTCCACCGGAAAGAACAGGTGAATCGAATGGTTCCACAGCGACAATTTTAACGTTTGGGTTCCGCTGTTTCAGCACTTCCCCAACACCGGTTATGGTACCACCTGTTCCGACGCCGCTGACAAAAATGTCGACGTTTCCATCGGTATCGTTCCATATTTCTTCAGCGGTCGTCTTGCGGTGGATTTCAGGATTTGCTGGGTTTTTAAACTGCTGGGGTACAAATGAATTCGGATATTCAGAGTGAAGTGCTTCAGCTTTTTTGATTGCTCCAGTCATTCCTTCGGGGCCTGGTGTAAGCACCAGTTCAGCGCCAAGCGCTTTGAGCAGGTTTCTGCGCTCGATGCTCATAGTTTCAGGCATGGTGAGTATGAGCCGATACCCTTTGGCTGCGGCTATAAATGCCAGTGCTATACCGGTATTGCCACTTGTCGGTTCGATTATAACGCTATCTTTATTGATGAGTCCCTTTTTTTCGGCGTCTTCGATCATTGAAAAACCGATGCGGTCTTTAACACTTCCTCCGGGGTTGAAATATTCGAGCTTGGCAATAATAGTTGCCGAAATATTATGCTCGCTATTGTAATTCTGAAGCTCAAGTAATGGAGTGTTGCCGATAAGGTCGGTCAGTTTTTTTGCAATACGTCCCATAGCTGTTGATTGGTTTGGCGTTTGAGAAAAAGTTAAAAGATGATCAATAAGTGTATAACTATAAATCCCCTTTAAAGGGTATCTTTTATACCGCAAAAACGGTATATCAGATATGGTATTCGATGTTGTCGATCAATCCGGCTTTTATGGCATACATTAACAGTTCAGGGCTGCTTGAAACTCCAAGTTTACGGAAAATATTTTTTCTGTGTGTCATTACGGTATGGAAACTGATGTGTTTTTTTGTCGCAATTTCTTTTGTTGACAACCCCGCGGCAATCATGCGGACAATTTCAATTTCTGAAGAAGTCAGAAGGCTTGCATCTTCATGAGGTCCGTCTTTTTTGAGGAGGATATCCAGAACATCACCGGAATAATATTTTTTCCCTTTCAATGCAGCATCAATGACATGAAAAATCTCTTCGCGATCATCGGTTTTCAGAACGATGTTTCGAATGCCGACATCATGTAATTCTTTTATTTTTACGTTGGTTATTAAGTTGGTCAAAATTACAATCCCGATCTCCGGGTGTGTTTTTCTGAGTTCTTCAAGATCGCTGATCGAGTCGAAATCGAACAGGGTATAATCTGTTATGATGAGCGAAATCGTCTCTTTTTGCAGGTACTGTTGCAAGCCGGCTTTGGTTGACACGGTGTAAAAGGCCTGGTAGAACGGTGACAAAAGAGAGTGCAGAGCCTCGTTGGTTAAAAACTGCGTATCAGCGAGTACGACCGAGATATTTCGTATGTTTTTAGTCATTATCAGATACCCGCTCCTTTTTCAAATACTTCTTCAATCATTTTCAGTGTATTGGTTTCATTAAAGCCATCTACCGTTACATGAAGCGTGGTTCCCATAATGGCGCAAAGAGCAAGCATCTCAAAGTAAGAGCCTGAATTGGCTTTTTCACCGTTTTCTTTTTCAAAAACAACGGTACATTGCTGTTCTCTGGAAATTTTAAGGATCTTTCCAAGAGCACGGAAATGCAGCCCTTCAGGTATTTTTACTGTAAGATGCTTGTTTATCATGGTTTTATGGTTAATAAATGCAAGGGATTATTTCTTAATCAGCTTTGAAAGCCAGCTTTCTTTTTGTGTTCCCTCTGGCTGAAGTACTTCATCGAGAGCTTCGATAAGGTCATCGGGATGTTCAAGTCCAATTGAGAGGCGGATCAGGTCGGGTGAAAGACCGCTCTGAAGCTGCTGCTCTGCCGACAGTTGACTATGAGAAGTACTTGCCGGGTGCAGGATAAGGCTTTTTGCATCGCCGACGTTAGCTAGATGCGAGAAGAGTTTAATGTTGTCAATGATTTTTACCGCTGCATCATAACCGCCCTTAACGCCAAATACAACGACACCACCAAAGCCATTTTTCAGGTCTTTTGAAGCCAGCGCGTATGATGGGTCTGTTTTCAGTCCAGGATAACGTACCCATGCGACTTCAGGATGCTGCGCAAGATGTTCGGCGATTATAAGAGCGTTTTCAGAATGGCGAGCAACACGGACAGGCAGGGTTTCGATGCCTTGAATAAAGATCCATGAGTTGTCGGGAGAAATGCTTGCTCCGAGGTTTCTGAGCGGTACGGTACGCACGCGAAGAGCGAATGCTATTGGTGCTAGCGGTTCAGGAAGGTCGATGGCCCAGCGAAGCCCGTGGTAGTTGCTGTCGGGTTCGGTAAAGAGGGGGTGACGTCCGCCTTTCCAGTTAAAACGTCCAGCATCAGTAATGATACCGCCGATGCCGGAACCATGACCTCCAAGCCACTTGGTGAGGGAGTTTATGACAATGTCGGCTCCAAGATCGATTGTTTTGAGCAGGTAAGGAGTTGTGAAGGTTGCATCGACAATCAGCGGCAGGCCATTGCGGTGAGCGACATCTGCGATGGCTTTAACGTCGGTGTAGTCGAGTACAGGGTTACCAATGGTTTCTATGAAAAGGGCTCTTGTTTTATCGGTGATTGCCCGTTCAAAGTTGAGCGGGTCTTTAGGGTCTACAAATTTTACGTTAATGCCAAGTTTAGGGAGAATGGAATCGAATTGGGTGTAGGTGCCACCGTAGAGGTTATTGGCTGAAACGATTTCATCTCCGGCTTCTGCCAAAGTGATAATAGCATTAAAAATTGCAGCGGTGCCTGATGCGAGTGCAACAGAGGCTGCACCACCTTCAAGCTGTGTGACCCGCTGTTCGAGAACATCGGTTGTCGGGTTCATCAACCTTGTATAGATATTGCCGAGTTCTTTAAGGGCAAAGAGGTTGGCTGCATGCTCTGTGCTTTTAAAGAGATAGGAACTTGTACGGTAAACCGGTACTCCACGGGAGAGAGTGGCGTCGACAGGCTGGCCTGCATGAAGGGCCAGGGTTTCAAAGCGGTATTTTTTTTCGCTCATCTGAATGTACTCCTTGTTTTGTTTGTTTATAGTTAAAAGACCTTCACTGAAAATGCGGCGACGGCAAGATTCGAACTTGCGATTACTTAGGTTTTGCAGACCCTGGTTTTAACCTCTCACCCACGTCGCCCCGTCATTGCAACTTCAGGCTTCTTCCTGCATTCCGTCAAATGTTGACTGCTTGCTGCCGAAGAATTTGTAACGCTGCAAATTAAACTGGTAAAAAAGGAAGCAACCGAAGCAAAATCCTGCGAGGGCTACTGTGGCGGCTACTGCAACCGCTCCAGACAAGATCCATCCGGTCAGGGGAGAGTCTGCCAGGAAGGCGATTTGAGCTCCACCAAGCAATATTGCTGCAATGGAGTTATTGAATCGCATAAGTTTTGGGTCTTCTTTTGGTGCGTTCAGATTTTGCTTTGCAAATATTCGTGATCCGATGATGTAAATGAGGCTGCCATTTTTACCGGACACTACAGCAGAAAGAATGATGAAAAACAGAGCTGTCGTTATTAATGGCTGCTGAATGATTATGGCTGTTGATATCCCTACGAGCAGTACTGCTCTGTTCAGTTTTACTATCGGTAATGGTATGCCCACGCATGTAGCGGCTGATTTTGTGGCTTTTGACATAATGGTGATGTGTGTTCGTTGGTTATGGTATTATTAATTGATAAACGACATAAAAAAAGCCGGTTCTGACATCTCAGAACCGGCTTTAAAGACTATTACTTACTTCATGCAATCATGAGTGAGTTACGTCGTGCTCCCCGATATCCTTTTGTCAGAATGTTTCTGCAATCCACAACAGCAGCAGCACATTTTTATTGATGTCGAGGTCATTGATTTCATGAGTTGTGTTTTGTTCAATTATCGTTAACAATTGTTAACTCTATTTTCGGAAATTTCCAAAAAAAACTTTCGTTTTTATGTTTATTCGACGTGTTTTTGAGGTGTTTTATGCAAAAAAACTTGTTTTTGTATTCCCAACCCACTCAATAGAGAGTTCCCCTCTGTTTCGTTTGGGATGACAGGATTGAGTAGGCTGGGGTGACAGGAATTCTTACAATCAGGATTGACGAACTGGTTTAGTTTATTCCGAGGATGACACTTGATGCTTTGAATACAGCACAGGTATGGTCGCCTTCTTTAAGTGCGAGTTTTTCAGAGCTGCCATGGGTAATGATGGCTGAGATGACATTGCCGCCTCCGATTTCTACATCAACTTCAGTACTGACAGGTCCTTCGATAAGTTTGCTGATTTTACCAGGTATAACGTTGCGAGCACTTAATTTTGCATCGTAGAGCTCCTGGGCAATAATAATGGAGCTTGATTTGATGATTGCATATGCATTCATGCCTTCCTTCAAGCTGAGGTTGTCAACGGCACCGTTCGTGATAACAGAAACGATGCGTGTTTCTGCACCGATGAGAAGAATAACTTCAGCGTTTACGGATCCTTTGGTGATTTTTTCAATGGTGCCTGAAAAGACGTTGCGAGCACTGATTTTCATTGATATCATTCTTAGAAATTGATAGAGATTATTGGTTTCTCCGAGACGACCTTCAAGATTCTGGAGAAACTTTCGGTGTTCTTCCTGAACAACCCGAAACTGTTCGATAACTTTTTTCCCTTCTTTTGTCAGAACGGTTCCTCCTCCACCTTTTCCACCTGTAACTCTATCTACAAGAGGTTTTTCGGAGAGGTTATTAACCATATTGACAAGATGCCATGCAGTTTTATAGCTGATTCCAACGGCTTTGGCAGCACTGTTGATCGACCCAAGTTCATGGATTTTTTCCAGCAGGGCTATCCTATCTCCACCAAGAAACTTGTTCTGCGCTTTCTGAAACCATATGGAGGCCTCAAGCCCGATCTCTTCTTTTTTGCATTTCACCCTGCAGCTCCTCTGCTGTTCGTTGTGAAAACTTTCCTTCAAGGTACTGGTACTGTTGTCTTTTAGATAAGGAAAGTAACATACAACATGTTTTCAAAAATATTGACTCTATAATAGCGTTTTCAGGACCTTGTCATGCAAGAAAGAAAGCAATATTCCTGCGCTCAAATCCAGTCATGGCAACTTTGGGTACTGTTGAAACATGGAGTCAAATTACGTTATTTTTCTTATCTCATCATAAAATTACCAATATTTATATGTTCTCTTTTTAAATTTTCTGCAAATCGTGAGCAGAGGCATAGCAAATCAACGATTGCTGAACCTTAGTGGGGCATGATAATAGATTTACAATTGTATGGTATAACAAGGTCGCTATTGTTACCAGTGCAAGTCGCGGAATCGGACGCAGTATCGCACAGGTAGCAGCAGCCGAGGGAATCCGCCTCTTGTTGTTGCCGCTGTAATTGCTCGTTTTGGGTAGATCGATTTTGCTGGTCAACAATGCTGGCGCCACAAAGCGAGGAGATTTTCTGGCACTGACCGATGCGGAGTGGAACGATCGATTTGCACTGAAGTTTTTTGGAGCCATGCGCCTCTGCCGGTTAGAGTGGACCTATTTGCTGCAGAGGCAGGGGAGTATTTTTAATATCGTTAGCGTGGTGCGGGCGAACTGGCAGTGAGGATTTTAACATCGGTGGAATGGTCAATGCTATCATTACTCTATCTGACCAAGTCGCTGCCTGATTTCGGTGTGAGGGATGGTATCCGTGTTAATGCGATAAATCCAGGGGCAATAGTGGCTGAGCGCTTGCAGGATGCCATCAAGAAGAGGTAGATTATTAAGGTATGCTGCGCCATACTCGTAAAATCCTATCGGTACTTTTTATAGTTAATGCCAAACTGCTGCATTTTCAAGCTTAATACCCTGCGGGTAAGGCCTAATTTTTCAGCAGCATTTGATATGTGACCTTTTTGACTTGACAGAGCCTCTATAATCATTTCGTATTCAATGGTGTCCAGTTTTGCAACAAAAGTCTTGCTGTTTTCTGTGCCTGAAAGAACCGGAACCTGAAGTGACAGAGGAAGTTCATTGCCGTGTATAATATTGTCTTCTGAAAGAATAACAGCTCTCTCAATAACGTTTTCAAGTTCACGGATATTCCCAGGCCATGAATAAGAAAGCAGCATCTCTTGCGCTATTGTTGAGATCAGCTTTACTTCTTTCCCGAATTTCTTGACAAAATGGGAGACAAAATACTCTGCAAGTATGATAATGTCGCCTTTCCTTTCACGCAATGGAGGGATGATAATCGGAAATACGTTTAACCGATAGTATAAATCTTCCCTGAAGGTCCCGGTTTCAACCATCTTGATCAAATCCCGGTTTGTGGCAGCTATGATTCGAATATCTACCGTAATCGGCTTGTTGCCGCCGACATGCTCAAACGTCCTTTCCTGTAAAACCCGTAACAACTTTGCCTGCATAGGTAAAGACAACTCGCCAACTTCATCCAGAAAAATTGTTCCCCCGTCAGCATCTTCAAATCGGCCTTTTCTTGCTTTATCTGCACCCGTAAAAGCGCCCTTTTCGTGACCAAACAGTTCGCTTTCTATAATGTTTTCAGGTAAAGCGGCGCAATTAAATTTAATAAATGGCTCATTTGCTTCGAGGCTATTGTAATGAATAGCACTGGCGACAAGTTCTTTGCCAACACCGCTCTCCCCCAGAATCAATACTGTCGATCTTGTTTTGTTGATTTTATTGATCAGAGCATAGACTTCAAGCATGGGTTTTGAATTGCCTATAATATTTGAGGGATGAAATTTTTCCTTCAGAGCATTCCGTAATCGTTCATTTTCCATTTTCAGGAAGGTTTTGTCCTCATTCTCAAGCAGATAGAGTTCAACTGCCTGAGCTATCATTGTGGCAATAACACCAAGTATCTCGACATCGTAATGAAGTAATTCTTGATGATCAGAAAATCGCTCCACACTGATTGCGCCTAATACTTTTTTGCCCCGTACAATAGGGATGCAGACGAAAGAGCGTTCTGAATATTCAAGTTTGGACAAACTTTTGGTTCTGTTGAGAAAATTAGGCTCTTCACTGATAAGCGGAACAACAATTCTCTCTCCCGTTTCCACTACTTTGCCAGTAATTCCTTCTCCTATTGAGTATACCCCTCTTGTCTCTTCTTCTTTCGTAAGACCGATACTGTCATGAATAAATATTTTTCCGGTTCTGCTGTTAAAGAGATTTACCATGCCTCTTGCCACACCCATATTCTCTTTCATTATTTTCAGCAGAATAGAAAGTGTATCCGATAAGGTTTCACTCTCAGTAACTGCTTTACTCATAGTAAATAAAGGAGATAGTATTTCAGAATGGCATACCGCTCCTGGATGCAATGGGGATGCCTTAAATTCTTTTATGGAACAGAAGTGTAAGGGCTTTGCCGTTTTAGTATTCATAGCTGTTTCATTGTAGGGTGAAACAAGAGATAGTTCTCAAATAATTTGATGGCAGCGTTGCAATACTTGCCCTTCCTTTATAACCGGGAATCGTTATAAGATTTTTAAGCGGATCTACCAAATCGCTCCAACGAGAAGGAGATGGCACGTATGGTGGTTTAATTGATAAATCGCAAACAACGCGCCAGTATCCTTTCGCGTAAATACCAATATTGCTAAACCTTAACGGGCGGCTAAAACCTTCCGGCATAGTTTTTAAGGCTTCATCACTGGTTATTCCTGTATAGATATCAGTATAGATAAACTTCTCCCGAAACCTTCTGGAGAGTACCGTCTGTAAACTTGATACCACAAACACATCAGGAAGGTCCTCTTCGGTTTGAGCAAATTTCAGATAGATTTCGATTCCTTTGAAATCACCATCTATTAACCAGGGAAAATGGATGGGGATTTCATGCGATGCATTGTAGAGATCAACAAATTCGTCAATGACCATTTTTCTTACCACCTTTAAGTGGCAAGGCATATCCATGAAAAGGTTGATAGCTCCTTTGTTAATCAGTGGCTTGACTCCGCAGGCGGCAACTACCTTATTGATCAGCTCTGACATTGTCATTAGTGAGTTTTCCATGGCAATATTGGTTTAGGCTGTACTGGTTTTTTGAGCGTTCAGGCTATTATGATCTTAGCAATGATGATCATAGGTCGCACAGTATTCGATATGTTATTAAGGTGATAACGATAGCGAAAAAAAGAGACTCAATATGTCCCCTCTCATTACTCCAGAGACTTGGATAACAGAATGAGATCGCACATTCAACGACGGCTTCATTATAACATTGACTATACAACGAAACACAAAAAAACACATATTTTATTGCAATAACAAGATACGATGAAAACCGTAATAATGAAGACAAATATTTATTTAATCAAAAATAAATAATACGATTAGCTTGATTACCATTAATAAATAATACTAATTATTGTTTTAGCTTTATTTTCTAAGAATTTTTTTTGTTTTTAGGGTATACCTTAACCCTTGCATCGGGAGTGGTGGCAGTTCCTTTAGTAAAAGACCATTCTTTAAAAAAGTCTTGGTTATTAAGAGCGATATATAGATAATGTCATAACGAATAAGGCATTAAATCAGGAAGCCTTTTTTACAAAATAAGAGTACCGCATTACAACTCAAACAGAACAAACATGAACGCAATAATGACTCAGGCAATGAAGAAGATCGTGCTCCTCTGTTTTACCCTCTTTATGATGGCCACGTCAGCCATGGCCAGCGAGCTGAACCTTTCGGTAGCGGCAAGTCTTAAAGAGGTGATCAATGAGCTGACGGCGAATTACACGGCAAAACATCCTGGCACTGTTTTTCTGAAAAACTTTGGACCTTCAGGAACTCTGGCCGGTCAGATCGAAAACGGCGGGCCTGCCGACTTGATTATTTCAGCAAACACTGAATGGGTTGATTATCTGAACAACAAAAAGCTTGTCGATGCCGCAAGCATCAAGACGTTTACCTACAACTCGCTTGTCTTTGTTGGTACCACGAGTAAAAAAGTGACCTCTATGAAAGACCTCATGAAACTGGATAAGATTGCCATAGGGAGCCCGAAGAGTGTTCCTGCCGGAGAATATGCAATGGCGGCAATGACAAAAACAGGTGTTGCCGCTCAGCTTACAAGCAAGCTTATCATGGCTAAAGATGTCCGCGAGTGCCTTATGTATGCGGAACTTGGTGAGGTTGATGGTGCTTTTGTCTACAAAACTGATGCGCTGCAGGCTCAAAAATCCAGGCTTCTCTTTACTGTACCGCAGGAACTTTATTCAAGAGTCGTTTACCCGCTGGCGATTACAATCAAAGGAGCAAAGAACGATGAGGTGAAGGCTTTCCATACCTTCCTGCAGGGAGATGAGGCAAAAACGGTTCTCAGTAAATACGGCTTTGCCCTGAAATGATCTTTTTTTCGTTTTTGAATACATACAGTTAACACCGGAAGATATAACTGCCATTTGGCTGTCGCTGAAAATTGCGCTTATGACGACAGCCTTTGCATTCCCTTGCGGGTTTGTTACAGCATGGCTGATTGTGTTCAAAACATTCAGAGGTAAAATAGTTCTGGAAGTTCTGATCGATCTTCCGCGGTTATTGCCTCGGCTACCGTCGGATTTCCTTTGCTTGTCCGCTCAATCCGTCTTGGTCTGGAGGCGATCGACCTGCAGCTTATTGAGGTATCACGAAGTCTTGGAGCTTCATGGCAAGATAGTTTGCTGACAATTACTGTATCGCTGTCACTCTGCATGATCTCTGTAGTTATTTCTGTCGCGGTGCTTTTGCTGCATGAAGTTTTTGGTAAACAACTCAATCGGAGGAGCTTTCTATGAAACTCCATATTGATCTTGAAAAAAAGCTGGGGAAATTTTTTATACAGGTCAATGCTGATGTTTCAGAGGATCGAATCGAAATTTTTGGCGATTCGGGAAGTGGTAAATCTACGCTTGTAAATTTTATTTCAGGCCTTTTACGGCCTGACAAGGGTGAAATTATTCTTGATGGAGAGTTGCCTGTTCAGTAGTCAGAAAGGTATCAATATTTCTCTCGAAGGGCGGCGTATTTCCATTGTATTTCAGTATCCAATGCTCTTTCCTCACTTGAGTGTCAAAAATAACCTTTTGTACGGTTTTAAGAGGTGCAGTGCGGAAAACAGAAGGATCCGGCCGGAAACCGCTTATTGAACTCCTTAAACTCCAGCCACTTCTTAAACGTGGCGTTGAAAATCTTTCCGGTGTAGAAAAACAGCGTGTTTCTCTCGGGAGAGCTATTCTTGCAAACCCTCGGCTTCTGCATATGGATGAGCCTCTTACAGCTCTTGATGATACGCTTCGATTCCAGATTATTCCCTATCTCATGAGTGTAAGTGAAGAGTTCTTGATTCCGTACATGTTTATATCGTATTCGTTGACAGAGATTCAATTATT
>JAPLFE010000079.1:0-55484 GCA_026390855.1 Chlorobiales bacterium | reverse complement strand
CAATTATTGACTGAGAGGGTTCTTGTGTTGAACAACGGACGACTTGTTGAAGAGACTACTCCAGAAGGACTTGCACGAAACAGAATGGCAAAAAGCCAGAAAGGTTATCTTAATCTCCTGCGTCTTACTAATCCTGTTGATCAGAACGGTTTATTCTCTTACCGGTGGGGAGACAATATCCTGCTTGTTTCAGATGGAAAACTCAATGGGGATGCACTGTTTGAACTTTCTTCCCGAGAAATTATACTTTTTAAAAAGCATCCTGAAGCCATCAGTGCCCGCAATTTTCTGCATGGCAGAGTTATGGAAATGTTCAATTCAGAAGGGAGAGTGGGTATTGTTCTTTTTATAAATGGGGAAAAACTTGTTGCTGAAATTGTTCAGTCGGCAGTCGATGAGCTGAATATCACCTCAGGGACAACTATTTTTGCAGCAATCAAGGCATCGTCGTTCAGGAGACTTATTTGAACTTTCAGGGTAATGTCCGATAGTTCTATAGCTTGGTTCTCGATTAATTTTTTGCTTGATCAATAGTGAGGTGAATGTGTTGAGCAGAGAGATCTATAGTTCAGTTCTAAAACAACAATCATGTAACTAAAAAGCCAAACGGCATAGTTGCTGCTTGGCTTTATTCAGTTTAAAAAAGCCGAAAAACTGTCAGACTCAGTTGATGCCAATGATGACGCTAGACGCCTTGAATATTGCAGAGACTAGCTCTCCTTTTTTAAGGGCAAGTTTTTCTGAACTACCATGGGTGATAGTAGCGGAAATGACATTGCTTCCTCCAACTTCAACATCGATCTCACTGCTGATAGGGCCTTCGATGATCTTGCTGATTTTACCGGATATGATATTCCGTGCACTTATTTTTGATTTTTCCAAATCAGTGCCAATAATGATAGAACTGGCTTTGATGATGGCATAAGCATTCATACCCTCTTTCAGACTGAGATTGTCAATGGCACCGTTGGTAATGATTGAGGTGATGCGAGTTCCTTCGCTGATCAGAAGGATGACTTCGGCGTTTACCGCTCCTCGTGTGATTTTTTCAATGGTGCCTGAAAAAACATTGCGAGCACTGACTTTCATTGATAGCCTCCGTAAAAATTGATGAAGATTAGAACCGCCCAGACGTCCCTGAGATTCTTAAGAAACCTTCTGTGCTCTATCTGAACAACGCGAAACTGTTCGATAACGTTCTTTCCTTCTTTTGTCAGAATGGTGCCTCCGCCACCTTTCCCTCCTATGACTCGATCTACGAGAGGTTGTTCGGAGAGGTTATTGACCATATTGACAGGATTCCACGCGGTTTTATAGCTCAGGCCTAAAGCTTTAGCTGCACTGTTGATCAATCCAAGCTCATTTATTTTTTCGAGGAGTGTTATTCTGTCACCACCAAGAAACTTGTTCTGTCCTGTCTGAGCCCAGATAGTTGCATCAAGCTTGATTTCTTTTTTTTGCATTTCACCTTCGATATGTGAAGCATTATTTATGGAAATGTTGCTATTGCATCTTTGGCTCAATGTAACTACTCTCTCTGTTTCACTTCAAATACAGGCGTTCTTGTGGTTCTATAAAGTATGCAGTACATAGTTAGTTTTTTAGCATGGAGGACATATTGGGTAAGTCCTAATTAAGCTGAAAACTGATTGGAACAACACACCATACTTTTACTGGTCTTCCGTTCTTGATGCCGGGATAATATTTTGAATCAACCACTGATTTCAGTGCAACGCCGTCAAAAACGAGACACTCTGCAGGAATTCGTTTCGTCACTATTGCTTTCATTGGATGACCGTCTTCCGCTATCAGAACCTTAACAAAAACCTTTCCAGTGATCCCGGCGATTCTTGCAGCCTCGGGATAGGCAGGTTTTATTTGATCAAGAAACCCTGGCATTTTATCGCAAGATCCAAACATGGATCCTTCCCCTCCCAGACCTTCAATACCCGAGGATTCAAGTCCATTTCCAGAACCAGCTCCATTATTATTCTGAATGACGTTCTTAAGTTCTTGCTGTGTTGCTGCAGAGTCATCAAGGGACATCTCTTTCTGACTGACCTTTATGATTTTACCAACTTTAGGCTGCTCCGCCACTACCAATGAGGGTGAAGTAGTATTTTCAGGGACAGACGGAGAAGGGAGGACAAGATTAATGACGCTGGTAACCTGTTCATAGCTGTCACCAGCAGATCCCTTGTCGGAGAACCCTCTTCCGGAGGCAATGATGTCCCAGTTAGCAGTAACAATCCAGAAAAGAACAAGAAGCACTACAGCAAAACCGACTCCCTGGCATAAAAATAAATGTGACTGATGACGAAGAACAAGATTGCCATACCGAAGCTTGAGCAAACGCTCTGTATCAAGGTATTCGTCACGATAAAAACATGCTGGCCTCAATACCCGGACAAAGGATCCCATTTTTGGCATTATGATTCCTCAATCAGCTCTCCGCTTCTGAGGCGGGTACGCAACGACATAAGCTTGTTGTCGAGTTCTTCCAGCCTGGCAAGATTTTCTTTTTCCTTTGCTGTTGTGGTGATGATCTTATGAATTCCTCCATTCTTGATGATGAGACGTTGTTCAGCCATCAGAGCCAGAATGGGGTCGTGCGTTGCCATAAGGACGATCTTCTCTTTTTTTACCAGCAGAGAGAGTGCTTTTTTGCGATCGATGCCGGCATTTTCGATTTCGTCAATCAAAACAACTGGCGAGGTGCTCAGGAATGCTGTATCGGCTATCATAAGCGCTCGTGATTGTCCACCTGAAAGTGCCGTTACCGGAGTTTGCCCTGTAAAGGATTCTCCCGCCAAGAGATTAGCCTGAGCAATGATGTCGACAACAATAGCTTCGGCATTTTCGATCATCCGGCTTTCAGCGTGCATGGCAATGAACTCGGCTACTTTTGTATCCATCACAAAGTTCATATTCTGCGAAAGCTGTGCAACAAGCTTGTATTCAAGAGAAAAGCGGAGTTCCGGATCAGGCTTTTTCCCGTTAACCCGGATAATCCTGCCCGTTGGGGTATCATTCTGGGCCATCCATTCGATATCGGCAAGCAGACGGCTTTTGCCTGAACCGGTAGGCCCGACAATGCTTGTTACAGAACCTCGTATGAGTTTCAACTCAACATGTTCCGGATTGCCGGTTTTATCATGACCCCCGATAATGGTGATCTCTGAAACTTTCGGGGCCTCAGTGTTTTGCAACAGGTTGAGCTGATTCAGAAATCCATCAAGATTTTCAAGAAGTGTTACCTGATCAATGCCAATATCTTCATAGAAGTCTTCCGGAAGCTGCTCCAGGTACTCACCGAGCGTGAAACCGCCATCATCCAAAATGATTCCGTAATCACTGAAAAAGTCGGTGACTTGCGGAACTTCAGATTTCAATACCTCTATTTGCTTTTCAAGGATAGTCATCATAGCTGTTCCTGCTTAAGTTTTATTCGTTTTATGTTGCCAAGCTGATGTTCCATACCGATTCTGGTTTCGCCGAGGCAGTAGGAGCATAGGGCTGCCGGCATGGAAAACCGCAGAATTTCTCCATCAAGTTTTGGGGTGTCAGGCGCATTGAGAAACAGAGAGGTCAATTCACTTGCCCCTTGGCCGGTAATGCCGTTGACATGCATGATTTTTGCTTTTGCATTTGCCCGGCGAACCTGAAAGGCAAAGACTTCGCGTTCGGCCTGAGAGACGATATCGCCCTTGGTAATGACCACGATGTCAGCAAACTTGAGCATGGGGCCGATCTTTTTGGGAGTAGCAACTCCCATGAGGTTATCGATGACACAGACCGCCAGAACACCTTTGATGTGTGGAGAACAGCGGTTACATAACCCTGCGCTTTCGGAAACAAGAACATCAAGATTCAGCGAAAAACCCCATTTAAGGCACTCCTCGATATTGCTTACAAAGTAATGGTCAGGGCAGAGGTTACCGGAAAGCCCGGTTTGCACAGGAATGCCAAGCGCACGGAATACCGCATCATCTTCTGTGGCAAGACAGTCATATTTGACAGCCCCCGCATGTAACCCGAAAGCTTTCAGGGATTTGATGACATTCGACAAGACTGCTGTTTTTCCCGACGATGGAGGGCCGGATATTGTTATGAGTTTCATGGAGTGTTATAGTCTATAATTGATCAGGTCTCGAATACATCAGGGCGAAGCCCTTTTTTCAGCTCGACATCAAGCATTGCTGTAAGCGCCTCGTAGTCATTGTTGAGGAGGTAATCCCATGATGGAAAGCTGAAAGGTTCATTCCAGTCGACATCTTCCGCCAGATAAAAGTCGCCCCGTTTCAATGCCTGACGCATTGTCTCGCTACGGAAAAAATCGACTATCGGCTTGCACTCTTCCATTCTTGATGTTTTGACAAACATGAGCATTGGTGCTAATACCGGCCCATCTTCAAATTCAAGAATAGCCCCCTGCTTGCGTGATGGCATCTGAACGCTTGCTGCATTCGGCAAAAGATTAAACGGGGTACGGCGTGGTTCGGCAGAGTCAAGGCGTTTGAGAATTTCAGCAAAATGCCAGACGTTCCTGATATTGATGGCGAAATCTGTTGCTGCATTGCTGCCGAGCTTTTCCTTCAAAAACATTAAAAGCGTTGCAATACTTGCCTTGCCATTATAGCCATGCACTGTCATAAGATCTTTATAGCGAGGATCAACCAGATCAGTCCAGCGACGGGGATTGGGAACCTCGGGATTGATCGATAAATCCAGAACAATGCTCCAGTAGCCTATACCGTAAATGCCTATATTGTGATCCGTAACAAGCCTCTGAAATGTTTCGGGCATTTTCCCCAGAGCTGCACTGCTGGTTATTCCTGTATAAACGCCGGTATCGATAAACCGCTCTCTGAAATTTTTGGAGAGCACGGTATGCAATCCTGATGCAACGAGCACTTCAGGGAGGTCATCTTCAGTCTGGGCGGCTTTCAGTTCGCCTTCAATTCCTTTTGAATCACCATCATGCAGCATAGGCGAATAAATAGGAATCTCATGTGATGCATTATAAAGGTCGGCAAATTCACTGATTACCATTTTTGTTACAACCTTGAGAGGGCATGGCATATTCATGTATAGGTTGAGTGCGCCCTTGTTGAGCAGGGGTACACCGTTCCCTGTCTTTTTTTTATGAAGCGCCGGTGCTCCGCAAACGGCAAGCACACCGCCGCTGTTTTCCGTCATGTCCAAAAGTTTTTGCATGGCAATATGGATTTAATGGTTGCTGGATTTTTGGCTTTTAAGTTGTTCCGGATTCGGGTGCAGTACTTCTGCAAGCTCATTATCAGTCAGGCTGTGATGATAAAAAATGTCGAAATACTCACGCGTGATTTTATTCAGGTCGAAATGATAGACATCAGGATAAAGCAACTCTGCCGTCCAGATCGCTCCCATAATCCTGTTGGTGCCGGGAGGTCGGTCAAACCAGCCAAAAGGCTGAAATGGTATTTGATAGACCTTGTTGTTATTAACTGCCCGAGTTTTAGCCCAGAGGTTGTCGCTCTTGATGTATTGCAGGGTTGTCATCGATGTGTTCATTCCTGTCCAGACGAGAATGATTTCAGGGTTCCATAGAAGAATCTGCTCCATCGAAACAGCACTCATTCCCTGCCCGGCAACAACACCTGTCTGCGCTACATTTACAGCGCCTACAACATCAAGAATCTGGCTGTGGAAAGAACCTGAAGGATCGGTATTGAGGCCTCGTCCGCCCTCGGCGTAATAAACATGAATCTTTTGCTTCTCAGGTATGCTCTTCGCCTTTACCGCAATGCTGTCGATATAGTTATGGAGAAACCCGATCATCCGGTCTGTCTGAGCTTGACGATTCAGAAGCTTTCCAAGGATCTTGAAGGTCGGTTCATACTTGGCCATATCCATTTCAACCATAAAGACAGGGATGCCGGTCTTTTTACTGAGTTTATCGGACTCATCCCTTGTTTTTGGATTAATGTTGAAACTGGAAATAATGATGTCTGGTTTGAGCTTGACAATCTCCTCAGCTGAACCATCCATGAAGGGCAACTGAAGGTATGAGCCCGTCAAAAACTTCTTTGTTCCGTCATTCATCCATAACGACCGGCTCACCAGCAAATCAGGTGCAATTGCATACATAAGAATACTGCCGGGCTTGTTCACATAGAGACGCCGGATGGTGTCGGGCACAAGCATTTTACGCCCGGCCATATCAGTCACCTCATGAGTGGGCTGCAGTGGCTTATGTTCAGAGGAATTGCATGCTGCAAGCGCCACAAGAAAAAGCGGTACAACGATTTGCAGGATTGACCGCACCTGTTTTCTATACTCTCTTTTCATACCAGTGGGTTTGGTTTCTTGAAAATGATCCACATCCCTGCATCTCCTCGTTCCACAACTCCTTCAATGCCAAGGTTTTTTAAAATGGCTTCAAAATGTCCAGGGGGATTTTTTGCAAATCGCTCTTTACGCTCTTTGTCCCACTTAGGATCATTTTCTCTTTGAGCCTGCACTTCAAGCAAAAGCTCAATAGTTCCAAATCCCCCACCGATATAGGCCCAGCCTCCTGGTCGAAGCACACGGTAGACTTCCGACAAACCCTGCTGCTGATCTTCCCAAAAGAAGATTGAGCCCCGGCTTGCAACGAGGTCTATCGAGTTATCGGCAAAAGGCATGAGCTCAGCTTTTCCCTGCAGAGCGGTCACCCTCTCCTGAATCCCATGTTCGATGCTGTTTTCCAAAGCCAATGCAACGCATTCCGGCATCAGATCGAAGATGGTAACGCTCAAACCAGTGAGCTTGGCAAGCGATATTCCAAGCATTCCAGGGCCGCCGCCAAGGTCAATACAATGGCCGTTGGTAATGCCGGTTCGCTCAACAATCTGCTGAGCGATTACCGGATAAATTTTCCTGAAGTGGCCTTTCATCACCTTTTCATTGTATTCCACTGCATTCATGGTGTACATCGCTAACTCCTCATGTTGAAAAATTACTTTAAAAAGCCAGGCTTACTTCCAGACCAACTGTGCGTCCACGATCAGGATAGTAACCCGTGACATAGCGGGTTGCATAGTGCTCGTTGCCAAGATTGCGTCCGTATACCGTTGTGGTGAGTTTGTAGCCACTGAAGAGAAAATCTCTCATGATATTGGCATCAATCGTGGTATAGCCTCCCAGATCGGCGTTCAGAATACCGACCGGGCTGGCTGTTGTCTGCCATGAACTAACTTGTTTCATCGACATATTGGCGCGGTACTTATCCCAGGAGTGGCTCAATAGTGCGGTAAAGTAATTCTCTGGAGTCGAAACCCCGATGGCATCAGAAATCAGCCCGCTCGTTGTTGTATTGTTGGTTAACATATGCGTCCACGAAAAGCTGTATGAGGTGCTTGAGGCAACATTTCCTTTGATGGCGACCTCAATTCCCTTACGGAGCGCATCTGCTTCGGTGTAATAGTAGTAGGTATTGCCACCTGATACATAAGTGGCTGTTGATGCTGTTTTCTGGTTTTTAATGTCGTAGTCAAACCAGGTCAACATAGGTTTGAAATATGTTGAAGGGGTTGCTTCAAGAGCCAGTTCAATCCTCTTTTGTTTTTCAGCATGCAGCGCTGACCCGTTTTGGGTTTTCAGGGTGAAATCTCCCGAATCGCCTTCATCGCCCTGAAAATATCTTCCATTAAGAGCCAAAAGATCGTTGATCTGCCAGCGAGCGCCGAACGCATAGACAGTTGATGGAGCCATATCGACATCGCGGTTGGCCAGATTACTTGATGCGCTGGTACTTGAGACATTTATGTGTTTGACGTCCCTACGATATCCTGCATCAAGGGTAAACTCTCCATTAAAAAGCTTCTGTTCGATTGAGCTCGACCATCCTTTAATGGTGGTATCAAAGTTGTTGTATGGGTTGCTGAGATTCGGTCCAAAACCGTTGCTGCTGGAAAGTTGTCCGCCAATCTGCACAAGTGCATCGCCAAATTGTGCATTGTGCCGAAGGCTTAATCCGCTTGACTCTTCTGAATAGTTCCTTATTGACGAGGTGGCATTGATAAAGCTTTCGTTATGTTCGTTTTGTTCATACTTGGTTTTGAAAAGAGAAAAAATGGTAACCTGCTCTTTGCTCCATGACATGCTCATATCGGATGAAAGAATGGTTGTTTTCAGTGGATCATAATACCACTTGGAGCTATCCAGTGCTCCAGTATAGGTAACGCCCCTCTGCATCTCAAGAGAGCCTGTATCGGTATAGCCAGTATAATTAAGATTGAATTTTCCAACCTGGAACCCACCATTGATCATCCCCGATTGTCCATCCTGACCGTCAAACCAGGTATCATTACTCGGTCTGTTATAATTTGACAGGCCTCCGGCGATATACCCGCTGCTGGATAAGGTCGATGAGCCGAAATGAGTGCCGGTATAGAGGCTTTCGCCACTCGCAAGAGGTAGGGAAGGCGATTTTTCTCCATAGGTAGAGAGTACTCCCTCGGTTTTGGTGGGGCGTTTTGTGCGGATAACCACAAAGCCGGTATTCAGTCCCGAACCAGTGTTTCCGGCACCGATAGCAATGGTTGGCCCTAAATTCAGAGAAGTTGACCCCCGAACAACCTGAATCTCTTCGATGTCCGCTATAGGTAGTTTTTGCAAAATACGGTTGGATGAAGGGGGTAAAACCGCACCATCAAGAATATAGGTCAGCTGACCGCCCCCACGCTGGTCCAAAAAAAACGGGCTTCGTCTACCTTGATAGGTCAAGTTCAACCCGGCAGCTTTACTCAAAAGGTCAAAAATATCTTTAGGCGCGTATGCTTCTATATCTTTTTGGGTGAATACCTCAGTACCAAAACGGGCTGTTGATTCAACACGATAGGGATTGGTGATACTTTCAGGCTTTAAGTCTTCCCTCTTTGAGCTTTCTGCTGTAACATTGATTGCATCAAGAACAAAGGGTTCTGCATGAAGAACTGAGGGACTCTGAGCCAATAAGAGCGCTATAAGTGCTGCTGATGACTGTTTGGCTGCTGATCGGTACATAATAAATATTGTTGTGTTAAGAGAGATTTTATGTTATAAATCCATAACCGGGGCACATATCTTTCGCCTACAGGTGCCATTCGACGGGGTATCAAAAACATCAACATCCACGCCATATATTTTTTTAAGAGTCTCCTCAGTAAGCGTAGCCTCAGGCGTACCATACCGGTAGAGCGATCCATTGTCCATTACAACGACCTTTGAGCCAATCATAAACGCATGGTCTGGTGAGTGCGTGGCCATGAGAATACCTACCGATTGTTTTCTCATCTCTTTGATTTTCCTGATAACCCGTACCTGGTTCCCATAATCAAGATTTGAGGTAGGTTCATCAAGGATGATAAATTTGGCTTCCTGGGTGAGTGCACGAGCGATAATGACCATCTGCCGTTCACCGCCGCTCAGTTCTGTAAATGATCGGTCAGCGAGATGCTGGATCTCAAGCAGGTCAAGAAAGCTGTTTGCAATTTCACGGTCTTTTTGGCCCGGTGAAGCAAACAACCCGAGATGTACTGTTCGTCCGAATAAAACTACATCACGCACTTTATAAGGAAATGGGGAGTTGTGAACCTGCGGCACGTAAGCAACAAGTCGTGCAAAATCCTTGAGTGCAAACTGGGCAATGTTCCGCCCATCAATGACGATTGATCCTGCTATGGGTTTAATAAAGCCAAGGATGGTTTTGAAAAGTGTGGTTTTTCCTACACCGTTCGGGCCAAGGAGACAGACAATTTCACCGGACTGAATGGAGAGATTTATATCGTGTAAAACCACTCTGCCTTCATACCCCAAATCCGCACGCCTGAGGTCAAGCGATATTTTTCTCTCCATTACCATGACTTTTTAGCTGAACGTTTCAGGAAATAGATGAAAAATGGTGCACCGAGGATGGCCGTTATGATGCCAATGGGGATTTCAACTGAAACGAGTGAACGGGCGATGTCATCGACAACAAGCATGAAAATGCCGCCAAACAGGAAGGATGTCGGCAAAAGCAGGCGATGATTCGGCCCTGCAATAAATCTGGCAAGATGGGGAACAATAAGACCCACCCATCCAATGATACCGCTGACGGATATAATACATGCCGTAACAAGGGTTGCCGAAAGAATAATAATGACACGCATCCATCCTGTGTGAACTCCGAGCGATCGAGCCTCATCCTCACCGAAGGAGAGCACATTCAGGCGCCAGCTGACAAGCATCAGGGGAATACTCCCGGCAATCAGGACAGGAAGAATAACCCAGAGATCGTTCATGCGAATATTGGCAAGACTCCCCATGAGCCAGTAGGTGATTGCTGGAAGTTTGTCATCAGGATCTGCGATATACTTCAGCATCGAGAGGAGTGCACCGAAAAGTGAGGAAATAATGATGCCTGAAAGCACCAGAACGAGAACCGAGTCATGGCTGCGTCCAATTGTTTTACTGACACTGACGGCAATCAACACAGCAGTGATTCCTCCGGCAAAAGAGAAGAGCTGTATGCCTGCCACTGGCAATGAGAGTAAAATGGCCAGTGCCGCTCCAAATCCGGCACCTGAACTGACACCAAGTATATCGGGACTCACCATCGGGTTGCGGAACATCCCCTGATAGGCTGCTCCAGACATTGCGAGTGCTCCGCCGGCTGCTATAGCGCCTATGAGCCGGGGTAAACGAATGTTGAAAAGAATAACCTGAAGATTGTCATCACTGGAATGACCTGTGCTTAGCCATGAAAACAAGTCTCCTGGCGAAACCGGATATCTCCCTATGCCGATGGAAAAGAGACTTACCAGCGAGAGAATCAGCAGACAAATCAGTATCAGTGAAAGACTTTTCATTATTACACTTTTTAATCAACCGCTATGTGTCCCGATGACACTATGGCCATCACGACTATTTCAGGGACATAAAGAGCTAAGATTTTCATGTGATGCAAAGGAATCGTTATAGCTTAATATATATAGCGCTATGTAAAAAAATTTCATTACAGAACATTCTGAGAGAAACATTCAAGAAGACTTGACCTCAGTTTGTCATCCTCTCTGCGTATAAGTCGCTATATATATAAAAATATAGCGCACTTCAAATGAAGTCATTAAGTTCTTTGCTGTAGCTCAGGTATAACTAAATATTTAAGGAATTTATTGCTTTAACCTTAACAATATAAAGACTTTTGTTCAATTGGGAACGAAATAATAAAATTTTGTGCGTAACTGTTCAATATTTGCACAATTATTCACGTCAATGCTGACTGAATATCACATTTGAAGTGGCTGAATTACTTCCAATTCAAGGTAAATTGCTTGCCGCATAAACTACTATTAAATAAACGCTTAACTCATTTAAGAAGGCTTTTTTGCAGAACTTTTAACATGTAACGTTTTCATGAGTTGAAGAGCTTTTCAAAATCTTGGCACGCAGTTTGCAATTCATGAGGGGTGAGGATTAGGACAAAGACAATTAACGATAAGCTCATAACCGGCGCATTCACTCTCATTAAAACTATCGCTATGAAAAAAATTGCTTTTTACGGAAAAGGTGGCATAGGCAAATCCACCACACAGCAAAACACCGCTGCGGCTATGGCTCACTATTACGACCAGAAGGTTTTCATTCACGGTTGCGACCCGAAAGCCGATTCGACTCGTATGATTCTTGGCGGAATGAACCAGGCTACGATAATGGATGTGCTCCGTGATGAAGGTGCGGAAAAAATAACATCGTCAATGGTGAAGGCTGGCTTTAAAGGCATCCGTTGTGTTGAGTCTGGGGGCCCTGAGCCTGGTGTCGGTTGTGCCGGTCGTGGAGTCATTACCGCTATTGACTTGATGGAAGAAAATGGGTCGTACACTGAAGATCTGGACTATGTGTTTTATGATGTTCTTGGTGACGTGGTATGCGGTGGGTTTGCCATGCCGATCCGGGATGGAAAGGCTCAGGAGGTTTATATCGTGGCTTCCGGTGAAATGATGGCGGTCTATGCAGCCAACAACATTTGCAAAGGACTGGTGAAATATGCCAAGCAGAGCGGAGTTCGTTTGGGTGGCATTATCTGCAACAGTCGCAAGGTTGATAAGGAGAGGGAGTTTATCGAAGAATTTGCGGCGGCAATCGGCACGCAGATGATTCACTTTGTCCCCCGTGACAACGTCGTCCAAAAAGCTGAATTCAACAGAAAAACCGTGATTGAATTTGCACCGGATTCTGATCAGGCGAAAGAGTACGGTGAGTTGGCTCGCAAGATTATTCAGAATGAAATGTTTGTGATTCCCAAGCCTCTTACTATGCCTGAGTTGGAAGAGATGGTGCTTAAATACGGTCTTGTTGATTAATACCAAACAAAAAGGAACAATAGTTATGAAAATGATAAGAGCAATGGTACGCCCTGAGGCTGCCGACATAATATCAGAAGGATTGGCTGAAGGTGGATTTTTTTCAATGACGAAAATGCATGTTTTTGGGCGTGGCAAGCAGAAAGGAATAAAAATCGGGGATGTCCACTATGATGAGCTGCCTAAAGTCATGATCATGCTGGTAGTAAAGGAAGATGCTGTGGATGAAGTGGTCGATCTCATCAAAGTAAATGCTTATACCGGTAATTTTGGAGACGGTAAAATTTTTGTAACCCCAGTTGACGCCACGTACACCGTACGTACCGGCGAAACAGGCATATAAGGAGGCCCCGAACGATGAAGGAAATAATGGCAATCATCCGCCCCAAAAAAGTAAGCAAGACAAAGGATGTGCTCGATAAACTGGGATATCCGGCGTTCACTGCAGTATCAGTCATGGGGAGGGGAAAACAGCGTGGCATTGCCGGCGAAGTCAATTGTGAACTGCCTGCGGATATTCTGGCCAGAAGTGGAGGGATGAGATACATCCCGAAGCGGCTTATCTCGTTAACAGTGCATGACGATGATGTTGACCTGATTGTAAAGGCAATCATCAAGGTTAATCAGACCGGTCAGATTGGGGATGGCAGGGTTTTTGTGTCTCCGGTAGATAATGTCGTGAGAGTAAGAACCAATGAAGAGGGTGACCAAGCTATCGCGTAAGAAAATTAACTATAAATAGAGAGGAAGAAATTATGCCATATCATGAGTTTGAATGCAGCAAATGTATTCCTGAAAGGAAAAAGCATGCAGTAGTAAAAGGACCAGGTGAGGATTTGACACATGCCCTTCCTCTTGGATATCTCAATACCATTCCAGGCTCAATTTCCGAGCGCGGTTGTGCTTACTGCGGAGCCAAGCATGTTATCGGTACGCCGATGAAAGATGTTATCCATCTCAGTCATGGACCCGTTGGCTGCACATATGACACCTGGCAAACCAAGCGTTATACCAGTGATAACGATAACTTTCAGCTCAAATATACCTTTGCCTCTGATGTAAAAGAGAAGCATATCGTTTTCGGTGCTGAAAAGGTACTTAAGCAAAACATCATCGAAGCATTCAAGGCATTCCCTGAGATTAAACGGATGACCATCTACCAGACCTGTGCAACAGCCTTGATTGGTGATGATGTTGACGCGATTGCCGATGAGGTTATGGAAGAGATGCCTGATGTCGACATCTTCGTCTGCAACTCTCCTGGATTTGCAGGGCCAAGCCAGTCAGGTGGGCATCATAAAATCAATATAGCCTGGATCAAAAAAAAGGTTGGCACAGTTGAGCCGAAAATCACCGGCGACTATGTCATCAACTATGTTGGTGAGTATAACATACAGGGCGATCAGGAGGTTATGATCGACTATTTCAATCGAATGGGTGTTCAGGTTCTTTCAACCTTTACCGGTAACGGCTCCTACGACGATCTCAGGGCTATGCACGGCGCACATCTTAACGTGCTTGAATGCGCCCGATCTGCCGAGTATATCTGCAATGAACTGAAAGTGAAATACGGGATACCCCGTTTGGATATCGAAGGGTTTGGGTTTGAGCCACTATCGGCATCACTCAGAAAAATCGGCTTATTTTTCGGTATTGAAGACAGAGCCCAAACTATTATTGATGAAGAGACAGCCCGATGGAAACCTGAACTCGACTGGTACAAGGAACGCCTGAAAGGCAAAAAGGTATGTCTCTGGCCGGGAGGATCAAAACTGTGGCACTGGGCAAACGTGCTGCATGAAGAGATGGGTGTTGATATTGTTTCGGTCTATACGAAATTCGGTCATCAGGGTGATATGGAAAAGGGTATTGCTCGCTGTGAAGTTGGAGCACTTGCTTTCGATGATCCAAATGAACTCGAAGGGCTGGAAGCTATGATGACGCTCAAACCGGATATCATTTTTACCGGTAAACGTCCTGGAGAGGTTGCCAAAAAGATTCGGGTTCCTTATCTCAATGCACATGCCTACCACAACGGTCCCTACAAAGGGTATGAGGGATGGGTAAGGTTTGCCCGCGACATTTACAATGCGATTTATTCGCCAATCCATCAGCTTTCTAACTTGGATATCAGTAATGATGAAATTTCTATAGGCACAGGATTTCAAACGGCAAAAATGCTCTCTGATGTGAATTTAAGCGACGAGGTGGTTTCTTCAGCCACTCTACGGCAGTATACTGGCAAATATGACAGCGTCTCAGATTTGCGCAAGAAAACATATCCGGAATTTAAAAAGTAAGAGAGGAGCCTAAACTATGGAAAATTTGAAAGAGAAAGTTGCCCAGCTTGAGGATTATATAATGAAAAAATGTCTCTGGCAGTTTCATTCACGGGCTTGGGACAGAAAGACTCAAAATGAAAATATCCTTAAAAAAGCAACACAGCTCCTGTGTGATGAGCCTGTTGAGCTTGAAACTCCCGCTGATCGTTGTTACTGGGCGGATGCTTTAAGCTTGACGGAGGGTTTTCGCAGCCGTTACGAGTGGCTGACCGCAATGAGTAAAGAGGATATTAAACTGCTGATGCAGGGCCTGAAGGAAAGGATAGACTTTGTGACTATCACAGGCTCTCTCAATGCCGAGCTTACAGACCCTCGATATTGATTACCGAACCGTTTCAGCCGATGTATAACCAATAAATGTAACGATTATGAGTTGTGAAATAAAACAGAAAGAGCGCGTCGGCACCATCAACCCTATATTTACCTGTCAGCCTGCCGGCGCCCAGTATGTGAGTATAGGCGTAAAGGATTGTATTGGCATAGTTCATGGAGGGCAGGGATGCGTGATGTTTGTTCGCCTGCTGATCTCCCAGCATTTGAAGGAAAGTTTCGAAATCGCATCTTCATCGCTCCATGAGGACGGCGCGGTATTTGGAGCGCTGAATCGTGTTGAAGAAGCCGTCGATGTGCTCTTGATGCGATACCCTGATGTAAAAGTCATACCAATCATTACCACATGCTCCACAGAAGTTATTGGAGATGATGTTGACGGTGTGGTTATCAAGCTTAATGAGGGGCTGTTGAAGGAAAAATATGCAGGGCGCGAAGTGCATCTTATTCCGATTCATACCCCAAGTTTTGTTGGAAGCATGGTGAGCGGTTATGATGTTGCTGTGAGAGATTTTGTCCGCTACTTTGCAAAAAAAGACAAAACAAGCGAAAAGATCAACCTTATTACCGGATGGGTCAACCCAGGTGACGTTACTGCTCTGAAGCACCTGTTATCAGAGATGCAGATTGAGGCGAATGTTCTGTTTGAAATCGAAAGCTTTGATTCGCCTCTGATGCCTGATGGAAACTCGGTCTCCTACGGAAATACAACGATCGACGATCTGATACAGACTGGTAATGCTCTTGGAACAATTGCCCTCCACAAGTATGAAGGTGGAAAGGCTGCCGCATTCCTTGAAAAGGAGTTCGATATTCCTGCCATTATCGGGCCGTCTCCTATCGGCATTCGTAACACGGATACCTTTTTGCAGAATCTGAAAAAAATGACAGGGAAGCCAATACCTCAATCGCTTGTCCGTGAACGTGGAATTGCCATTGACGCATTGACCGATCTCACGCATATGTTTTTTGCTGACAAAAAAGTTGCGATTTACGGCAACCCTGATCTTGTTATCGGTCTTGCAGAGTTCTGTCTTGATCTGGAAATGAAGCCCGTACTGCTTCTTCTTGGTGACGACAACCTCTCCTACCCTAACGACCCACGTATCCTGGCGCTTAAGGAAAAGGTCGACTACGAGATGGAGATTATTACAAATGCCGACTTCTGGGAGCTCGAAAACAGGATCAAGAACGAGGGACTTGAACTCGATCTTATTCTTGGTCACTCGAAGGGCCGGTTTATTGCCATCGACTACGATATTCCAATGGTTCGAGTAGGGTTCCCTACTTACGACCGTGCGGGACTGTATCGACATCCGATCGTTGGCTATGCCGGAGCTATATGGCTCACTGAACAGATGGCGAACACGCTCTTTACTGATATGGAGCACAAGCATAACAAGGAGTGGATTCTCAACGTCTGGTAACGGGACCATGCACGAACCGGCATATCCTCATATCTAACATTCTTCTGCCGGATTTTCACAATACGGAATCCGGCAGTATCAAACACAATTATTACCAGGAAAAAACAATGCATTCAAAATCTGAAAGTCAATCTCATGGATCTATGCGACGCAAAGAGCGAGAGATTACCAGCCGCCAGGATATCGATGCAATCATCCGTTCGACAACAGTCATGCATCTCGGTCTCGCTGACAACAATATTCCGTTTCTCGTCCCTGTGTTCTATGCGTACGACGGTGATGTCCTTTATTTCCACTCAGCGCAGGTTGGCACTAAAATTGAAATCTTAAAGCGTAATAACACGGTGTGCTTTGAGATTTCGGTTGATCAGGGTTTTATCGAAAACGATCTCGCCTGTGACTTTGAAGCGAAGCATCGCACTGTTATCGGGTTAGGCAAAGCCTCGTTTATAGAAGATGAAGTTGAAAAAATAAAAATCCTCGATTTGATTGTTGGAAGGTTTTCGGATAAAAAATTTGAGTATCCAAAAGCAAATCTTGTTCATACTGCTGTTATTCGCATTGATATTGAATCGATCAAGGGAAAAACACACGGCTATTAACCTGAACCGATAATTGAAAAGGAGTGACCATGAACATTGCGGTATTGACCGATAAAGAAGGCAATACGCTTTCCTTTTATGAATCTGGAATGGTAAAACTTTTTTCAAACGAAAAGGGTACGTGGAACTGTATCCGGGAGTTCCCCTTTGAGTTTCATGAGGAAAAGGGGCTTGCGGGAATACAGCATTGTATTCATATGATGTTTTCCCGACTTGATGAGTGCCGGATATTGATGGTGAAATTCATAAAAGGAGTGCCGCTCTCCATTCTCAAGGAATCAGGCGTTTCGGTATGGAAGGTTGACGGTTCGCCAATGGCCTTTTTTGAGCATGTCAGAGAAGAAGAAAAAATCAAGGCTGAACATCTGAAGACCATACAACCTCCTTTGCCGGAACCTCTCCCCGTTGGAGATAAAAAGCACGGAATCTATGCAATCGATCTTGTGCATGTGCAGGCGAAAGGAGCAGGGTTTAATTCAAAGGATGTACTGCTCCCGTTTTTACAAACCCGGGGTTTTCAAAAGCTGGAAGTGCTTTGTGACCATCTTCCGAAATGGTTTGAGAAAGAGCTTGAATCGTTAAAACTCCAGTTCAGGATCAAAAAGTCAAACGATGATTTATGTCATGCTATAGTCACTCCGATAAAGTAAATGTCTTCTATGCGCTTTAAATATGGGCCTGCTTAAGGTTAGCAATTATGTCAATGAAAATAGAAAACCACCCTTGTTTCAACGATGCGTCAAGGCATGAGTTTGGACGTATCCATCTTCCTATTGCTCCGAAGTGCAATATCCAGTGCAACTATTGCAACCGGAAGTTTGACTGCATGAACGAAAATCGTCCCGGTGTTACCAGCAAAATACTGTCGCCGAAGCAGGCTATGCACTATCTGAATCAGGCGATGACTCTTTCGCCGAATATTGCGGTTGTTGGTATTGCTGGCCCTGGAGATCCATTTGCCAATCCGGAAGAATCAATGGAAACACTCCGGCTGGTCCGGGCAAAATATCCTGAAATGCTGCTCTGCGTGGCGACAAACGGCCTCGGCCTTCCACCCTATATCGATGAACTTGCCGCCCTGCAGGTCAGCCATGTCACGCTTACAATAAATGCCATCGACCCAGAGATAGGTGCTGAAATTTATTCATGGGCCCGGTATAACAAGAAAATGTACCGCGGCATTGATGCCGCCAGAGTGCTGATCACGAACCAGCTTGAGTCGCTGAAAAAACTCAAGGAGGCGGGAGTTACGGCAAAAGTAAACTCGATCATTATTCCCGGCATCAACGACAGCCATGTGATTGATGTTGCCAGGAAAGTGGCTGAACTTGGGGCCGATATTCTGAACTGTATGCCGTATTACAGCACCACAGAGACTTTTTTTGAACACATTCCCGAACCATCTCCGGCAAAGGTCGCTGAAATTCAGAAGGCCACAGAGGTTTATCTTCCCCAGATGATGCACTGTAGCCGTTGCCGTGCCGATGCAGTCGGAATTATCGGGGAAATAAACTCCCCAGAGCTGATGCAGAAACTTGCCGAGTCGGCAGCATTGCCGAAAAACCCCGAAGAGAAACGACCCTATATTGCCATCGCCAGCCTTGAAGGCGTCATGATCAACCAGCATCTCGGTGAGGCTGAGCGCTTTCTTATCTATGGAATAGGGAGCAACAGTGGTGAGTACGTTCTTGTTGAATCAAGGAGAGCTCCTGCAGCCGGAGGAGGTAAGGGGCGATGGGAAATGCTTGCAGCCACGTTGATTGACTGCCGAGCATTGCTGGTCAATGGTGCAGGTGGGTCGCCCATTAAAGTGATGAATGCTCACGGTATCGATGTAATGGTTCTGGATGGCTCTATTGAGAAAGCTGTGTACGAATGTTTTGGCAAAGAGGAGCTACGTGATGGCATTACAATCAATCCCTCCAATGCTTGCGAACCAAGCTGCAGCAAGTTCTCTGTTCAGGAGCCAAAGGGCAGCTGTGGATGAAAATAACATCCCCATTCGATTCAATGATTGCTTACTTACATATTAATCTATAAGGTGTTGCATTTTTTCGTTATTTTTTCTATATACAACGCGATTCTTGCAGATTTAGATTTTTATATACGCGTTCCAGGCTATACCGAATTATCAGTCAGGAGCTTTTTTTGTTCACACACACCCAACAAATTGGAGAGAACTCACATGAAAAAAATGCTGTCACTTGCTGCAATGTTTGCAGCACTGTCATACGCATCACCGGTTTTTGCGGAAACTAACGTTAGCGTTTACGGTATTCTTGACGCTGCCGTTGGTGACCTGACGCACTCATTAAGCGTTGACCCTCAATTACCTGGATCGGTTAACCCTGTCACCCCAGTCAAAAAAACAGTTCCTGGAGCTGCTATCGGATTATTTAACGGAGGCTTCCAAAGCTCACGTGTTGGTGTTAAAGGTAGCTCTGATATTTGTGAGGGCACAAAGGTATTTTTTAATCTTGAGGAAGGCATCAATCTGCCCACAGGCAGAGTCAGCAATTCCGCAGCCGCCTTGGCATCTAACGGTGGAACCGCCACAACATCCTATACAAGCGGGGGGTCAGTTGATGGTCAATTGTTCAGCCGCCAGGCAAATGTCGGACTCTCTAATGCTGATTGGGGTTCTCTAGCTGTTGGTCGTAATTACACCCTATTTTATGATATCTGCCAAGCTTATGAACCAGTCCAAGCTGCTTCCTTATTTTCACCTATAGCTTATTCAGGTACTTATGGCGGCGGCGGTGGAGCAACCGAAGACTTGCGTGTTGACAACAGCTTAAGGTACACCAATAAAATCGGTTCGTTTAATTTAGGGGCGATGTACAAGTTTGGGGGTACTGCAGGAGAGGCTTCAGCCAAGTCCGCTTATGGAGTGAATGCTGGTTACAATGAGGGTAATTTTGGTATTCAGGCTGCATATGAGGCATTTAACGATGCAATATCGGCATCCCTTAGTACAACACCAAATCAGGTCGCTATTACGAATGAAAACACCAAAGCTTTTATTGTAGCTACCAAGTATAAAATTGGTGCAGCAACTTTGAAAATCGGGTATCAGCAATTTACTCTAAGCAAACCATCTGACACATTCCCTACAACTGGCAGTCTCTACAACTATTACGGCCAAACCGTTTCTGGTTTGACTAATTTTCCAGGGGCTGATCGCACTACGCACATCGTGTTTGGTGGTGGCGACTATAATTTCTCTGAGAAATTCAATTTGGCTGCAGGTATCTATGATCTTAGTCCGCAAAGATCTGATGACAATGTCCAGAAAAGTGCGAATCAGATTTATTTGTCCTTACTTGCTGACTACCATATCACCAAAGCTCTTGATACCTATGCTGGCGTGATGTATGGCTCTTTCTCTGGTTCTCAATACCCAACAACAACCTATTACCAGACTAACTGCCTTTCTGCTGTTGGTATACGCTACAAATTCTAATACCGCTAAGTATTGTTTCGTTGTGTGGGGCTGGTTTGCAAGGCTGACCAAATTTTTTCCAATGGTTAGCCTTGTTTAACCGGTTTATGAACAAATAATTCTTCATATCAAGAACTACGCCGCGACTACTGTTTGAATATTCTCAACCGCATTTTTTCCCCGTGCCACTGCATTGTGAACTGCCGGTGTGGATCTGGCTTCTTTTTATCAGTTCTTGCAGATCCTGTCCGGAAAAAATGCCACCGACAATCTCTTTAATAACTCCTTCAAGAACAAACACCTTAATCCCATGACTATTGAGCACTTTTTTGGGTGAGTTGCCCACACCGCTGACTAATACCGTTTGGCAGTCTTTCAAGGTTTCAGCCAACTCTTTCCAGCGTTGTTCCCCGCCGCCTGCTTGAGGTGCTTTTCTTGCACTGACAAGAATGCACTTTCCTGTATCATTCATGCCGTATATCAGGAAGCGCTCAGCTTCTCCGAGATGCTGGTTGATCATGATACCCTCCATACTGCTGACAGCAATGTATGGCCGATATTCCACTGTTTTCGCAGGCAATGCTGATGACTTTGCCAGTTTTAGTCTCATGGTTTCATCAGCATTGCTCAAAACATAGTGTTTCATTTGCGGTATAAATTTGCTGGTTACATCCTGTATCTCCTGGACCATCTCTGCTGATGGTTCTGTCAGATTTTCAAAGACGATCTCTTTCGTGTTATAAAAGGGGAAACATTGCAGGATGTCGGCCCCAAGTTCAGCAACTTTAGATGCAACGGTTATCACGTGGATGTCATTAATACCCGGAATAATAGTTGAGTTGACCTTGGCGGTAACCCCGGCCTCCTTCAGCTTCGTTAGCGACTCAAGCTGTTTATTGATCAGCAGTTTGGCCGCAACGACATCGCGGTACATTTTCTTGTTATATCTGACCCATGAATAGATCTCTGCGCCAATTTTTGGATCAATGGCGTTAATCGTTATCGTAACATGGCTGACTTGCAATCGAGCAAGCTCATCAATGTAAGGGAGGAGATCAAGCCCGTTGGTTGATATGCAAAGTGCCATTTCGGGATATTTTTTTCGTACCAGTCGAAGAGTTTCCATGGTCTCATCCGGATTGGCAAATGGATCTCCAGGGCCGGTAATGCCGACAACAGCAATGTTCTGGGAGAGCGTCATGGCCTTTTCGAGATGGTACAGTGCCTGTTGCGGCGAAAGCACCTTGCTGATGACCTCGGGGCGGTTTTCGTTCAGGCAGTCAAATTTGCGGTTGCAGTAGTTGCACTGAATATTGCAATTTGGTGCAACAGGTAAGTTGATTCGCCCAGATTTAGGACGTGATTCACTGTTGAAACAGGAGTGACTAGTTCTTTTTAGAGTCATGGCATTCTTCTTTTGTCTATAAGTATATGCGACTGATGAAGCATTCCTGCGCTGTTTAAACATAGTCTTGCCAATCTGATAGCTGCATTGGTGCTCGAAATACTGCTTTTATTGCACTTTATTCCGATCGTTATTCGGAGATTCTGTTTTAGGATGCTTCTGTTCATGATCATCGATGTCCTCAGTCTTATTAGTTGGCGATACCAAATTCAATGAGCAGCGCTTCAAGCTCTTCGATTTCAAGCGGCTTGGGGATGACAAACATCTTGTTGTCATGAATCTTTTGTGCAAGCGCTCGGTACTCATCAGCCTGTTCGTGAGAAGGATCGTATTCAATAACAGTCTTACGGTTAATCTCAGCTCTCTGGACAAAGTTGTTGCGAGGTACAAAATGGATCATCTGTGTGCCGATCTTTTTGGCAAGTTCTTCAATCATCTGGCGTTCGTTGTCTACATTACGGCTGTTGCAGATTAGACCACCAAGACGAACTCCACCAGTGTCGGCATATTTCAGAATACCTTTACAGATGTTGTTAGCTGCGTACATGGCCATCATTTCACCTGAACAAACGATATAGATCTCTTCTGCTTTACCATCACGGATCGGCATAGCGAATCCACCGCAGACAACGTCACCGAGAACATCATAGAAGACATAGTCGAGATCCCATTCATCATCGAAAGCACCAAGCTGTTCGAGGAGGTTCACCGAGGTGATGATACCTCGACCTGCGCAGCCGACACCTGGCTCAGGGCCGCCGGATTCGGTACAGCGGGTTTTTCTGTATCCCTCTTTGATGATATCTTCAAGTTCAACTTCTTCGCCTTCCTCGCGAAGCGTGTCAAGAACAGTTTTCTGCTGCAGACCACCGAGCAAGAGGCGGGTAGAGTCAGCTTTCGGGTCACAACCAATAACCATGACATTTTTCCCCATTTCTGCAAGGCCGGCAACCGTGTTTTGTGTCGTTGTTGACTTTCCGATGCCACCTTTTCCGTAAATAGCGACTTTTCTCATTTATTCTGTTTTTTTAGGCTTTCATTATCATCAAGATCAAATTTTCAGGATTTCATGAGCAAAATCCTGAATCATTATCTTTGTATAAAGCAAGAAGCGGGCCAAGATTGATATGTTAGAGCAGTTATTATGAAAGAGAAAAGGGAAGACTACTCAAGGCCTTGACACATAAGGATTTTGGTCTGCTAATACGATGTTATTTTTTTATTAGGACAGGTGGAACCTGTTGCTGTAAATAATATCTATGCCGTAAATGACAACATTTCAGAGGAAAAGTCAGTAATAAACTACATAAATGTATTATGCTTGAGGGGTTATGCAGAGGGAATTGCCTTGAGAAATACAGATATATCTATTCCCTCTTATCGGCGAATCTGCATTAGGGGATTATGATAAAAAAGGAATTCCGTGAGGTTTTGGAAAAGATTCCGATCGGAGTTTTTGATCCAATAACTTTTGTCTGGAGAATCCAAATAAATCTGAAAATTCAGACAAGTATTCTGAACGACGAAGCCTTTATTGCAGCAAAAATGGTAGAGCCGGGTGTAATGTTAAGTTTATTAGTAGCTCGGACAATTTCTGTAACAAGTTTACTGTTCAGGAACCAAAGTGTGGCTGTTGAAGACAAAGTACCCGTACAGATTGACAGGGCTTTGCCGTAAGCGGCATGAATAATTATGCCAAATCATTATCGCATGCAAAATAAAACAGATTGATTCTTTGTATAACGTTATAATATTAGGTATATAACGCTTTTTGTGCTCAGGATATTATCATCCGCCGGGAAGTGTTCTGTAAAGATATTCCCAGAATGTTTTTCGGTGTGATTTATTTAATGAGCGTTATATATATTATGTTATAACGAAATCAACTATTTTGTATGAAAAAAATAGTTCTTCTTGCTTTTTTGCTCGCAGTGTCTGAAACGGGATTTGCCGCTGATCAGCCTTTTGATTCTCCGGTATCCAGTGCTAAAGTTTTTACAGCCGGAGAAATAACAATAACCGGGGCAAAAGATTCTGCCAAGGAAACAGTTTCTGCCGCCGATATGGAGAAACTTGACAAAAATAATATAGCGCAGGCGGTTAATATTCTTCCGGGGGTCAATCTGGGTAATGCCGGTGCAAGGAATGAGGGCATGATCTATGTAAGGGGATTTGACATGCGCCAGGTTCCTCTCTATGTGGATGGTATACCGCTGTATGTACCTTACGACGGCTACATTGACCCGAACCGGTTTACAACGTTTGATCTTTCGGAAATTACGGTTTCAAAAGGCTACACTTCGGTTTTGTTTGGTCCGAATACCTTGGGCGGAGCTATAAATATGGTAAGCCGCAAACCGGAAGAAAAATTTGAGGGGACCTTTAAGGAAGGTGTTTCCTTTGGAAATGGCCAGATAGCATCAAAATTATCTTCTCTGAATCTTGGCTCCAATCAGGGTACATGGTATGTTCAGACCGCTCTTTCCCTTCTCGACAGCAAGTTCTGGCCACTTTCGGGCTCATTTGTGCCGACATCGAATGAAAATGGAGGTGAACGGGATAATTCAGCCGCTAAAGATTTAAAAGGGTCGGTTAAAATCGGGTATACACCGAACAGCACTGATGAATACTCCATTACTGCTATCGGTCAGCATTCAAACAAAGGGGTTCCGGTTTATGCGGGATCGAATCCAACAAGTCCTGTTAGATACTGGCAGTATACCGACTGGGATAAATCGAGCCTCTACTTTATCGGTAAGGAAGCGCTCAGCAGCACCAGTTATCTGAAAACCAAGGCCTATTATGATAACTACTACAATATCATTGACAGTTATGATAACGCCACGTATACAACGCAAACGTCCAAAAAGGCATTCACGAGCATCTACAATGACAAAACGTTTGGCGGCTCAGTTGAATATGGTACGGAGCTCATCAAGCACAATACCCTGAAACTTGCTCTTCATGATAAGTACGATATGCACAGGGAGTTCAATGTTGGTCAGACAGCAAAGGAGTTTGAAGACAATACTCTTTCTCTTGCTGTAGAGAATACCTGGGCAGCGACGGATAATCTCAATGTGATTGCCGGTGTCCGGCAGGATTTTCGAAATACCATAAAAGCTGAGGATCTGCAGAACAACAAGATCTCATCATTTAATCTTGAGGATAATTCAGCAACTAACTACCAGCTCGCTGTTGTCAATCATCTTGATAGGTATCAGGATGTGACGGCATATATAGCCAGAACGACAAGGTTTCCCACCCTGAAAGACCGCTACTCCTATAAGCTTGGCAATGCACTTCCAAATCCGGAATTGAAACCTGAACATAGCTGCAATTATGGATTGGACTATACCATAAAACCGTATGAGCAACTGAAAATGCAGGCATCGGTTTACCAAAGCAAGCTTGTTGATGTTATTCAGCAGGTCAATAACATTGCCTATGTCAACAACATTTGGGTTTATCAGGAGCAGAATACCGGGAAGGCAACGTTCACCGGTTTTGAATGTTCGGCAGACTGGAAGCCAGCGTCATGGCTTAAAACTTTTGTTGGGTACAGCTATATCGACAGGAAAAATGATAGTGATGCAAGGCTTTATTTTACCGATGTGCCGAAAAACAAAATTTCAGGATATCTCCAATTTGTCCTGAATAAAAACACCTGGGCAATGCTTGAAACTGAGTATAACTCTAAACGCTACAGCACCAGTGATGGGAAGTATACTGCAGGAGGTTATGGTCTACTTAATTTGAGGGCAAGCACTACTCTGATCAACTCTTTTTCGCTTCAGGCTTCTGTTGAAAATGTTTTTGACCGAAACTATGCAGTTTTGGAAGGATATCCTGAACCTGGTCGTCAATATCTGCTGTCACTTACTTATGCTTTGTAGAAAAATTTAAGCTGTAAGCCGGTAATGTTTCCTATTGCATGAATGCTTTTCGGCTTACAGTTGCTGATGTTCATTTACTTTGTAAACGTTTTAATAAACTTACTATGATCAAAAAGAGATTATCAGTTGCTGCCGGGTTGTTCCTTGTTGCAGCATTAACTGCTTTTCCGTTCACGGCGCAGGCCAAGCCTGACAGTCAGGGATCTGGAACGGTAACAGTTTCAGGATTGGTTGAAAAACCTTTTACTCTTACAACGGCCAACGTGAAGCAGATGAAGATGGCGGAAAGGGAGAATGCCTCAATAGTTTGTGAATCAGGTGCAACACATAAAACCTTGAAAACATATAAAGGTGTTCTTCTTCGTGACATTCTGGATTCGGCAAAGGTTGTAATAGCTGATCCACGTCAGCGAGGGGAGTACTTTGTACTTATTCGTTCAACAGACAACTACAACGTTCTTTTTTCTTATAACGAACTTTACTACGGAACAGCAGGTGACAGCACCTGGCTTGTTTTTGAGGAGAATGGGAAGTCAATCGATAAAGATGGCCGGTTTGTAATATTCTGTTCCACGGACAAGGCAACAGGCCCGCGCCATGTAAAATGGGTCAATGGTATTGAGGTTTCAAAAGTTAACACATCAAAACCGGTTGAGTTCTCAAAACCCGTTGAGCAGTGTAAGTGACGTTTTGTTTTCCATGATTGCCGGGTAATTTTTCCGGTGTTGAGGAAATAATCCCGGCGCCGGAGAGCGCCGGGTAGGTGTAACGAAGAAAGAACAGGTGTTGCGGAGAAAAAGGTTGGTTCAGTAATGATGCAGTCGGTTCCGTTATTTCGTTGTTGCTTATAAGATATAACGGTGTCTAAAAAAAATGGCGTGCTGTCTTATCATTTTTCAGACAGCACTAACCGAATAACGTTTCAGCTTATCAAGTGTGCTTCGCAGGATTCCCCTTCTTCGAGTGCATCGAGGATTTCATCGATTTTATCCTCGCTGTCAATTTCTCCATACCAGAAGTTTTCAGGGTACACTACGACAACCGGACCTTTTTCGCAGATGTTAAGGCAGCCTGTTGCTGAGACAGCTACGTCGGTCATGCCACGGTCGGATAGTTCGCTTTCAAGGTAAGGAATAAGGCTGAGCGACTCTTTTTTGTGGCAGATGCCCTGTGGTGTTCCTTGAGCACGGAAACTTGCGCAGACGAAGATGTGATGTTTTGGTTTGTCCATGGTAGTTGTTCGTAAGTGTTATGGTTACTGATTTTTTTTGATGACTGTTAGTGTTGTTTGAAGAACCCTCTCTTCCGTCGTAATGACAGCAGGGAGGGGTCGGATGAAATTAGCCACAACCGCCACCGGTTCCAGAGCAGCTTGATCCGCAGGCGTGTATTTGACTGCTTTTCATGAGATGTTTCAGGTCCTGACCGGTAAAGATTCCGTAGACGGCTTCTTCAATGATTCCCTCAAGAACCATGACGTCTATTCCTTTTGCGTTCATTACTTTTGTTGGAGAGTCCCCGGCACCATTGACAAGCAGTGCTCTGCAGTCGTTCAAGATATCGGCGAGTGCTTCCCAACGCTGTTGACCACCACCGGATGGTGGTGCTGATCTTGCGTCGACAAGAACACACTCACTGGTTTGAGGGTCCAATCCATAAATCAGAAAGCGGTCTGCTTCGCCGAGGTGCTGGTTGATCAGTACGCCTTCCATACTGCTTACGGCTATGTAGGGTCGCTTTTCCGATGGGTTTTTCGGTAATGCGGAAGCTTCGGCAAGTTTCTGCATCATCTCTTCGTTGTTGATTTCACCGATGATTCCGACTGCATCGGCGCGGCAACGGGCGCAATGTTTCATCTGCGGCAGGTACTCGCTTGTGGCAGTCTGGATTGCTGATACCATTTCCGGTGATGGCTCCTCAATGTTTTCAAAGACTGTTTCCGTTGTGCTGTAATAGGGCAGACAGTTCAGAATGTCGGCTCCAAGTTCAGCAACTTTTGCAGCAACAGCTATCACATGGGTGTCGTTGACCCCTGGAATGATAATCGAGTTCACTTTAGCCGTGATGCCTGCTTCTTTTAGCTTTTTAAGCGATTCAAGCTGGTTGGCGATAAGCACCTTCGCAGCTTCAACATCGCGGTACATCTTCTTTTTATATCTGACCCAGGCGTAAACCTCAGCACCGATTTCAGGATCAATGGCGTTAATGGTAATGGTTACGTGGCTTACCTTCAGTTCAGCAAGTTCATCTATATAAGGCAGCAGTTCAAGCCCGTTGGTTGCCAGGCAGAGCAGCATCTCAGGATATTTAGCCCTTACGAGCCGGAGTGTCTCCATGGTTTCGTCAGGGTTGGCGAAAGGGTCTCCAGGGCCGGCAATACCGACAACAGCGATGTTCGGAGAGAGCACCAAGGCCTGCTCAAGATAATGCAGGGCCTGCAGTGGCGAAAGTATCCTGCTTGTCACTCCGGGACGGTTTTCATTCATGCAGTCGAACTTTCGGTTGCAGTAGTTGCACTGGATGTTGCATTTTGGCGCAACAGGGAGGTGGATACGGCCGAATTTATGACGGGACGCATCGTTGAAACAGGGGTGGTTTTCTATTTTTATTGACATGGTTTCCTCCCTTTACATGTAAGTATATCCGATTGATGAAGCATTCTGCCGCTGTTCGATAACGGTGTTAACGATCCTGTCAAACAGTTCCTGGGTACCTCTGTACCCCAGATGATGCATTCTCTGACCTCCGAACCGGTCGTGAATCGGAAAGCCGAGTCTGAGCAGCGGTATATTGTTTTTTCGTGACATGGTATACCCTTTACTGTTGCCGATGAGAAAATCGGGTTTCAGTATTTTTGCTTCATCTTCGATATCGACAAAGTCAACACCTTCACGCACCTTGATACCGAGCTCTTCCATGTCAGGAATAAGTTCTTGGATGCTTGTTTTCAGGAAACCGCTTTTTCCTCCCGAGGCACAGAGTACCGGGGTTATGCCGATTTCACTGAGAAATGCGGTCATACCGACAACGAGATCTTCTTCGCCGTAGATGATGACCTTCTGCTCGAACACATATTTATGTCCGTCAGCATAAGCATCTACCAGACGGCGCCGTTCATCGTTATATTTTTCCGGCCTTTCCTTTTGAGTAAGCGATTCAAGCAAAGTGAAAAAGTTGTCGCTCTCCTTGATGCCGATAGGCAGGGCCATATGATATCGTGGTACATCGAAAGCCTCTTCAAGATAGCCGGCAGCTGATTTCGAAGCTTCAAGTGTTGAGCCGAATTCGATACTTGCTCTTGCACTTCCTGCCATGGCAATTGCACTCGCTGGAGTGCCGCCAGGTGGAATGCGGTGATATTCGCCCCACGGTCCGCCGTCCATTGTCTGCGAATAGTCGGGCAGAAGCATATAGGGTACCTTGAAATCTTCAAGAATCTCCTTGAGGTATCTGATGTCTGCCGGTGATACCATGTTCGGGAAGATGTTGATCAAGTTTTCTCGGGTTCCTTGTTCAGCAAGCGTTTTCACCGTTGCCCGCACAGCGGCATGAAAGCCGTCGATATGGCTGCCCATGTAGCTTGGTGTTGAGGCATGAATCATGATCGGCATCGGTGAGCCGTTTTTGAATTCCTGTTTATACTCCCTGATAATCATGGGCACATCATCCCCTATGGTCTCGCTCAGGCAGGTGGTCGCTATGCCGATAACTTCGGGCTGATACTGCTTGCTGACGTTTTTTAATCCAATTTTCAGGTTATGACTGCCGCCGAATACTGCGGTTTCTTCATGAAAGTTCGATGAAGCGATATCGATCGGTTCCTTGTAATGGCTGATCAGGTAACGGCGTATATAGGTTGCGCACCCCTGTGATCCGTGCAGGAACGGTACGCAGTTTTCTATTCCTCTGAAGGCAAGGCATGCCCCGAGTGGGTTGCAGAGCTTGCAGGCGTTCTGTGTTGCTGTTTTTGCGTGCTTCATACCTTGACTCCTTTTCTTGGAGCGAACTGCCATACCGGGCTCATGACCGATTGATAGACCTCCAGTGCAAAATTATACATGCCGACAAATCCGGCGAGAGGGATTTTTCTCTCATGGTTATGATCGCAGAACCCGATACCAAGTTTGAAGGCTATTGGACGTTCCTTAACGCCTCCGATCAGCAGGTCAGCCTCTTTTTCCAGGATAAATTTTGAGAGCTCGACTGGGTTTGAGTCGTCCACGATTACTGTTCCTTCATCGCACATTTCCTTGAGCCTTGCGTAATCATCCTTGTTTCCGGTTTGTGAACCGGCCAACACTACTGACATGCCGATTGAACGGAGTGCCTTGATAAGCGAAAATGTTTTAAATGCACCACCGACGTAAATTGCGGCTTTCTTGCCGGTCAGTGCTTTTTTGAACTTCTGCAGTGAAGGATAGAGTTCCTTAACCTCTTCACTGACAACCTGCTTTGCTGCTTCCATAATGTCCGGGCGCTCGGGGAAGTGTTTTGCAACATCGTAGAGCGATTTCGACATATCTTCAATGCCGAAGTATGAGACGCGGATATAGGGAATGCCGTACTTCTCTTCCATCTCTTTGGCCAGCCAGGTCATTGAGCCGGAGCATTGAACAACGTTGAGCGATGCCCCATGAGCACGTTTTACAGCATCGATACGTCCATCACCGGTCAAGGTCGATACGACCTCTATACCCATTTTTTCGTAGTACTTCCTGATAATCCATGCTTCGCCGGCAAGGTTGAATTCGCCAAGAATATTGATGCTGTATTTGCTGATATCCTCAGTTGATCCTGTGCCGATAAGCTTCATCAGGGCGTGGCATGCAGCTTTGTAGCCATCTTTTTTAGTGCCTTTGAACCCTTCGGAATGGACGGGCAGTACTGGAATTCCTGTTTCGTTAGCAACTTTTCTGCAGACAGCCTCGATATCGTCGCCGATAAGACCGACAATACAGGTCGAGTAGATAAAGGCGGCTTTCGGCTTGTACTGCTCGATAAGTTCAATAAGTGAATGGTAGAGCTTTTTTTCACCGCCATAGATGACGTCCATCTCCTGAAGGTCGGTGGAAAAACTTAACCGGTGCAATTCAGGGCCTGAAGAGACAGCCCCCCGGATATCCCATGTATAGGCGGCACAACCGATTGGACCATGAACAAGATGAATGGCATCGGCTACGGGATAGAGTACCACACGGGAACCGCAGAAGACGCAGGCACGCTGGCTTACAGATCCTGAAAGACTTGAGGTGTCGCAGGAAATATCGAGCTGCTCAGCACCTGTTTTCTTTTCAAAGACATGCTTCTCTCTTCCTTCGAGAATCGTGATCTGTTCCATAGCGTTTACCCCTTTTAAACAATGTTGCTTTGGTCCCAGGGTTGACACCCTGGGTTACCAATATGCGTTTTACATAACCAGTTCAAACTTTTCTTCAAGTGCATCGCGATCCTGCCGGTCCATAAGGGCAGAGAGAATCTTTTCAACAAGTCTCAACCCGCCGCTGTACCCGACATTCGGGAAGTAGCTGTGACCGATACGATCGAGAATCGGGAAACCGAACCTGATGAACGGGACATCTTCGTCACGGGCCATGTACTTGCCGTAGGTGTTTCCGATCAGCAGGTCAACAGGTTCATTTTTCATCCACTGGTGAAGCAGGAACATATCTGCCTGAAGCCCGTTTTTGAAATTTGTTTCCGGTGATCGTGCATCGAGAAGCTGGCGCATGTCTTTTTCAAAGCGCTGGCCTGGTGTACCGCTGACGATGTGAACTGGCTTCATATTCAGGTCGAGCAAAAACTCGGTGAGCGGAAGAAGCTGGTCGGGATCGCCAAAGAGCGCCACCCTTTTTCCATAGAGATACTGCTCCATGTCTGCCATCACATCCACAAGCCGTCCTCTCTCTTCGGTGATCTCATCAGGCACGCTTACTTTTGCAACCTCGCTCATCTTCATAATGAATCGGTCAGTTGCAGTGAGGCCGATGGGGATGTCAAGTGTTTCAAAGCCAACCTTGCACTTTTTTTCCAGCGCGATTGCTGCCGGTTCTGCACTGATGGAGCCAAGGGCAAGCGAATAGATGCTGTCGCCAGTGCTCTGCAGTTCCTCCACAGTCGTTCCGCCCTTTGGATAAAAGACATGCTTTCCAGTCTGCGGCGCATCAAGCACGTCCGACGTGTCAGGGAAGAGCACAATCTTTACACCGAGCTCTTTTGAAAGGCGCTTGATCTCCCTCATGTCCGAAGGTTCCATCCAGCCGGCAATGATGTTAATCTGGTTTTTCTTTGTGCCGGTTGAAACAGCAAACTGCTCAGCAATGCCCGTTACCATATTGGCGTAACCGGTCACATGTGAACCGATAAAGCTTGGCGTGCTGGCAAAAATGACATGCTTGCCTTCAGGAATCTTTCCGTCATCTCTTGCCTTTCTTGTGATCTGCTGCAAGTCATCACCGATAGTTTCCGACAGGCATGTCGAGTGAACGGCAATGATGTCTGGCTCATAGACCGAAAAGATGGTCTCGATGGCAGCAAGCAGGTTTGCCTGCCCGCCGAAAACTGATGCACCTTCGGTAAATGAACTTGTTGCCGCCATAACAGGCTCTTTATAGTGACGGGTCAGGGTACTGCGATGATATGAGCAGCATCCCTGGGAGCCATGGCTGTGAGGAAGACAGCCATGAATACCGAGCGCTGCATACATGGCTCCGATCGGCTGGCAGGTTTTCGCCGGGTTGATCGTAAGCCCTTCACGCTCTTTAACCTCTTTTGTAGTGTGTCTTAATAACATAATTCAATAGTCTCCGTTTTCCGATCATTACTGTGTAACGTAACTGGCTTCGAGTCCTTTACTTTTTCCGTTTGTGATTGCGGCTTTCTGCCATGGTGCCTTGATCAGTTTCCATACCGGGTTGTTCACCATGCGGTCGATATCCTTGTAGAAGTTCACTGCACCTTCAAAACCTGTGTATGGGCCACCGTAGTCGTAGCTGTGAAGCTGTTTCAATGGAATTCCCATCTTCTGTACCACATACTTTTCCTTGATACCGGCACAGAAAATATCCGGTTTGTAGATCTCAATCAGCTTTTCAGACTCATAGTGGCTCAGGTCATCGACAATGAGTGATTTCTTTGTCATCTGTTTCATCATTCCCGAGTAGCCATTGATTTCAAGTCCTTTTTCCTTGAGAGCCTCAAGCTCGGCTTCAGTTTTTCTTGGATTGTAAAGCTCCGGATCGGGAAGCACTTTCAGCTCCTCAATGTTTTTGCTGTCGGCATCAACTTTTATTTTTGGTAGTACATCACGCCCCTCATAGTCATCACGGTGGGCAAACTCATACCCTGCAGCAACCGTTGTCATGCCAAGCTCACTAAAGAGATCCTGATAGTGATGCGCACGTGATCCTCCAACAAAAAGCATGGCTGTTTTGCCAGTTGTTCTTGGCAGTATTTCCTCAATGATTGCCTTGACCCTTGGCATCTCTTCAGCAATGACCTCTTCAACCTTCGCTTTCAGGCCTTCATCGCCAAAATACTCGGCAATTTTACGAAGTGATTTTGCTGTCGAATCAGCACCCACAAAGTTCACCTTCATCCATGGGATACCATACTTCGTCTCCATCATGTCACCCATATAGTTGATCGAACGGTGACAGAGTATCACGTTAAGATCTGCAGTATGTGCGTTTTCAATCTGGCTGACGGTTGAGTTTCCGCTGAAGGAGGAGACCAGAGTAATGCCCACCTTGTCAAAAATGCGTTCAATCTCAAAAGCGTCACCGCCGATATTGTACTCTCCAAGCAGATTCAGTTTGAATTTGCCGACACTCGGGGTATTGTTACGGCCTACCATGTGCTTGAAGACACCGTTGTTGGCGATGTGGTGGCCGGCAGACTGGCTAACGCCCCTGTACCCTTCACAGCTGAACCCAAAAACGTTACAGTCACCAAACTTCTCGCGCATCTCTTTTGATGCGGCATGAACGTCATCACCGATCAGACCAACCGGACAGGTCGAAAAAATAGCGATGGACTTCGGATGAAAGAGGTCATAAGCCTCCTGGATAGCTATCTTAAGCTTCTTTTCACCGCCGAAGACAATGTTCTCCTCCTGCATGTCAGTTGAAAAACAGTAGGGGATGTAGTTTGCGTCCATCAAAGACTCAGTACGGGTCTGGTTACGGCGGGTCAACCAGGCGTAAAAACTGCAGCCGATGGGGCCGTGCACGATGTTGACGATATCACGCGTCGGTCCAAGCACAACACCTTTGCAGCCAGCATAGGAGCAGCCACGCTGAGTGATGATGCCGGGGACAGTTCGCACGTTCGCCTGTACTTCAGGAATAATCTCCGGGTCATTAACGATAATCGACTTGGCACGCTTTTTTGCGACCTTGGTCGGGTATTTTTGTATCAGTTCCTCCCTGACAACCGAAGGATCTGGAAAATGTAAGTTCGCCTCCATGTAACTGTCTCCGTTTACACCTTGAAAATTGTTTACTCTTAGTTCAGTGCTGCCTGATCCTTTTCACCTGTTCTTACTCTGATTGTTTCGACAATCGGTGTTACAAATATCTTTCCGTCGCCAGGTTTACCAGTCTGGTTTGTTTTAATAATGGTGTCGATTGCTGTTTTGCATAACTCTTCAGGGACGACAACAGTAACAATCCTTTTTGAAACCAGCCTCGGGGCACTGCCGAGTTGCGCGATTGCTTCGGGATGTCCTGCCGCCGCTCCATTGAGAATGTCGAAATGAACCTGGCCCTTGCCACGGCCCATAACCCTTCCTGTAGCGGTAAAAGCTGGAATTCCCGCATCGATCAGCGCCTGCTTGGTTTCATTTACCTTATTGATCCGGATGACTGCAATAATTTCTTTCATGTTAAGCCTCCTTTGCTGATGCGAGAGCTGGTTCGGTTTCTTGTTCACCTGAGCTGATGGTGTAGACCTCTTCGACGGCTGAAATAAAGATCTTACCATCACCGAATTTTCCATCTGCACCTGACTTTGCATTATCCAGGATGGCTCTTACGACGAAATCCTTATCGCTATCAGGAACCACAACGAAGAGCATCTCTTTCGGAATTTCATCATAGACCACGTCGCCAACGCGAAGTCCGCGCTGTTTGCCACGTCCAACAACTGGGATTTTGGTGACGGCAGGGTAGCCGGCATCAAGCAGTCCCTGCATGACTTCGTAAACTTTTTCAGGTCTGACGATTGTTCTGATCATTAACATGTGTGTGTACTCCTTTTTTTAGTTAGCGATACCAAATTCAATGAGAAGTGCTTCAAGCTCTTCGATCTCAAGCGGCTTGGGAATGACAAACATCTTGTTGTCATTAATCTTATTTGCAAGAGCCCTGTATTCATCTGCCTGTACGTGAGTTGGATCAAACTCAATAACAGTCTGACGGTTGATCTCGGCGCGCTGAACAAAGTTGTTGCGAGGCACAAAATGGATCATCTGGGTGCCGATCTTTTTAGCAAGTTCCTCAATCATCTGGCGTTCGTTGTCGACATTACGGCTGTTGCAGATAAGGCCACCAAGACGTACTCCACCGGTATCGGCATATTTCAGGATACCTTTACAGATGTTGTTCGCTGCGTACATGGCCATCATTTCACCCGAACAGACGATGTAGATTTCTTCAGCTTTACCATCGCGGATCGGCATTGCGAATCCTCCGCAGACAACGTCACCGAGAACATCGTAGAACACATAGTCGAGATCCCATTCATCATCAAAAGCACCAAGCTGCTCAAGAAGGTTCACTGATGTAATGATACCACGACCTGCACAGCCTACACCTGGCTCAGGACCACCGGACTCGGTGCAACGGGTGTTTCTGTATCCAGGTTTGATGATATCTTCGAGTTCAACTTCTTCACCTTCCTCGCGAAGTGTGTCGAGAACAGTTTTCTGCTGGAGTCCTCCGAGAAGCAGACGGGTAGAGTCGGCTTTAGGGTCGCAGCCAATAACCATGACTTTCTTACCCATTTCTGCAAGACCGGCAACTGTGTTCTGTGTCGTTGTTGATTTGCCGATGCCACCTTTTCCGTAAATAGCAACTTTTCTCATTTTCGTACTTTTTTAGGTTTTCGATGTCTTTATCGTAAGATATTCAGGCTTAGTTCTTGTTTTGTCTGAATATTTATGTTTTTAAATATGCAATATGCGTGCCAAAGGAAGCAGCTGTACAGGAAATGAAATTGACGTGAGGGTGTGGTATTGGCTAAAATATTTTTAAATAATACTTTAATGATTTTATGGTGGGATCGTTTTTATTCTTGAGTGCTTGAAAATTTTAGGTAAGAGGGATTTTTATATAGTAACAGGTCTACAATACTGTAGGATAATTTTGAGATCTACATTTTGGTATAAAATGAGCTCTTTTTTATAGGTGGAGAGAATACGACGCTGCCAACTTTTCTTTCTCAGTATTTCTGGCGAGTTCCCAAGCGGAAAAATGATTTATTTTCTCTCCTTTTCTGTCCATTTACCCCTAGCGAATAAGCATAAGAATCTTGATGCGACAGGATAAAAAATACAAATATGTAGGATATTGGTAAGTTTGTGTGAAGCTCTATTTCATCGCTACATGGTGGTTTTAAGGAAATGGTGTAATAGAGTGATGGTGGGGGTGGCGAGTAGTTTGATTATTTTTATAACGTCATGGGATTGAATCTGTCATTACAGAGGTTATTATAAATAGAGCATATGGTTGAAGAACTCTTTTATAGAAATTTGTTCAGTGTCCCGAAATTGATAAACATTATAAATAAGAGTACATCATGCAGACACAGCAGCTTGGTAATACTGATATGCACATTACCCCTCTTGGTTTTGGAAGCTGGGCAATAGGGGGAAGCAACTGGGCTTATGGATGGGGAGTGCAGGACGATGGTGATGCAATTAAAGCAATTGAGCGTGCTGTGGAGCTTGGAATAAACTGGATTGATACTGCCGCAGTTTATGGGCTTGGTCATTCGGAAAAACTTGTTGCTAAGGCTTTGGCTGGCATAAAGAATAAGCCCTTTATTTTTACCAAATGTTCGATGGTCTGGAATGAGGAGGGGCAAATCAGCAACAGCCTTAAGGCTGATTCAATCAGGCGTGAGTGTGAAGAGAGCCTGAAAAGGCTTGAAGTTGATGCCATTGATCTTTATCAGATTCACTGGCCAAACCCTGAAGTTGATCTCGAAGAAGGTTGGCAGGAAATGGCTAAACTTAAAGAGGATGGTCTGGTGAGGCATATTGGCGTCTCGAATTTTAATGTTGATCAATTGCGCCGAGTAATGCCAATTGCACCTGTCGCCTCCCTTCAGCCACCTTACTCCATGTTGCGACCTGCAATAGAAAAGGAGATCCTGCCGTTTTGTATGGAGAACAATATTGGTGTCATCGTTTATTCCCCGATGCTTTCGGGTATGCTTTCAGGGGCTATGACGCATGAAAGGGTGGCTAACTTTACGCAGGATGACTGGCGAAGGAACAACAAGGAGTTTCAGGAGCCTCGACTGTCTGCAAATCTTGAGCTGGTGGATTTCCTTAAAAATATAGGTTCATTGTATAATCGCTCAGCAGGGGAGGTTGCCATTGCATGGACATTACGTCATCCTGCTGTTACAGGGGCAATTGTCGGGGGGCGCAATGCTGCTCAGGTTGAAGGTATTATCGGGGCAGGGGAGTTCCGGCTCAATGAGGGCGAGGTCAGCAGTATAGAAAGTTATATTGCCGGTATGCCGAAGTAAGTTTTATTTTGAAAAGAGTAAACGAGCCTTTTTATGGGAATTACTGTACCCACTTTTGCAGTAATTCCTGAAGGATTGTCATGATAACGGGTTTGGATATGAAGTCGTTCATACCGGCGTTCATACAGTTCTTTTTGTCTTGCGGTGTTGCATTGGCCGTCATGGCAATGACTGGAATATCCGGGTTTATTGTTCCTGTTGCTTTTTTTCTGATCTCTTTTGTCGCCTCAATTCCTCCCATAAGAGGCATTTGTAAGTCCATGATCACAAGAGCATACGTGTTTTGTTTAAGGTGGTCAATAGCTTCGATGCCATTGACGGCAATATCTACCTTGCAACCCAGCTTACTCAGCATAGCTGTAGCAACACGTTGATTGATGATATTGTCTTCGACGAGCAGTACCCGGGTATTTGAAGGCAAAGTAGTGCTGTTTAGGTGATGAGGGTTAGAAGGCCATTTTTCTTTTTGTGAATATGTGTTTGAGATTGTGGCGTCAGTTTTTTGCGGTTTGATAAATGAAAGGATAAACCAGAACTCAGAACCTTCATGTTCCTGGCTGATGAGATTGAGCTCTCCTTCCATGAACTCTATGAGTTGTTTGGCAATAGCCAAGCCAAGTCCTGTGCCACCTTCCTTACGGGTAGCGGAAGCATCTAATTGGGTAAATTTTTGGAAAACCAGTTTTTGCTTTTCAATGGGAATTCCTATTCCTGAGTCTTTAACAGAGAAACGAAGATCAATTTCATCAGAGGTTTCAGTTACCAGTTCAGTACTGACAATAATTTCCCCTTTATTGGAAAACTTGATGGCATTCTGCACCAGATTGGTGAGTGCCTTCTGCAGATAAGCGGGATAACCCGAAAGAGCTGATGGTATTGACGACGGAATGGTGAAGGTCAATAAAAGATTTTTTTTCAGGGCGTCTTCAATCAGGAGTGACGAGATATCATTGAAGAGTGTTCGAATATCAAAAAGTGATGTTTTATGTTCGAGTTGTTCCGATTCGTTTTTGCTGAAGTCAAGAATGTTGTTGAGGAGCTGATGAAGATGGGTTGAACTTATTTGTATGATATCGGTATAACTTTTTTGTTCGTTGTTGAGTTGGGTAGTGCAAAGGAGATCCGTCATGCCGATTACAGCATGTAACGGTGTTATGATTTCATGAGATATATTGGACAGGAACTCACTTTTCGCCTGGGTTGCTATTTCTGCTTCGATTCTTGCTTTGTCCAGATTTTTAATCAGTATCTGCTGGATTTGTTCTTTTTCCTCTACATTTTTTTTCTCCACTGAAAGTCTGCTGTTCAGCAATCGTGCATCTTCAAGGGATTCCTCAATGAGTTGCTTCTGTTCTTTTTCAGTTTTCTGAAGTTCTTTGAGGTCACTATTAAGGAGAGAGATAATGGTATAGAGATTGTGTAAAGGATTTTCGGGTGATACGCCATTCAGTTTTTCGTCAAACGTAAAGGTTTCGTTGAAAAGAATCTGTCCACAAAGGGATGCAAAGTGATCTATTTCTTGTTGCGAAATAGTAATCGACTGATCTCTTTCAGCTATGGAATAGTTTGGGTTGGCGTTTATCAGACTTAAGGCGTTCTGTACCGTTGGGACAAAGATAAATTGTTGCTTTACATAGGTTGCGAACAGGCGCAGCATTGTTTTCAACAAAAGGGATGCGCCGGAGATGTAGGTGATAAGGGGCTTGCAATTGTATTCGTTGTTTAGCCGATTCAGTGTATTGGCGTAAAGGATTCGGGTGCTGAAGGGTGCGCTGATAACTTTGCTGTAATCAGCAATTCTGATATATTCGCAATTGCTTAATACTTCGCTCTTAAACATCTGCTCAAGGATTTCGAGAGCAGTTTTGGCATTATCGAGCTGAATATTACCGCCGAGAAACGTTATGAAAAGTTTCCCGGGGATAATTCCGTTTTTGTAGAATACTCCAGTTTTTTTGTCTTCAAATTGCCACGCAGGATTGAATTCAATCATTTCAACAGAAACAGGATTGTTAGCTCCATTGTTATCTGGAATATGGTGTTTTGAGTTTTTGTATAAGGCGCACATTGTTCTAAGCTTCAACAGCTGGAGAAATAATCAACTTTAAATCAACTCTTGTGACGACTGACAGTTGGTGGGGATTTTCTCATGCACACAATATGAAACTGATATTGACTTAAAATATAATGCAAAAGATTCAAAGTTTCTCTAAAGAGGCACTTTGAATCTTTTGCATTTATAGACTTCGGCTGCTTAGGGGCGGAAATTCTTGTAGTTGATATCGAATTTTTTTATACGAAGTCCCATGATTCTGTCTGAAAGCCCTAATTGTATTGCTGCACGGGACATGTTTCCCTGAGTTCGTTTGAGCGCTTCCATGATCATTTCTTTTTCTATCGCGTCAAGTTTTTGCTGCAGCGATCCTGTATAGGGAGTGCCGCTGGATTCTGCAGTCTGAAGAGTCGGCGGTAGATGATAGCCGTGAATTACATTATCTTCGCTAAGGATAACGGCGCGCTCCATACAGTTTTGAAGTTCGCGGACGTTGCCCGGCCAGTGATATCGCATGAGCATATCAATTGCTGTTGTCGAGATTCGACGAATACCTTTCTGGTTTGCGGCATTGTACTTTTCTACAAAATAGTCTGCAAGCAGGAGTATATCGGTTTTACGTTCACGCAGTGGAGGAACAGTTATGGGGAAAATATTCAGTCGGTAATAGAGGTCTTCCCGAAAGAGTCCTTCCCGTATTAATTCTTCAAGATTGCGATTTGTAGCAGCAATAACCCTGACATCAACCTTTATGGTTTTTGATCCTCCTACCCGTTCAAACTCTTTTTCCTGAATAATCCTGAGCAGTTTTGCCTGTATCGGCAGGCTGAGCTCGCCGACTTCATCAAGAAAGATTGTCCCTGTATGAGCTAATTCGAATCGTCCCTGACGGGTAGCAGATGCTCCTGTGAATGCTCCCTTTTCATGTCCGAAAAGTTCGCTTTCTACAATGTTTTCGGGCAAAGCCGCGCAATTAAATTTTATGAAGGTATTGCCGGATCTGTTGCTTTTAAAATGAATAGCGCTGGCAACTAACTCTTTGCCTACTCCGCTTTCGCCGAGTATCAGAGTTGTTGCGGTTGTTTTAGCTATTTTTTCAATCATTTTGAAGAGACTCATCATCGGTTTCGTATTACCTATGATATTTGCGGGACGTTCTGATTCCGCAACGGTTTCTTCATCCTGCTCATTTTTAAGCAGGGTTGTTCCTGAGTTTTTTTGCAGTTTTTTGTTGACTAAATGGGCGTTTGTGCTCTCTTCGTGTGCAAGCTGCCGGAGGCGTACCGCCTGTGAGATCATGGCGGCTATAATAGAGAGCTGGTCGACATAGTGCTGGAGCATATCTTTATGCTCTTTATCCGGTTTTGTTTTTTTTGCGTGTTCTTCTGCAGGTGCTGGTTCAAGTTGACGGTCCGCGCTGAGGGTCCCGATGATTTCGGTCCCGGCCTTGATTGGAATACAGATAAAGCAAAGTCCATCTTTTTTTGCTTTTGACCGTGACCGTGTACGGTCGAGAAAAAGGGGCTCATTGTTTATGCTGGGGACAATAACGGTTTTACCAGTTTTAACCACCTTGCCTATAATTCCTTCACCTATCTGGTAACGGCCTCTTTCTTTCTCCTCGTTTGTGAGACCGAATGATTCGTTGATGACAATTTCGCGGGTATCGCGGTTAAGAATCGTGATCATGCCTCTGAGCATGTTCATATGTTCGGACATTATGAAGAGGACAAGCCGTAATACTTTGTTGATATCGTCTTCATTGGTTATGGTTCTGCTTACCTCTGCAAGCAGGCTGATACTACTATGATCCTCTTCCTGGGCTATAAGCATGATACTCGAGGTATGAGATTTATCAGTGGTTGACTAAAAGAGTACTGTAGATGCTTTCGAGTTCTTCGGGCTGTAAAGCTCTTTTCTTTTCCATGGCCATGGTACGAACAATCGCAAGCATATGATTCGCTTCGGTTCTTGTGATTATAATTCCCCGGCTGGAAAAAAAATGTTGTATGGAGGCGCTGCCTGAGTGTTTTCCGATCACAAGCTCGTGTTTGCCACAACCTACCTGATCGGGGAGAAATGGCTGATAGGAGAGCGGATTTTTCAGGAGCGCAGCACAGTGAATACCTGATTCATGTTGAAAAGCCGACTTGCCGACCACAGCTTTTTGAGCTTCGATGATTCGTCCCGCTGCTTTGCTGACCGCCAGGCAGAGATGCGAAAGCTGTCTTGTATCAATGCTGGTTTCATATTTTCCGGATAGCTTGAGGGCTATGGCAAGCTCTTCAAGTGCGGCATTCCCTGCCCGTTCACCGAGACCGGTTACAGAAACGCTTACCGCATTGCATCCAGCTTCAAGAGCGGTAAAGGCATTGGCTGTTGCCATGCCTAGGTCGTTATGGGCATGAAATTCCAGTGCAGCATAGCTTAATGATTTCAGTTGAGTTATAAGCGTTATTATTGAAGTCGGTGTCGCTATGCCGACAGTATCGGCAATGCGTATTCTGTCGGCTCCGCAGGCTTCGGCATCAAGCACAAAACTTTTCAACAGTTCAGGCTCTGCCCTTGTTGCATCCTGTGCTCCGACACTTACATAGCTGAAATATTTTTTCGCTTTAGGGATAAGCTCCTGCAATTGTTGCTGCACCCATTCGTAATCTTTTTCCATTAGCTGAAGGTAGAGCGCGGAGACAGGAAAGCTGATATGAACAGCTTCGGTACCGCATTTACGGGCATCCTCAATGTCCTGCCATTTTGCCCTGGCCCAGCTTGTAAGTCGTAGTGGAAGATTCAGACCAACAATTTTACTGATCGTTATTTGTTCGTCATTACTGATAGCGGGGTATCCAATTTCAAGCTCGTTTACTCCTGCATTGGCAAGAAGACAAGCAATTTCAATTTTTTCAGCAGCGCTGAATACAACGCCTGGAGCCTGTTCTCCGTCTCTAAGGGTTGTATCGATTATCCAGGGCTTTATGCCGGGCGGAGAAGAAGTTGTGCGTTCTGTGTGCATATGCGGCCTTTTTCTATCAAGCTGTGCTTAGTATCGTAGTGTTCCCTTCCTTTCTCTTCTTTTATTTAGGCATAAAATTATTATTTCCTAAATAAATAAGGGTTATTAAATAAATAATAATAAAATTTCAGACATTTTTGTGCTATTTCGTATGATTTTTATTATAAATGTTGTTTTGCAGTCTCTTTTTTGCTGCAAATCGAAACATTTTTTCAGGATTGGGGTGAGGGGTGCTGGTTTAGTTATTCTGGTCAGGAGTCGAGTATTCCTAGTGAGGGGAGTTCCCTATAGCGTTCGTCATAGTCAATACCATAGCCAACAATGAAGGTATCGGGCACAATAAAGCCTGTGTAGGTTATATCGACCGGGTGCTTCCTTGCATCAGGCTTGTCAAGGAGCGAGCAGATACCGAGTGATGCGGGTTTCATCGCCATAAGTTCGGCTGTGATTTGCTGGATGGTAAGGCCAGTGTCGATAATATCTTCAACGAGAAGAACATGCCGGTTTGCAACCGTAAGGTTGTGCTTGATGGTTACAGTTCCTGATGAGGTTTTTTCGGATCCATAGCTTGACGCTCGAATGAAATCGATAGTACAGGGAATCGTTATTGTGCGCAGAAGATCAGCAGCAAATATAAAAGCACCTTTAAGAACCACGATCAGGTGGAGAGGGCTCTTGGGAGTAAGCATTGCATAGTCATTTGATATCGCTTTGCCGATTTCCCTGATGCGTGTGTCAATTGTATCAGCTGAGAAGAGTGTTTTTATGGCGTTGTGGGAATACTTTCCGCTCATGTATTAATGTCTTAAATGGTTACTTGTTCTGTGGGGAAGGCGTAATGGTCAATTTCTTTCAAATAAAGCTGTTTGTGAACGGTGCTGAGTGACGAGGCGATAAATGAGTTTTTGGCAAGCTGGATAATATCGTTGCGATCAAGTTGAAGAGCGGTTGCTGCTTCGATATAGTTTTCATTGATATACCCTCCGAAATAGGCGGGATCGTCCGAGTTGACGGTGACGCAGAGGCCTTTTTGGAGCATGGCTTTCAGGTTGTGCTGCGTCATGCTGTTAAAAACCTTGAGTTTGATATTGGAGAGGGGACAAACGGTCAGGGGAATCTGCGTCCTTACCAGTTCATCAACCAGATTTTCATCTTCCATGCAGTGAACGCCATGGTCGATCCGTGATACATGGAGAGTGTCGAGGGTGCTCCTGACAGAGGCAGCACCGCCTTCTTCACCTGCATGCGCAACAGTGAGAAAGCCTTCTTGATGTGCACGTTCAAAGAGGGTTCTGAATTTTTCCGGGGGGTTTCCCCGTTCGGCAGAGTCCAGGCCGATACCTGCGATCCAATGTTTCCAGGGAAGAGCGTTATCGAACATCTCTAAGCCCTCACGTTCGCTCAGATGGCGAAGGATACACATAATAAGCTTTGTTGAGATATCGAGGGTGCGGTTTGCCTCAACGAGCGCACGTTCAATTCCTCTGATTACCGTTTCAAACTTTATGCCTCGTGCTGTATGACTCTGAGGGTCGAAAAAGATTTCGGCATGGCGAACCTGCTGTGATGCAGCTTTTTTAAGGTATGCAAGAGTCAGCTCGTAAAAATCTTCTTCGGTTATCAGGACAGCGGTTGAGCGATAATAAATATCGAGGAATGATTGCAGGTCACTAAAATTATAAGCTTTTCGAGCGGCTTCGGCATCGGGATAGGGCAGTGAAACACCGTTGCGCCTCCCTATTGCAACCATCAGTTCCGGTTCAAGCGTTCCCTCTATGTGAAGGTGCAATTCCGCTTTGGGTATTCCTGCAATAAAATCGGTGAACGAGCTCATAGAAGAAAGTTGTTAAGATTTTTTTATGATTGCCGAGAGAAAATTTCGCCGTTGCTTCCTTTCAGGTATAATTTAATGGATATCACTGCAATATAATGCATGAGCACTTTTGGTTACTCTCGTATTGTGATCCCCTTGATGTGTTTGACCTTCACATAATCGAGTTCAGTATCTTGTAACGCATGAGTGACATTATAGCGGATGACAGGGTGAAAAATCGGCCAGCTGATTATTGACGTGATTGCTTCTTGAGGGCAATTCATCTCACAACTGAGACAGAACAGACAGTGTCGCTCCCAGACTGGATAGCCAGCTTTGTTTGCGGCGATATTTTCGGCAGGGCACTCCGACATGCAAAGATGACATGTGGTACACTTTTTTCTGTTGATGCTGAACAACCTGCTGTACACCTCTGTGACCAACCAGTCGTTTATGAAAAATCGCTCCAGACGATACATGATTGATGGCTGAGGGTCAAATTCAGGGCGTATGTATTTTTCACCACCGATAATACGATCTATGTTGATGCCGAACTCTCTTGCTTGAGTCAATTCGTTCGTTGTTGGATGAATGGCAGAGAAAAGATACCCCTCTTTCAGATAGGCTTGGTAGAAATCGGCACCAAGAGATTTGAAATAGCCGATTTCTTTGGCCCCCTTAAGAGAGAGTGCGCGCCTTATATCGTTACCGGTTTCGCCCAAATAAGTTCCGTACAAGACAAAAACAAAAGCAGGCAGACCGTCAAGATGTGGCAGGCTGTTTATATAGTCCGTGATATTAAATGATGGACGGAAATAGTATGCAGGTGTTCCAATGCCAAGAAGGTCGTAGCCCTCAAGACTTTGTGGTGGTCCATCTTTGAGGTTGCAAAGCTCTACCTTATGGCCTGAAGACCTTAATCCGATGGCAATTAATTCAGCTATATGTGCTGTGGTGCCACCCTGAGAGAAGTACACCATCAGAATTTTGGACATCAGTTCACTTTTTTTTTTGCTTTTGGAAGAGACATTTTTAATCAGGAATGCTCAAGGGTGATGTTTTTGCCTTTCTTCCCCTCTCTCTCTTGCTGAACAGTCTGATTGCTCCTTTGGTTCATTATCGATTTAAAAACAGATGGTATTTAAATCGATCGGCATTGCTTGAGGCTGTGAAGTTTTGACAAAAGCTGAAATACTGCGAAAATAATGAAAATTACCGTGGCGAAAGGTGTTTTGTTGCTACTTTTCACTATGTTAATCTTCGTAAAGTTTAAGTCAAGACCTTATCCGTCCGCAGCTCCCCAACTGATCCGTGAAATTAACGCGCTTCTGCCTCGTTAATTACCCTCCTCAAGGAAGCGTTTTTTTAACGGGACATTTATACCATCATGGGTTTCAAGCTTGAGCACTGATTGTGTTGCTTATTTTTTGCTGAAGTATTCTGATGTTATTAACTTCATAAAACATGAAAAAGGTTTTGGCTGAATGGATCAGGAACGGTGCAATTGTGCATAGTTCTGAAAAATGGAATCCTAACATAAATGATTGAATGTAGTGGCAAGACAGCGTTTTAACCGAAAATCAAGAACCCCTGGCACGAAGAAAACCAGACCGTCTGCATCCCATACCGGTGAGAGGGTGAAGCCGAACGATCATATTCTCATTAACGAATTTCTTTTCCGGCGAGGAGAAAGTTCTCTTGCTGCCGAAATTGTGACGTTTTTTTCTGATCATGAGGGAGCGCGTTTAAGGTCGTTAGACTTGGCGCTGGCACTGAGTTATACAGAATCGAAGCAGCTTCCGGGATTCTGGTATGTGCTTCATAAACTGCAAGAAGAAGGGGTTGTTGACAAGGATTCTAATCGTTGTTACGGGTTATCGGTTATAGAGGCATCTACCTATGAAGATCATCTTGTGCATGTCAAGCCGTTTCCTCTCCCCGGCAAGGAGCATTACAAGGTTTCCAAGAGTTATACTGGTCATATTTCCACGCATCCTAATGGTTATGGTTTTGTGGATGTAGAGGGGTTTGATGATGATATTTTTATCAAGGCCGGCGATTTGAATTCTGCTATTCATGGGGATGAAGTCGAGGTACTTGTTGCCAAAGTACCGGATACCTATGCATCGAAATCTACTCCTCATCAGCGTTGTGAAGGTGTGATCAAGAGCGTGATGTTACGGAGTGTTACAACCATTATAGGAACTCTTACCAAGTCAAGCCGCAAGTTTGTTCTTAAACCTGATAACAGGAAAATTCTTCCTGAAATTATTGTACCTGTCAGAAATTCCGCTAAAGCCAAGGATGGCCAGAAGGTGCTTGTTGGGGAACTTGATTTCAGTAAAGAAGGGGTAATTCAGGCAAAGGTGCTTGAAATTCTTGGTCAAGCAGGTGAATCTGCCGTAGAGGTAAGCGCCATTGCCAGGAGTCGAGGGATAGACGAAACTTTTGATACCGCATTGCTTGATTTCGCTGCCTCCATCCGTGAGGGAATTACCGATGAAGACCTTGAAGGCAGGCTTGATATTCGTGATAAAGCGGTTTTTACAATCGATCCTGTTGATGCTAAGGATTTTGATGATGCTCTTTCGATTGAACTGCTTGAAGACGGCCTTTATTCAATAGGTGTTCATATTGCTGATGTATCGCATTATGTGCCAGAAAACTCTCCTCTTGACCGGGAAGCGTTGAAAAGGGCTACTTCCGTGTATCTTGTCGACAGAGTGATTCCTATGTTGCCGGCAAGGCTTTCTGAACAGGTGTGCAGTCTCAATCCCGGTGTCGACCGAATGGCATTTTCTGTCTTTTTTACCATGACTGCTGACGGTGAAGTTCGCAAGCATGAGTTTCATAAAACTGTTATTCACTCCAAGCGTCGTTTTGCCTATGAAGATGTTGAGGAGATTTTGAAACAGGGAAAAGGTGATTACGTTGTGGAGCTTCAGTTGCTCGATCGGCTCAGTGTTATCCTGCGTGAAAAGCGCTTCAAACATGGCGGCCTGGATTTTGAAACCGAAGAAGTGCGTTTTAAACTTGGCAGTAAAGGTGAGCCTCTTGAGGTCATGAAAAAAGAACGGCTTGGGAGCCATCGCCTTATTGAGGAGTTTATGTTGCTTGCCAATCGCAAGGTTGCTAAATATTTGACCAAGACTTTCAAGGAAAACAAGAAAGAACCACAGCCGATTATTTATAGAGTTCATGATTCACCTCAACAGGAAAAGGTGATTATTCTTGCCAATTTTGTTAAGAGGCTTGGCTTTGATCTTAAGCTGAACCGGGGTAAGGAGGGACCTATTGTCTCAGCTCCGGTACTTCGACAGCTACTGCAGCAGGTGAAGGGTACTAATGTTGAGTTTCTGGTAAATGAACTTGTGCTTCGTTCGATGTCAAAAGCGGTTTATACCGGTGATAATGTAGGGCATTATGGCCTTGGGTTTGAGCATTACACGCATTTTACATCTCCGATCCGACGTTATCCCGATTTGATTGTGCATCGCTTGCTCTTTGAGTATGAGGGGCTTCGGAAAAAACGCAAGAAAATTTCCACCACAAGGCTAGCAGAACTGGCTGAAAAAATCCGGACGGTCTGCCAGATTTCCAATGAGCGCGAAAAGAGTGCCGTCGAAGCTGAGCGGGAATCAATAAAGCTTAAGCAGGTTGAATACATGGCAAGCCATGTCGGTAAAGTTTATCCCGGAGTTATTTCCGGCGCTACCGATTACGGTATTTATGTGAGAATGGTTGATTTTGCTATTGAAGGTATGGTGCATATGCGCAATCTTACAGATGATTATTATGAGTATGATGAAGCCACTTATTCGCTTGTAGGAAAACGGCGTAAGAAACGTTTGCAGATTGGTCAACGGGTCAAAGTAAAGGTCAATACGGTGGATATGCAACGCCGTACTATTGATCTTGTCATAGAATAAGCTGGGATAAAGCTTAAGTTCTCCCTCTCTGACGGCAATTTTTGTTTTCAGAAGAGGGAGAGCTTTTGTGGGTTATAGCGCTGAATGTAGTTGTTGATGTCGAACTTTCTTGCACATCCGGAAGCGTTCATATAACGAATTTTTCCATAAACAGTCCTTTCAAACCAGGGACGGTCATGAAGTCCTCCGACCGCCCATGCTACGCCAGTATATCCATTTGGATCTCTTCCGTCCAGAGCATAGCGGTCATTCAGTATGATGGCGGTCTCAAATGCCTGCTGTGGAGTTTTACTCCATTCAAGAATTTTTTTTGCCCAGTACATACGCATATAGCCATGGATCTTACCGGTTGATACCAGTTCGATTTGCGCGGCATTCCATAGCTTTTCGTGCGTTTGAGCATTGGCAAACTCGTTGGCTGAGTAGAGGTACTCCCGATTGTCAGAGGTATGCAGCGCGAGTGTCGCTTTTGCCCAGGCTGGTATACCTTCGAATGAATCGTATTGGTCGTTGTAGTTGCAATAGTTTTCTGACAGCTCACGACGGCAAGCTTGTTGTGCATGTAGGTTTCAAGGCATTTTTCGGCTGCTTGTTCTCCTGGTTTGAGCCACGTCACAGAAGGAACTGATGGGTCGGGATTCAGTATGTGGAAGACGTTATGCCATTCGACAGGTTTGTTGTCGAGCGGGGTGGAAAGCGGTTCAAGATCAGGGAATTTTGTAAGAAATTCATTGAGCAGTGATATGATTTTCGGACGGAACGTTCGGGCAGAAAATTCCTGTTTTTCGGATGCAATCCAACAAGGAACAATGTTGTGGGCATCGATTTCATAGAGTGGGATTGTGATCTGTCGGCCAATTGTTGTTTTCCATTTTCTGGAAATCTTGAGAGGTGAATAATCAGTTACCAATACTCCAGCTTTGCATGTCTGTATAAAGCGGGGAAGTGTTTTTTCAGGTTCACCCTGCAGAAGATAGAAGGGAATATTAAGGCGCCTGAGAGTGCTTTCAACTTCCAGAAGATTTTTAAGCATGAAATCGTAATGTCGGAGCGGAGCCCCGAGAAAAGATGGTGCGAGTGAGAAGAGTACGATAAGAGGCTGACGAAGGATTTCTGCTTTTCTACGAGCAAACAGAAGTGCCCAGTTATTATGGACTCTCTGATCGCGGGACATCCAGTAGATAACAGTCCCCGGGATGTCATGGAGGTCGTTTAAAAGCCTTGCGCGTCGGGGGTCGATTGTAAAGCGATTCGGTTCAGGCAAGGTCGGCGATTCTGAGGAAATTGTTCATAAGTCGCAGGCCTGTGGTGGTATATTCTTTTTTGATAGCGTCGAACTCTTCCATGAGGGCAGACGGGTTCTTCTGCCTGAGGTCGGTATCGATACCGCTCCATTCTGAAAACATTATAGGAGTCATTTCGAAATGGCATTGCAGGCCGTAGGCATTTCCCCCCACCTTTACGGCTTGATTTATGCAACTTTTGCCTTTGGCAAGCAGCTCCATTTCTGTTGAAAAAAGCTCTACGGTTTCTCCGTGAAGCTGGAAAACGGGAAAGCTCTGTTCCAGCCCGGCAAAAAGTGGGTCTTCTTTGCCGGCTTGGGTAAGTTCTATGCGATATCTCTGACCATCAGAGTCACTGAATCCAATCTCTTTTCTTTGGCAGGTTACAACGTTTCCTCCACCCGCTTTCACAAGAGTCTGCATGCCGAGACAGATACCGAGATAGGGTATGTTTTCATGTAATGCGGTTTCAATCTGCCGGAGTTGAAGCTGCATGGCAGGGGTTTCATCGTTAGCGCTTTGAGGACCACCGAGTACAACGAGGGCTTTGTAGTTTCTGGGGTTGGGGAAGAGGGCTCCTGCAGAAAGGTCAACAGAGACTGCATTAATACCGTGTTTAATAAGCACGTTTTCAAGAAGTCCCGGCCCTTCGTGAGTAATGTTTTTAACGATCAGTATTTCTTGTTTCATGAAACCTTAGAGCAATACGATTACTGTACGTTTTTTTGAGTTCAGTAGTGTGAAAAACGGGTTATTGTTTACTGTAGATCCAGCTTTTGCAGTTCATGCACCGTTTCAGCATAGGTATTATTCAGGATATCCATCCATGAATCGTTTTCAGGCCATTTGCCTTTGTGGGAAAATTCGTTGAAATATTTTGTAAGAACATACATTTTATTTGCGCCGATACTTCCTGTAGAGCCCTTGAGGGTGTGCAGGATATGATCGGATTGTTTTATGTCTTGTCTGACAACAGCATCAGCAAGTTCGTTGATAAGTTTGTTGCAATCGGTGATGAAGGTTTCGAAAAGACTTTCAAGTAATTCTTTTCCACCGATCTCTTTGAGGCTGTTGATTGTCGAGAGATCTAGAATTTTTTCGGTTTCAATGGCGCTCCAGAACTTCGAATTGTTGTGTTCGTGTTCTTTTGAATTCTGACTGTTCATAATCATGTTTCTGTGATTATTGTTTTTCAGCATAACTGCAATAGCTGATATAAGTTCATCCTTGAATACAGGTTTGCCCAGATGGTAATTCATGCCAGCATCCATGATGTCGCGTGAGCTTTCTGCATCAGTATTTCCAGTAAGCCCGATGATTGGAAGAGTATTGAATGAGCTGAACCGGGTGAAGTATTCACCGCTTCTTATGGCTTTTGTTGCTTCGATACCGTTCATGACGGGCATTTCAACATCCATCAACACGAGATCGTAATCCTCTTTTTCAAGCGCATTAATGGCTTCTCTGCCATGTATAGCCTGCCCAACCCTGCATCCGTAATTATTGAGCAACATGCTCATGAACTTTCGGCTTGTTTCGTTGTCGTCAACAAGGAGAATGCGCTTCCCGTCAATGATCTCTTTCTGATCATTTTTGGTGAATGATAATTCAGAAAAAAAGTACCGTTCAATAATTTTATGGATATCAGCTCTTCGGACTGGTTTTGCAAGCACCTCATTCATGCCGCATTTTCTAGCTCTTACTGTGGCTTCAGCTTCGGGAAGTGCTGTTATGCCAATAATGGGTGCCTGAAGATAATGCAAAGCCAGAGATGGGTCGATATCCTGAGCTGAACGTGTAGACCTTACTACCTCATCGCCGTTAAAAAATGGCATTTCAAAATCTATCAACACAAGGTCATACAGATTTTTAGACAGCATTGCCAAAGCCTGTTGACCGTCTTCGGCAAGATCAAACTGGCAATTCATTTCCGATATGTACTTTGAAAGGATCAGTCGATTGCTGATTTGATCATCGCTGATAAGGATTCGTTTTGCACTGAGGATTTTGGCTTTTATTTCATTGACCTTTTTAGAATCATATTTAGGTAATGTAATGGTGAACTCAGTCCATTCGCCTTCTTTCGAATCGCAGATGATTTTGCCGCCAAACGAATCGATAACTCTTCTACAGAATGATAAACCAAGGCCATTTCCTTCTTTTTTATTCGCAGTGTAGAAGTTTTCAAAAATCCGTTCCCTTTTGCTTTTGGGAATGCCGGGCCCTGTGTCCCTGATACGGATATTTTTAACTGAAGGTGTTGTTTCAGCGGTTATATCTATGCGGAATCCTTGTTTTTTTTTGTAGTAAAGGGCGTTTTTTAAAAGATTGAAGAGTACATAATAAAAGAGGTCGCGATCGCCCAGAAATTCGAAATTCTGAATGTTTTTGATATGAATCAACTTCATATCATCCGGGTCAGTGTATGGAAAACTTTTGACGGCAGCGTTAATGGCATCGGGTCCGTTCATACGGATAAAGCCCTGGGTAGATACTTCACCCCCTTGCATGCTCGTCAAGATAGAGTCGATGATTTTGTTGGCCCTGTTCAGTGTGTTTGAACTTTCGTCGATAACATGATGAATGCTGATCAGGCCGGAATGGCTTATATCGTAACTCTCGAAAGCATTTTCGCGATCAGGTTTTTCAGGCAGTTTTGCATGTACCGAAGCTAAGGCGTTTGTAATGGAGTTAAGCGGGTTTCTCATTTCATGAGCGATACTGCCGCTCAGACTTTTAAGAAGGGAGATTTTTGTCAGGTGTGCATTTTGCTTTCGCTGACTGACAATAATACCTCCGATAAGGGCAAATAAATAGGTTGGGATATATTCCGGTTGGAAATGTATAAACGAAACATTTCCGTCGAGGTAGACTACGACTCCATAAGCCATTCCGAAACCGACAGCTGTTATCAGGCAGATGAGCACCCAATCATAAATCAAAAGGATCAGCATTAACAATCCTCCCATTGATGACATTACCCATGTCATTGACCACCCGTTTTTCAGCATCATGAAGTAGAAAAAAAAAGGTAGGAGGAACGGTACTGAAAAAATAAAATAGATCGGGAAAATATCTTTAAATTTTCTCGAAAGAAATGGGTAAAAGAGCCATGGAAGGCTTATAACTGCTTCAATAAGACGCAGTACAAGGCTTTCATAGGGTTGAGGTAAAATCTCTTTCCATACGATATAAAAGAGAGGATATCCCACCGTTGCGAACATTCCTATAACCCAAAGGTTGGGTTCAGCCTGTTCGACTATATCTAAAACTTTTTGCTTATGCCTGAGCATAGTGAGGTCAAAAAATTTCTTTACGGTATTTTTATACTTTGTAGTGATAATATTTTTATTCGATGTATTGATAAAAATCAGGCTGAAAAAGAGGTAGCCTCTGGCTTTCAGGACTGGTTATCAAGAGCTTTATTGTCGTTCAGGAGAGACAGTAGTCAGTTATTAAGACTTATTACTTCCGTAAGTTATATGTTTTTATCGATCCTGTACACTTTTTTTGAAAGGGATTAAGGCAGGTGCAGGACTTGTTCTCCATCCATCTTGCTTTTTTTTATCTCAGTTAAAATGATTGAGATGTAGGATAAAATGAATTTTAATCGATTCCTTATGAAGGAATATTCTATCGCTTTATATTAGACTTGGTTATGTTTGTTTACGCTCTTCGTTGTTTGTAAACATATTGCTTATAAGTAAATATAAATAGAGAAAGCTTAGTTTTCTTGTTTTTATCTTCTGAAATTTTGTGTGAGCTCTTCGCTTTTTTTTGCCTAAACTGTATAATAAGCGAATGATAAAGGGAAAAAATGACTTATTTTAAAAAAAAAGAAGAAATAACTCGTTAAATAAACAATCCATTGACTGTTCATTCTCCCCCAGAAGTCACTGAAAAAAACAATTTGGATTTTCCTGAGTTTCTTGAAAAGAAACTTCAAGCCTGTGACGATGAACTTTTTAAGCCGCGTAAAAACGGTAAACCCCTTGTTATTGGCAGCGTAACTCCGGGAGCAGGCGCTATTATGCTTCAGAGTAACGACTATCTTAATATAGCATCCCATCCCTTTATCAGAGAGGCACAGCTTAAAGTGCTTCAGAAAGCGGGCAATGAGCCGGTTATGTCGGCAGTGTTTTTGCATGAAGGCAGTGACAAGTATTTTTTTGAGCAGGAAATGGCTGAATTTGCGGGTTTTGAAAGTTCTATTTTATGTCAGTCAGGGTGGGCAGCCAATGTTGGCCTTATTCAAGTGATTGCTGATCAGAGTACGCCGATTTATATCGATTTTTTTACCCATATGTCTTTGTGGGAGGGCGTCAAAATATCAGGAGCTACTCCCTATGCATTTCGGCATAATGATCCAGTGCATCTCGAACGTTTGATCAATGAACGTGGTCAGGGCATTATTCTTCTTGATTCACTCTACAGCACTAATGGAGATATAGCACCCCTTGTCGATATTATTGATATTGCCAATAGATATGATTGTATTTCTGTTGTAGATGAATCGCATTCATTAGGTACCCACGGACTTCATGGGGCTGGTTTGGTAGCATCACTTGGCTTGACCGATAAGGTGCATTTTATTACGGCAAGTCTTGCTAAAGCGTTTGCGGGCCGTGCTGGTATAATCATATGCTCAAACAAATTTGCAAGATATTATCCTTATATGGCCTTTCCGGCTATTTTCAGTTCGGCACTTCTTTCTTATGAAATTGCCGGTTTGAGAGCTACGCTTGAGGTTATCAAAAAAGACGACTTTCGGAGAATTAAACTTGAAGAAAATGCAGAGTTTTTTCGTGATGGCTTGCGTAGACTCGGCTATAACATCTCCAGCCAGTCGCAGGTTGTTGCCTTGGAAGGTGGTTTAGAATCGGATACAGAACTTCTCCGGGATGCTCTTGAGGAAAGAGGGGTTTTCGGATCGGTGTTTATGTCTCCTGCAACACCAAAAACCCGCTCCCTCATGCGTTTTTCAGTGCATAGCGGACTCGAAAAATCAGAATTACAGAAGGTTCTTGATGTCTGTGCAGTAATAAGGGATGAAATTGGCATGTGGAACTGGAAGTCGACACGCCGCAAAAAAAGTGAATAACAACTGCTGGTGATACTGCCCTTCGATTTGAATGATTTTTTTCCTCCAAAATCTCTGATAGAGTCTTCTCATCCGTTGGCCGATAACCCATATCATTTTTTCAGTCTCCTTGGCTTAGCTTAGATTTCTCGGCTTTTTTCTGATATCAAGGTACGGGAACAGTGTAAGCTGCAAGTTTGTTGAGGCTAGTCTTAATACTCTATTTGCCACCCATGCAGAAAAAGAGAGATATGAATACTGAAACTCCTGGTTTCATTTTAAAACAAGGTGATGGAACCCTTCCTTTATGGGTTGGATCATTTTCAGAGGCAGTGTTCATCATAGATCCTGACGGAATTATTTTCCAAGTGAATGATGCCTTTGCCTGTATATTTGGCAAAACTCCTCAAGAATTTGTTGGCTCTAATATTTACGATCTGGCATCATCTGATATTTCATTGTACCGCAGGAAGAAGGTGGAGGAAGTTTTGCAGAGCTCTAAACCGCTTTCGTGGGAAGATGTCAGGTATGGCCGACACCTGCGTAATACCATTTATCCCATGTTCACTCCAAATGGTGAGGTCGAACATTTATTAATTATTGCCCAGGATGTTACAGAGTTAAAGCAAACAGAGCGATCTCTTATTTCAAGTAATGAACGATTGCAAATCATCCTTGCTGAAGCGCAAGGCGGCATTTGGGAATGGGATCTAAGTTCAAATGTCAATATATGGTCAGATGAACTTTGGAAACTGTTTGGATTGGAAA
>JAPLFE010000065.1 GCA_026390855.1 Chlorobiales bacterium | reverse complement strand
TTGCCAGTCGATTCACGGTGAAAACCGGCATTTCTCAATCTCCAGATATTGATTTCTGCTCGTTTCAGCTATCGCTATCAGATTATTGCATTTTTTGGCGCTCTAAGCAGTCTGGATTATTACTTATCGCTCAACTTAGGTCATTATAACCGGGCTTATTTTAATAATTCTTATTCCCGGAATTTTCTATTTATTTGATATAAATCGAGTTCCAAAAAGGAAACCTCCGGAACCTATAACGGAGGTGTATAAAATTGATGTTCCCCCATCCATCTTCATTTTTAATATTACTTATGGCGTAAATAACCTTGCTGATTATTTAAATAAAAAAATAAACGGCAGTTTTTTTAAAAAAAGAATCTCTCTTCAAAAGAATAAAAAAGAAGAAATAACAATAACCCTCACCAAAAACAATAATATTGTTGTTCAATCAAAAGGCAAAGAACTCATTTGTACTTTTCCTGTAACTGTTGATGCAAAACTTGAAGAAAGCCGACTTGGAGGATTATTCACAAGTCTGGTAAAGCCAGTTCATACCAGCCTTATTATTACTTTTTCAACACCGGTTGCCATAGATAAAAAATGGTGTATTGTTACCCGCTTTAAGGTTAAAAGCTATAAATGGGTTGAAACACCTGTTTTGCAAATTGGACCGTTTAAAAAAAATATAGAGAGTAGAGTTGACGAAGTAATCAATAAAAATAGTGATGCATTAGCGGTTATGCTTGATAAAGAGATCTACAAAGCCGCAACATTAAAACCGACTTTTTTAAAAATTTGGTCTGACTTGCAACAACCCATTTTTTTAAGCAGTAAACCAAGTGATGTTTGGGTTAAGTTTATTTGTAATGATATAAAAGGTAAAATATTTTTAACGCCAAAAAACATCACTTGCGCTACTCATGTGCAAGCGCAAATGCTTATTTTGACTGATACAACATCAGGGGTAAAACAAAATCCTTTGCCTGAATTTAAAGCTTTAAAGCGAGGGGATAGGGATGATAAATCCAATGTTTATCTATATGCCTGTACTTCATTTGAAGAAATCAATACACAGTTAAACAAATTACTTAAGGGAAAAACATTTTCTGAAAAAGGACACACTCTTACTATTAAAGGAGTACACGCTTATTCCTCAACAAGCGGATTATCTGTAAGAGTAATTACAGATAAAAATGATGATTTAGTGGCTAGTGGTCATTTGGTATATGATGTGCCAACTCAAACATTACAAGTGCAGAATTTTGATTTTGCACTGACTCAAAAAAGCCGTTTCATAAATATCAAAGACGATTTTTTTCATGACAGAATAAGAGATGCTATCGCAAAAAAGCTTACCATTAATCTGGATACTTTGATTGGAAAAGTTCCGATAATCCTGAATAAAGCTATTGCAAATGAAAAAGCAGGACAGGTCATTGATGTAAACTTTAATAAAATTCAGATAAAGGAATGCCTGGTTATCATGGGCAAAGAAAAAATACATCTTATAGTAAATATAGGCGTTAACGCTGATTTGAACTTAAAAAAAATTCAAACAGGTAAAGTCATACGAATAAATGACAATCATAATCATAGATAAATGTGATAGCGCTTGCCTGTAAATCATTTTTTCATTTTTAGAAAAGAAGCTGGTACCAGAGAGAGAAATAAATCATCATGTTTTCTTTAAGCGCTTAACAGAAAGTCATTCCGTAATCAATTCCGAAACCATCAAGTACGTGGTTGACATCTTCTTCAAGGGTTTGGGCATTTCTCATCGGTCTCAGATGTTCTTCATTTGGTTTAATCCCGGGAACGCCGAGCCCCAGCTCGGCATAACACTGTGCCAAGTGTAGCTGTTTTTGTTTGACTATCTTATTACGGAATCAATTTTTGTTGAACGCTTATCGCAAATGATTGCTGCATGATTGTAAAGAGTATCCGATCCACCACCACCCCATATTGGTTATGTCTTTATCGAGCCTTCGCTGGAGTTTGTAGTTGCTTTTTATGAGTTATTAATCGTATATTTGCGATGAACTAATAAAAGGGGAGATAATGCAACGAACATTGTCAGTCATTGAGTACAGTGTGGACGAAGAGGCTATGGCTACTCTATCCAAGGCACTCAGCCATCCGGTAAGATTGAAAATATTGAAACTGCTTGACTCCCATGTGTGTTGTTTTACCGGTGAGCTTACAGAAATTATTCCCATGGCGCAGTCAACGATTTCTCAGCACCTCAAGGCTTTGCTTGATGCGGGGTTGATTCAGGGTGAAATTCATCCGCCGAAAGTTCGTTACTGTATTAACCGGGAGCAATGGTTAAAAGCATCTGCACTTTTTGGGAAGTTTTTTCTTTCAGAGAAGGAGTGCGACTGAGGCTGACTTTTTTTAATCATACAAAATCGTTCATTGACGATAAACTACATTAAACTAAGAACATAATAATGAAAAAGGTAAAAATTCTTGGTAGTGGCTGTGCAAAGTGCAGTCAACTAGCCGATGCAGTAAACGCTGTGATTGCAGCCGAAGGTATTGATGCTTCTGTCGAAAAGATTGAGGATCTTCAGCAGATCATGGAATACAACGTTCTTTCGACCCCTGCGCTTGTTGTTGATGAAAAGGTGGTCTGTAAAGGTCGTATTCCTTCACATGAAGAAATCAAGGAGTTGCTCACTGCTAAACCCCATAGCTGCTGTTGCGGTACCCATGGCAGCAAAGAAAAAAATGGTGGAAGCTGTTGTTAAGGCGTATTATGAATGATTCACCGCAACAAACAGGCATTGTTTCGAAAGCTGCAAACGTGCAATCGATTGCAGGCGTTTTTGCAGCAGCAGCGGTATGGATCATGTTGTACAGTAACCTTGAATTGATTGCATCTCAGCTTCTTCAGATTACAGGGATAAGTCGGACAAATCGTTTCGGCGAAGCCCTGTACTTTTTTATCTATGAAGTCCCAAAAGTTCTACTCCTTCTTACGGCTGTGGTTTTTCTGATGGGTGTCATCCATACGTTCATTTCTCCTGAGCGCACAAGGGCTCTGCTTTCAGGTCGGCGAACAGGGGTTGGTAACCTTATGGCTGCCACTCTTGGCATTGTTACTCCATTCTGCTCCTGTTCGGCTGTACCACTTTTCATAGGTTTTCTGCAGGCAGGCATTCCGCTTGGGGTAACCTTTTCGTTCCTTATATCAGCACCGATGATCAATGAAGTTGCTCTTGCGCTGCTTTTCGGCATGTTCGGCTGGAAGGTTGCCTTGCTCTACACAGCTATGGGGCTTGCCGTTGCAATTGTTGCTGGCATGGTGATTGGTAAACTCAGAATGGAAGGATACCTTGAAGACTGGGTACAAAAACTGCAGGAAAGCAGGATATCTGCAGAAACAGACGTTGAAGCAATGAGTTGGCCCTTGCGTATCCATGAAGGAGTCAAGCATGTTCGTGACATTGTCGGCAAAGTGTGGCTCTATATTGTACTCGGGGTAGGTCTCGGAGCGGGAATTCACGGCTATGTGCCCGAAAACTTTATGGCATCACTGATGGGGAAAAGTGTCTGGTGGTCAGTACCTGTCGCTGTTCTTATAGGGGTTCCCATGTACTCGAATGCCGCAGGTATTTTGCCTGTTGTTCAGGCCCTGCTCGGCAAAGGTGCTGCACTGGGCACTGTGATGGCCTTCATGATGAGCGTTATTGCTCTTTCCGCCCCGGAAATGATCATTCTACGCAAAGTGCTTAAACCCCGCCTTATTGTGGTGTTTGCCAGTGTTGTGGCAACAGGGATCATGCTGGTAGGGTTTGTGTTTAACCTTGTGCTGTGAAATGAGCTTTTTGCCATCTCTCGATTTCAGCCTTTTTCTGTTTGAATATCCCGTTTCCAATATCTATACTTTATTTTTCAAGACTTGTAAAAATCAACCGGGTTGTACGTTTGGGAGTCGGATTTTAAAGAACAAGGTGATCATGAAAAGAAATCTGAAGCGAATTATTCAGCACATCGAGGCCGGGGAGTATAAAGCGGCTCATGAGAGATTGGCGTTAGTAATGAAAGCCTACCCGGAGGAATGGCAATTAGAAGTGGCGTTTATAGAAACGGGCATAGCAAACGCAATGCAGGAAAAAGGGCAAGGGCGCAGGCTTAGTATGGGGTTTTATGCGCAAAGCGCAGCCTGGCGACTGAAGGATATTTTAGGACATCCGGCCGCAGCCGAGTGTTTACAGACTTTGCATAAACTGGTAGACTTTACAGCAACAGCCCGTTGTAATAGTTTAAACTGACCGGGTGAAAGCCATACCCGCCTTTCACAAGCCCGGCCAACTCTCTTCAGAATTCTTTCAGTTACATATATTGTTATCGGCTTCATACAAAGTGTAAGCAAGATGCCTGTTATAGGTATTGGTATCAGAAGAATTAAAAATGCAGAATTGATATAAACGCCTATAATTTATTTGATTACAGATATTTTTTTGTGACTCTGATCCAGTTTCTTATATCGGTAACGTTTTAACTATTCAGATGATCGATTACATGAAGAGTGAAGAAAAAGCAACCTCATCAGCCATGATGAATGTGCTGGTCGTTGATGACGAAAGCAACATCAGAAAAACCATGAAGATGTTTTTCGATCTGCAGAACCAAAAAGTCACGACAGTCTCAAATGCAAAGGATGCTTTGACTGAAGCTGGTTTGCAGATTTTCGATCTTGCTTTCGTAGATATCCGGTTGGGCTTGGAGAGTGGACTTGATCTCGTTTCTTCTTTGCTTGCCCAGTCTCCATGGATGAAGATTGTCGTCATGACGGCGTTCGCATCGGTGGATACTGCAGTCGAAGCCATGAAACGCGGAGCAGCAGATTATCTACCCAAACCATTTATACCAGGTCAGCTCAAACTTGTTCTTGAACGACTTGCTTCAATCCGGATGCTTGAACAGCGCATCACTCTTCTCCAGGACGATCTGAACCGTAAAGACCCGGATGTGTCACTGAGCTCCAGTTACCCGCCAATGCAAAGGGTGATAGAACTATCCCGACAGGTTTCGACTTCCGATGCGGTTGTGATGCTCCGAGGACCGAGTGGCACGGGCAAAACCATGATAGCCCGGTTCATCCACTCCTGGAGTCATAGATCTAACAAGCCATTCGGTGTTATCTCCTGCCCTTCCCTGAACCAGGAACTTCTTGAAAGCGAGCTTTTCGGTCACGTCAAGGGAGCATTTACCAGCGCTCTTCGTGACAATCCTGGGCGTGTCGCAAGTTGCGAAGGTGGAACCCTGTTTCTTGACGAGATAGGTGAACTTCCACTTTCAATCCAGTCGAAACTACTGCGTTTCATTCAGGAGCGGGAATATGAGCGTGTCGGCGATCAGCACACCCGAAAAGCCAACGTGCGTATTATCGCAGCTACAAATGCTGATCTTGAATCAGCGGTTGCTTCAGGTCGTTTCCGGGAGGATCTCTATTATCGCCTCAATGTTATTCAGATAACGCTCCCCTCCCTGGCCGATCGTTCCGCGGACATCGAAGAGATTGCCGGAAACATGCTTGCGTTTTTCAATGCCCAGAACCACAAGGCCATTCAGGGGTTCAGCGCTGAGGTATTGCGCATTTTTCGCGATTATGGCTGGCCGGGCAACATCCGCGAGCTTCGAAACGTGGTTGAACGGGCGGTAATCCTTTGTACATCATCGGTTATTGGTGAGGAACTTCTACCTGAAACCATTGCCTCCATCTTGCCACAGCAGATTAAAATTGGTGATAGAATAAAGCTGGAAACTATCGAAGAATTGCATATTCGCAGAGTACTTGCTTCGACCTTATCAGTACAGGAAGCTGCTGAGGTCCTTGGTATCGACAAGGCAACACTTTGGAGAAAGCGCAGGCAGTATGGGCTTTAAGTGTTTTAACCGCTGAATTCCCCTCTTTTCATTCCCTTTTTCCCTTCTTGTTTCCATGTTGACGCTGACCACTGATAGTCGGCGTTGAATTTTGCACTCTCACCTGTTTGTCAACCGTGCAATTTACACCCCGAATCTCCTCATTAGCGCCCGCAACTATACGGTTTTCCTTGATTCTGTCTCTGGCACGGTAGTTGTGAAAGAGTGGGTAAAGATTGAATCATGAAAATCGGAATCAGACAGAAACTTTTACTTGGGTTGAGCGGGATGCTGGTCATCGTTGCAGCCATAAGCCTTGTGACCATCCGTCAGATCGACGTGCTCGGAACATCCCTTGCCACCGTACTGAAGGAGAATTACCAGAGCGTTGTGGCTTCTCAGGATATGAAAGATGCGCTGGACACTATCAACAGTGCTGAGCTTAACTCGTTTCTCGGCACTCACGACAAGGATATGCAGATAATGGTGAACAAACAAAAATCGAAGTTCATCAATGCAATCGATCGTGAACTGCACCTTATCACGTTGCCGGGCGAACAGGAGCGTGCTGATAGAATTCAGTATCTGTCAAAAGAATATTTCAGCATCCTTCCCCGGGTTATGGACAGCTCAACAAGTGAACCGGTTCGACGGAATCTCTATGTCACAGGGCAGGTGCCGGTATTCAACGAAATCAAAAAAGTCGCCCAGGAGATTCTCGAGATGAATCAGGCGAACATGATAACAGAAAAAAATGCCACCCAATCCCTTGCGATATCAGCCCGATGGCGGGTTCTTTCCGTCAGTCTGGCCAGTGTTCTCTTCTCCATACTGCTGAGTTATCAGATTCACCGTTGGGTATTCCATCCATTACGGCGTTTGATTGAAACGACAGAAGAAATTCGTCGAGGCAATCTTGAAGTTGTCCTCCAGACCGCATCCCATGATGAAGTCGGCCAGCTCTCCCGTTCGTTCAATGCCATGCTCATTGCTCTGCGTCAGAATCGTAACAGCGATATGGCGAATCTCATCAGGAGCCGCAAGTTGACAGAGGATGTGTTCCGGGCACTGCCTGTGCCGGTTGCTGTTCTTGATTCCGGGGGCGAAGTCAGGGTTTCGACCGAAACTGCAATACAGCTCTTTGGCCTGAAACCGGGAGTGTCGGCGAGAGAACTTCCATTTGCCTGGATGTCGGGCCTGCTTGACCGCTCTATTGCTTCCCGGCGACCGGCCTCACTTGACGATAAAGGATATGTGCAGCACTTCATAAGCAATAAGGAATATTTCTTCAAGCCTGAGGCCGTGCCGATCATCTCAGCATCAGAACCGGAATCAGGTGATGTTGACGGTACAATTCTGATAATGCCCGATGTCACGCAGATGCACGAACAGCAGGAGATGAAGCAGGGGATACTCTCCACCGTATCGCATCAGCTCAAAACTCCACTCACCTCGTTGCGCATGTCCATTCACCTGCTGCTTGAAGAAGAGGTTGGTGCCTTGAACGTACAGCAGGCCGAATTGATGGTCGGAGCCCGGGAAGATTGTGAGCGCCTTGTCGAAATGCTCGACGACCTGCTCGACCTCAACCGGATCGAATCGGGCAAGGCATACCTTGAGCCCCGTCCAGTGCAGCCTGCCCTGCTTGTGCGGGAGAGCATGGAGCCTTTTTTGAGTGAAGCGAAAGACCGCAACGTCACCCTTAAGAGCGTCATAGCCGATGACCTGCCGGATGTATTTGCCGATCCGGTAGGTATCCGGCATGTTTTTGCAAATCTGCTTTCCAATGCCCTGCGATTTACCAGTCCCGGGGGTACCGTGAAGGCAGGAGCCGGAAGGGAGGGCGACTTTGTCCGCTTCTTCGTCGAGGATACCGGGTCCGGAATCGCTTCTGAACACATGGCTCATCTCTTTGAGCAGTTTTTCAGGGCACCTGGTCAGGATATTCGTTCCGGTGTCGGCTTGGGGCTTTCCATCGTCAAGGAACTCGTCGAAGCTCAAGGTGGAATGGTCTCCTCACAAAGCCAGCCAGGGAAAGGATCCCTGTTCAGCTTCACCTTACCTCTCCACAAACAACGGATTTCAACCAGCGAGATTCTTATAAACGGACGGGCATGATGAAAGATGAACATCCACCATGGCGTCAATCTGTAGTTACTGACTTTACTGCTGTTTTTGATTCACAATTTATCAGGAGTTTTAAATGGAATATTTCGTCTTACCAGTTCTTGTTGCCTGTGCGGTCTATCTCATGATTGCCGTAGTATCACCCGAAAAATTTTAAAGGAGTTCTTTATGCAAATACTCATGCTGCTTCTCTTTATTGCCTTGCCTGTTCTGCTTTCATGGCCGCTGGGCAGTTTCATGACCGCTGTGATGAATCCTTCGCTCAACTCCAGTGACGGCAGTCTGGCAATCCTACTGAGAAAAACCGGCGGAAGCATACTCCAGCGGGAACAGGATTGGAAAGGCTATCTGATCTCCATGCTCTTCTTCAATGCCATCATGTTCGGCGCTGTTATCCTCATGCTTGCTCTCCAGCAGATGCTTCCGCTCAATCCGGACGGCAAAGGCCCTCTTGAAGCAAGCCTGATTTTCAATACGGCGGCTTCATTTGTGACCAACACCAACCTGCAGCATTACGCCGGTGAAGTTTCGATGAGCTATTTCTCCCAGCTTTTCGCCCTGACCTGGCTGCAGTTTGTTTCGGCCGCGACCGGTATCTCCTGCTTTACCGCATTGGCCAGGTCACTGGCAGGCAGCACGCTTGTCGGCAACTTTTACCGCGACCTGCTCCGCTCAACCCTCTTCATCCTGCTGCCGCTTTCGATTGTAGTCGCACTTCTGCTCGTCGCAGGAGGAGTTCCCATGACATTTGAAGGAGCAGCCGCAGCCAAAACGCTCGAAGGAGCGATACAGACCATTGCCCGGGGACCGGTGGCGGCAATGGTAGCCATCAAACAGCTCGGCACCAACGGCGGTGGATTTTTCGGTCCTAATTCGACGCATCCTTGCGAAAACCCCTCTTTCCTGACCAATTATATCGAATGTATTAGCATTCCTCTGATTGCTATGGCAACGGTATGGATGTTCGGACGTATAACCGGACGGATGCGCCATGCCGCAGTGATCTTTTCAGTGATGCTGCTGCTTCTCATCCTGAAATCAGGCATCGCCCTCAATCTTGAAAGCGCTCCTGCTATGGCGTTCAAGGGATTGCCAATCGAGTCCGTATCGAATCTCGAAGGTAAGGAGCTGCGTTTCGGACCTTCTGGTACAGCTGCAATGTGGGCTGCCGTCACAACCGCTACCAGCAATGGCTCAGTCAACTGTATGCACGACAGCCTCAACCCGCTCACCGGCCTCGTACCGCTCGCAGGCATGTGGCTGAATGTTATTTTCGGCGGAGTGGGGGTTGGATTCATCAACATGTTCATCTTCATTATTGTCGGGGTCTTCATCTGCGGCATGATGGTCGGAAGGACCCCCGAATACTGCGCCCGAAAGGTGGAAACCCATGAAATGAAGCTCGCACTGCTTGCGCTGCTGGTTCATCCGCTGCTTATTCTTGTCGGCACAGCCCTTTTCGCATCCACCTCATGGGGAGCAGGGACCGTGCTCAATAAGGGTGCTCACGGATTCAGCGAGATTCTCTACGAGTTCAGTTCGGCGGCAGCCAACAACGGCTCCGGATTCGAAGGCCTCGGCGACGGCACAGTGCCATGGAATGTAGCGACCGGTCTGGTCATGCTGCTGGGCCGTTTTATCCCCATCATTCTGCCGCTGGCGATCGCGGGCTCCATGGCGGCAAAAAAACCCGTTCCGGAAACCACAGGCACGCTTCGCATCGATACTCCGCTTTTTGCGGTCGTCATTCTCGGAAGCGTACTGCTGATCGGCGCACTGCTCTTCATGCCTGTCGCCGTGCTCGGGCCGGTAGCCGACTACCTTTCGACATCTCTTCAATAAATGAATCCTGAAACAATGATGAATAACCTTAACAGCATTAACCCCGAGAGTGTACAAGAGAGTCTGCCGGGAAAAAAAGAACGGAGAAGAGCGCGCAACGCCTCGATATTCGAAGGTTCGCTGGTCAGTGCAGCAATCGTGCAATCGTTCAGGATGCTCAATCCTGTGATCATGGCCAAAAATCCTGTCATGTTCATTACCGAAGTCGGCGCGGTCTTGACGACGGCAATTACCGTTTACGACCTCTCGCTGAACAAACCGGGATTGATCTACAATCTGGCCGTACTGATTGTTTTATGGGTCACCGTCCTCTTTTCCAACTTTGCGGAATCGCTTGCCGAGGCTCGCGGAAAAGCGCAGGCCGACAGTCTCAAACGCACACGCCAGAACACGGCGGCCAACAAGTTTCGTGATGGCAAAGTGACGCAAGTCAACTCTGACGAGCTTAAGGAAGGCGATTTTGTCGTCGTTTCAGTCGGCGAACTTATCCCTGGTGACGGCGAAGTTGTCGAAGGAGTTGCAATGGTCGATGAATCGGCCATCACTGGAGAATCAGCACCGGTCGTAAGGGACGCCGGTGGTGACCGGTCGGGGGTCGTGGGTGGAACCAGGGTGATCTCCGACCGGATTATTGTTAAGATTACCGTTGCGGCTGGAAACTCGTTCCTCGACCGGATGATCGCGCTTGTTGAAGGAGCCGTGCGACAGAAAACGCCGAACGAACTCGCCTTGACGGTGACGCTTGCCGGATTGACCCTTGCGTTTCTCATGGTGACCGGTACGCTCTGGCCGATCGGTAGATATTTTGGTATCACCCTTTCAGTGCCCACATTGGTTGCCCTTCTGGTATGCCTCATTCCTACAACGATAGGAGCCTTGCTTTCTGCCATTGGGCTTGCAGGAATGGACCGGGCTCTCTCGGCAAATGTTCTTGCCAAAAGCGGCAAGGCCGTCGAGCTTGCTGGCGACATTGATACCTTGCTTCTCGATAAAACCGGCACTATTACGATGGGTAATCGCCAGGCAACCAGCTTCATTCCATTGAACGACGTAGACTCAAGGTATCTTGCCAGAGTAGCCATGGAATCCTCATTCAGCGATGAGACTCCTGAAGGACGCTCCATTGTGATACTTGGCGAAAGCATCCTGGAGTCAGAAACACCACCGGAAACATCAACTGCCGAAGTTATTCCCTTTTCGGCCCAGACCCGACTGAGCGGTCTTGACTTTCCCGACGGCAGAAAGTTGCGTAAGGGGTCCAGCGATGCGGTTAAAAAATACATTCTGGATCAGGGCGGAACCATTCCCGGGGAGCTTCAGGCAATTGTCGATGTGGTTTCCCGTAAAGGTATGACTCCGCTTGTTGTCGCCGATGGCAACCGGGCGCTTGGGGTTATAGAGTTGTCCGATGTGCTCAAGCCGGGAATCACAGACCGGTTCAAACGGCTGCGTTCCATGGGACTGCGGGTTGTGATGGTGACCGGCGACAATCCCCTGACGGCAGCTGAAATCGCAAGACAGTCGGGTGTCGACGACTTTATAGCCGAAGCCAAACCCGAGGATAAACTCCTGTATATCCGCACGGAGCAGCAGAAGGGACGTCTTGTTGCCATGATGGGTGACGGAACGAACGATGCGCCGGCCCTTGCTCAGGCAGATATAGGGGTAGCCATGAATTCTGGGACACAGGCAGCAAAAGAGGCAGGGAATATGGTCGATCTCGACAGCGATCCTACAAAGCTGATCGAGATCATCGAAATCGGCAAGCAGCTCCTGATGACCCGCGGAGCGCTAACCACCTTTTCCATCGCCAACGACGTCGCAAAATACTTCGCCATCATTCCAGCGATGTTTCTGCTGGCAATTCCAGGGCTTCGAGTGCTGAACATCATGCAGCTCTCAACCCCGGGCAGCGCAATTCTTGCTGCATTGATCTTCAATGCGATAATCATTCCAATGCTCATTCCAATAGCCATCAAGGGGGTAAAATACCGTCCTCTCGGGGCTGAAGCGCTATTGCGGAAAAATCTTCTCGTTTATGGTGTCGGCGGTGTCCTGGTGCCTTTTGTCGGCATCAAGCTGATCGACATGATGTTATCAATAACCGGTTTGTTCTGAAGGAGTACCATCACATGAAAGCTACACTTATGGAAGATACGGGCGCCAATCTTGCGGCGTCGCTCCGGATTGCACTTGCGACTATCGTGTTGTGCGGCGGCCTCTATCCGCTGTTCATATTCAGCTTTGCCCGCTTCGCGACGCCGGAGGCCTCATCCGGATCGCTGGTTCGGAACGAAGCAGGTCATGTTGTCGGCAGCAGGCTTATTGCCCAGGCGTTTACGAAGCCCGGTTATTTCTGGCCACGTCCATCGGCAGTGAAGTACACCGCAGAAGCAGCAGGGGGAAGCAATCTTTCACCGGCAGGTCCCGAAGTGCGCGAACGTGCGTTGAAAACCGTCAAAGCATTTGGCGCCGATTCCCGGCGACCTCTTCCTGCGGATCTTGCGGCAGCTTCAGGCAGCGGACTCGATCCCTTCATTACGCTTCAGGCAGCGCTGTTTCAAGCGCCGAGGGTCGCCTCTGCCAGAGGGATGGCTCTTGCCGAAGTCGAGGCGGCGATACGTCGCCATGCAGCCGCAGAGCAGATTTTCTGGTCAGGAGATGGCCTGGTCAACGTGCTGCTGTTGAATATGGAGCTCGATAAGACCGGGAAAACAACTATGGTTCCCCGATAGTAAAAAATGGAGGCATATCCGATGGAAGAAAACAGGGCGGATAGTTTTCTACGCTTGATACAACGGTCCCAGCGCGGTCGCCTGAGGATTTACCTCGGGTACTGCGCCGGCGTAGGCAAAACCTACCAGATGCTGCTCGAAGCAAAACGCCTTCAGATACAAGGGATCGAAGTCGTTGTGGGTATTGTCGAAACGCACAGCAGAAAGGAGACCGAAGCCCTGCTCGAAGGCCTGGAGATCATTCCCCGGAAAACGTTGACCTACCGGGGCATCGAAATTACCGAAATGGATATCGATGCCATTATACAGCGTCATCCGGCAGTGGTAATGGTCGACGAACTTGCCCATACCAATGTTCCCGGCTCCAGGAATGCGAAGCGGTATCAGGATGTCGAGGAAATTTTGTCAGCCGGCATCCATGTGGTTTCAACGCTCAACATCCAGCACCTAGAAAGCCTCTATGAAACCGTCGAACAGGCGACAGGAGTCAAGGTCAAGGAGCGTCTGCCCGACCGGATGGTTCTACAGGCCGATCAACTGGTTAATGTCGATATCGCAACGGATGACCTGTTGCAACGCATGAAAGAGGGCAAAGTCTATATGGCAGGCAAGACTGAGTCGGCGCTCCTGAATTTTTTCAGACAGGAAAACCTTGAACAGCTCAGGGAACTGACCCTTCGTGAGGTGGTCGCCCAAATTGACTCAAAGCGCAGCAGCCCCCTGCAGGATGAACCGTCGTCCAGTCCGGACCAGGTCATGGTCTGCCTGAGTTCAAAGTCCGAAAACAGTGCCGCCTTGCTGCGCTACGCATCCCGAATTGCTGGCCGACTCAACCGCAACTGGTACGCCGTCTATGTCCAGAGCCTTTCAGAAAGCCCTGAGATGATCGATGCCGGCGTCCAGCGCAAGTTATCAAATACTCTCGCCCTTGCCCAGCAGCTCGGAGCAACCGTTTTTACCTACAAGGGTAACGATTTCGTTTCCACTGTCCTTCAGTTCGCGAGGGAATACAGGGTTGGTAATATTGTGGTCGGAAAGTCGGGAAAACAGCTATCCCTCTGGCATCGCTTAATCGGGAAGCGCACTATAACCGAACGACTGATTAAAGAGGGCCTTGGAATCACTGTCATTGTTCCTGACATCCACCGCCCTGATGATCCTCTGGAGAAAAAACCAGCTTCCGGCTATCTCTCAGGTATTCATTTCAATCTGCCGGGTAAACAGCCTGCGCCGGACGACCGGGAGGCAACGATTCTTCAGGCAGATGTTCTGGTTTGGAATGAGGTGCTCGAAAAGGATGTTGCCATTCGTCGGTTGCTCGAAAAACTATGCACGACCCACTCCTCGATTCCGTTCGATTATGCATGGAGAGCAATACTCGAACGTGAAAAACAGGGAGTGACCTTTATCGGCGAAGAAATTGCCATACCCCATGCCCGTCTTGAAGGTATTGATTCCGCTGTGCTTGCCATCGGGGTCAGCAAGCTCGGAATTTATGATCCCGGCTCGAACAATACGGCAACGATCATGTTTCTCATGCTCTCTCCCGTCAGTCGACCTGACAGCCACGTCAAGTTGCTCGGGATGCTCAGCAAAATGGCTGGTGACAGCCACTGGCGCGCCACTATGCTTCAAGCCGGATCAGAAGAGGAGGTTATGCACATTCTTCGATACTGGATAGCTGAGCAGAAAAAGAAGCGAAGTGTTGATTCTGTTAAAACATTATAGAAGAATAGAATACGATAAATCTTGATTTAAATGTAAACATGGAGGTACGATGTCAAAAGAACAGGTAATAGCCTGGTGGGATACAAAATCAAGTCCTGAAAGGTGGTGTGTTAATGTTCTGCAGAAAAATAGTGAAGGTGAGTATGCGATTATCCTCAAAAGCGGAACCCCCGATTTCCCGATCAAGGTCGAAGAGTTTGGGCCGTTAGAGGAAGACACATTAATTTATTCGCTTAAGGCCACTTTCCCTGGTGCGGAAATCTGTTTGAAGTTTTGATGTAAGTGAGTCTTATACTTTGGAAGGACGCTGATTCATGTTACCGGACCAAGACGTTCCGGATCAACTTTTTTCATCATGATGTAAGCAAAAACTGGACAAAATGGTAAGAGGTTGAAAAACTCACTTGACTATGGGTTTATTTTGTTATAACATGTGGTATAACAAAACAGGGAGGCAGTGTTATGCGTGCTACGGTAACAAAGATTGGTAATTCAACAGGCGTTATCCTGCCTAAGGCAGCGGCTGATCGTCTTAAGGTGAAGCAGGGGGACGTCGTGTTTTTAACGGAAACGCCGACAGGGTACACGGTAACCCCCTACGATCCGGAATTTGCAGAGCAAATGGAGGCAGCCCGTCGCGGCATGTCTGAATATCGGAACGCTCTGCATGAGCTTGCCAAATGACTTGGCGCTGGCTTCTGGAAGGGGTAGTCATTGCCATACATGACGAACAAATAGCTGTGCACGGTGGAATCCCCGGCACTCGTGATGCCGGGCTTTTGTCCTCAGCCCTTGTTCGCCTGAAACACAAGGCAAATGAGGGTGATTCGTCCGTCTTTGATTTGGCCGCAGCCTATGCCTATGGCATTATTCGTAACCATCCTTTTGTGGACGGCAACAAACGCACGGGGTTTCTTGTTGCCTATGTGTTTCTGAATATTAATGGTTGGGATCTGAGGTCAAGTGAAGTCGAAGCTGTTAACGCGGTTATAGATTTGGCGGCCGGTGAAATTGATGAACCCTCTTTTTCTGAATGGCTTAAAAATAAGTCAGTTATTCGGGTTGCAGGGAAGCAGAAGTGAACGACCGAAAACACCTTGTTGCTACTGAGGTGGAGCACTACGGTGCACAGTTTCTTCAATTTTTTCGGCAGTATTGGCTAACTGAAAAGTAAAGTGGTGTTTCTTCTTGTCGAAAAAAGAAACGATAAAGGCAAAAGCTTTGCGGAGCATCGCTCTTGCTGTTTTTTGCTCGAACTGCCCCTGAACTGCTGTATCAAAAACAATTGCGTTTTGCTTTTTATTGGGCTACATTGTAGCTACAAAAGGAGGATATTGATATGATTGAAAATTCTGTTGTCAGGGCAAGGATTGACGCCGCAACGAAGGCTGAGGCTTCCGCTATACTGGCTTCTATAGGGCTTTCCGTGTCCGATGCCATAAGGTTGATGTTGAAACGCGTTGTTGCTGAAAAGGCATTGCCATTTGAACCGCTCATTCCCAATGCAGAAACGATTGAGGCCATTAAAGCCGCACGACGTGGAGAACTCACTACAGCCGCTTCTTTGGATGAATTGTTTCAGGGTCTAAATGCGGACGATTAAATATACCAGCCGATTCAAGCGTGACTATCGCCGCGAGAAATCAGGGATACATGGCAGGAAACTTGACGCACTCTTGAAGGCTATCCTTGTTCTTTTGGCAGAGGACAAGGCTTTGCCCCCTAATGCCGTCGATCATGCGCTGATCGGGACGTTGAATGATTGCCGTGATTGCCATATCCGGCCTGATCTTATTTTGATCTACCGCAAAATTGACGACACCATTCTTGAACTGGTGCGCCTTGGTTCGCATAGCGCGTTGGGGTTATGACGCAGTTTTCTTTTGTTATCCGGGCATCATGGAAATAAGAACTGAACGACCGAAAATACCCCATTTGGGAGCTCAGAGATTTTTCTGAGATTTTTTCCTAAGTTGAGCGATAAGTAATAATCCAGACTGCTTAGAGCGCCAAAAAATGCAATAATCTGATAGCGATAGCTGAAACGAGCAGAAATCAATATCTGGAGATTGAGAAATGCCGGTTTTCACCGTG
>JAPLFE010000131.1 GCA_026390855.1 Chlorobiales bacterium | reverse complement strand
AGCTACTCGTTCCGGGGTTTTCAGCAACCCTTCGCGCTGGGGGTTTTCACCGATTCCATCAAGCATTGCCAATACAGCATCCGATAGTCCTCCGATTATCAGGGGATCGTTTTCATGCATATCTACAAGACAATCGTCGTCATCGCAGCAGCTGCCCCGGCCAGAGGGTAAAGGATTATTCGCCGAGGTAGCGGACGGCATTTTTTCCTGTTTCATATATTTTGACTTCATAGAGAGCAAGCTCCCGGTTATTGATGTTACGGAGTCGTTGTTCGAGTATATCCCATATCAGCACAGCCAACACTTCCGTGGTAGGCACGCACTCCTGTAGTTCAGGGACGTCAAAGTTCAGGTGCTTGTGATCGAATCTATTGGTTATTTCATCTTCAAGGATACTTTTAAGTTCTTTCAAGTCGAAGAGGAAGCCGGTATTGCGGTCAACAATACCTGATATGGTAATATCAAGCAGATAATTGTGTCCATGTCCATTTTTATTGCTGCACTTTCCATAAATTTCAACATTTTCATTGTCAGAGCAGTGAGGGTTGAAAAGACGGTGAGCGGCATTGAACTCTATTTTTCTTGAAACGTATACTTTTCTTGGTTTCTGCAAAAGGTCATTCATAACGCAGCATTGAATGTTTTTTGCTGATCGGTTAATCGCGACAGTTTAAATCCAGCGCGCCGATGGAAACTCTTCAGCATCTTGAAGTAATGTACTCTTTTCGATTAATTATTCATTTCGTTTCAAATAACCGGTACTGTTATTTATAAGTTTCATCATAAGCAATAATTACAGAGGATGCATCTATACAAAGAGTCTGAATTATCCCTGTAATGGGCTGTTTTTTTTGTTTTGTTTCACCAATTCCTGTTTCTCAAATACTTCATGCATACAACTGTTACGTTTCGTGAAAAATTGCCGCTTTATGGCATGAACGACCAAGGCCTGAAAACCCTGTTTGACGCATCTTCCGAGCTGTTGGGTCCGGGTGGTTCAGCAGCTTCACCTATGGATACCATACTTGAAGCTCTTGGTGCCTGTTCAATGATGGATATTATCAGTATTCTTAAAAAAATGAGAAAGGAACTGATTACCCTTGAAACTGACCTTGAAGCCCAGAGGGCGGAAGAACATCCTAAGGTTTTTAACGCCATTCAGATAAAATATACCCTCAACAGTCCTGACTGTACGCATGCCGATTTTGAAAAAGCCGTTCGCCTTTCAATGGAAAAGTATTGCAGCGTTGCGGCCATGATAAGAGCATCGGGGTGCGTTATAACTTGGTCAGCGGAGCTTGTTCCCTGACATGTAACTCACAGGAGCATTATTATAAAACCAGCTGCTCTTTTTACAAAGCTTCAAATACTCTTTTACCGTTAATGGGAGAGCTTTACGATGGTATAGCCAGCCTCTTTCAGTAATCGAGGAATACTTTCTGAAACCAGCGATTGGTCTTTATCTTTTTCCTCTTTAGAAAGTCTTTCCCAGTCGACGAGGCGGGCATGGAGTTTTTTTTCTTTATTTGTCTGGGCGGAATATTTCCACCCATCTTTGAGTTTGGCATCCATCCATCGTTCGTGTTCAAGTTTAGCCATTTCTTTCAGTTCCGGGATTGGTAATTCAACAGCCTGTTCATTGTTGCGCATCGGAACTATGGCGTAACCAAAGGCAGCGAGTTTATTGGGAATATCGCGGACGGCTCCACGATTCTGTTCCTGCTCATGGGGCGTCAGTGCTGTATAGGTTACAAGGGCGCTGTGAGTTTTGGGGTCTGCTTTTTCATCGGTCACCTTTCCCCATACATATCCCTGGCTTTTGAGGTTATTGCAAAATAATTTGTGATTGAGTCTGGCTAATTTTTCGAGCAGCTCTTCGCGGAGCTCCAGATGATGCACCAGGGCAACAAAGGAATGCGGATCAACATGCAAACCCAGTTGTTCTTCGGGGGGGAGGTAGGACCGGTTGAAATGAGTGGCGTTACCAAGCCTGCTCATGGCAACAATTGCCTCCATTGAACGGGAGCCATGCCGGTAGGTGTCGACCCGGAGAAAAGCGCGCATGATGCCGGCATCAATACGCAGCACTTGGTTTCCGTCGAATAATTGAGGAGTCAGTCGCTCGAACAGCGATCGCAGAAGCAGTGCACGACGTATAATGAAATATGGGTCATTGCGTTCCTCCGAGAGTTGGGGGTTGGGCCCAAGAACGTTCAGAAACCCTTTGAGTCTGCTTAGAAAGTCCGGGGCTTTTGCTTCGACCAGCTCCTTTTGCTTTTTTGATTTTGTGAAGGAATCAAGACTCGAACAGGTACCTCCGGCGAAGACAAAAATAGCTTTTCCGATTGGATGGGTCAATTGTCCTTGCTGAAACTCGCCATCCTGCATTGGAGCAAGAAAGAATCGCAGCCAACCGAGGGGTTTTCCATCAAGCGATGAATCAAATTCATCCCAGAACGCGAGCGGAATTTTTCCCGATAGGGCTACATCTCGGATCTGATGAAAAGCATCGATCAGATCGGCCGGGCTTTTGAATTGGGAGAGATTAAAAGTGAGGGTTTTTTCGGCGATTTTTTTGTCGGGGCTGGCAACTTTGGCAATTTGCTTGACAGCAAAGGATTTTCCCGAACCAGGTGGACCAAAAACAGCTATGGAAACAGGCCTGTCTTCCTGTCGATTGCAATATTCTGAAATCAGGCTGTGAATGCTTCGCAGTGACTCTATTTCTTGACGATCCACGGTGACTAGTTCACCGAACTCCCCGATTGGAACATTTTTCAATGCAGCTTTTGCACCTTGCAGCACAATACGTTGACTTAACTCTTCAAGGTCGTCATGGTAGCGGTCGCTGAGAATTGTCCAGGATGATGGCTGTGCTTTCTGTTCAATATCAAATATTGGAAAATCGGCCACTGCCAGCGGCATTTCCTTGTTCATCAACGTTGTGATAACTCCATCAATGGGGAAGCGCAAGCGGGGTGATGAGTCAGTATCACCATCATAACCAGCTTTATGGAGGTAACGCATTGCTGTTATGCCGGACTGAATTCCTGTTGTAAAGTCAGGGCTTTCAATGTTGCGTATAACTTCGCTGACAATGGCGGTTACCAAGGTGGATGTTTTGCCAATAATTTTTCCTTTTCCTGCATGCCACTCACGTTCCATGCAAAATGGATCAAAAAGCAGTTTTGGCGGTTCCTGGGGCTTGTTGAGTCCAGGGAGAAGTAATGCTCCTGTTGGGCCAAAAGAAACGACACTGTATGCACTATGGTTCAGGCTGTTGATCATGGGGTTGTGCGTCAGTTCCCAGATAAGTTCTTGAGCGGTTTTTTCCCATGAAATCTGGGCGCTTACCTGAATGGCTGACTGTCGCAAATCGTTAATGGTTAAAACAACGATAAGGCGATCTGAAAATTTTGAAACAAGATGTTCCCATAAGGCGCCTTCGGCGACAGGTCGGGACATTTTAACAATAATCCATGGCTTTTTTTTGCTACTTGGGTGATGAGTCAGAGCTTTGGGCCAGTGAGCTGGTTGATCTCTAAACCCAAGATTGCTATCATCTATCACAATAATATCAGCATGCTTAGGGCCAGTAGGAACGTGGTTGACTTCATGATATTCTTTAACGGTTTTCGATGATCGGTCGAGGCCAAGGAATCGTTCAACACGCCAGCTGATAGTGTCTATTGCTTCTTTGTCGCGGTATGGAGCCCATACTGAGTAGCAGTGATAATAGAATGGATCGTATGGGTCAATCGGCTCTTGAGGGTTTGTGTGGGTACTTGTAACCTCAACGGGAAAAGGCAGGTCGTCCTGGTTTTGAAGGGTTATGGTTGTTATTAGATTAGCAAGAAGAGCGGCACTGCCATATTGCCAGCTCATTCTGCAACTATCTTCTCCTATCCAGTCAGTTGGCTCATTGGATTCGCGTGAGATGTGTGCGATGTTCCAATCAATCGTAACATCGCCGGTAACAAAGACTGAACGCGCGTCCTTTTTTTTTCGCATGTGCAGTGAGTTTAGATGTTGGAAAAAAATATCGAAATTCGCTGCTTATTATTGGTAAAATTTTAAATAATATAAATTTAAGGGGATAGGTCGGCGGGCATCTTTTACTATGCAATACTCATCTCTGTTATTTAATAACCATTTTTTGCTGTTTGAAGTTTCCTGTATCACTCTGTAACAGTTTCAATGCAGGAGGAGTACGAAAAGCGAAGGCTTAATTCTGATTTTCTGATTTTTTCCCCATATAGATTTTTCTTGTTAAAAATCCCAGCCAGATACCTATTGCAATCAAGAAAACATACATCAGCAGGTGCCCAAGCAGTTCAAATTCCTGAATAATTCCGTTAATCTGGCTGTGAAAAAAATAGCCTGCAAGGAGATAGATTGAGACGTAGAGTCCAACGGATACAATGTCATAAAGAATGAATGTTTTCCATGGAGTACGGACAGATCCCGCAACAATCGGGGCAAAAAAACGGATGTTTGGTAAAAAGGTCATGATGAGCAGGGTAATACCTGCTTTAGAACGCATTTTTTGAGAATACTTTTCAATCAATGGGGTTGCCATCCGGTTTTTAAGCCGACCAATCAAGTGGCTCCCACCTCTGCTGAGCCAGAAGGTTATATTGTCGCCAACCAGAAAAGCTGCTATAGCGACAAGGACGGTAATGGAGGGGTCAAGTGTGCCAAAAAATACGGTGTAGCCGACCATTATCAGAATGATCTCTTCCGGCAGGGGAATCAGTGCGTCAAGGAAGGAAAGCAGAAAAAAAATACCGAAATAAGTGAGATGCTGGAGATAGTGAATGATCTCTGGACTCATAACCTTGTATTTGAAGCGGTAACGATGGCATCTGACTTGTCTTATTACATTAACGTCATCTTTAACTCCTCAGTGAGAAAATTAATTCCCGGTACATTTTTCCTATGACCGGTGTGTGATGAAGTGGTGTTTCGACGTTTTTGCTTATAAGTTTCTTTACACCGCAGGTGAATACGGTGTAAAGAAACTGTGATCAGTCAGATAGTGAGAGCTGTGCAGGGTACTTTATTGAAGGGTACGGATTTTATCGATGACTTCTTTATAGGGGTTTATTGCAAGATCAGTTCCATAATCCGGCAGTGTGACATGCTTTGCCACGACTTCAAGAATGTGTCGATTGAGATGCTGTGCGATTTCAAGCATACGGGACTGGTGGTGCTCGAGTTCGTAGTGGATAAACTTTTCGACGTTACCCTTTTTCATTTTCTCAAGGATCTGAGCCATCACATCGGCATCGATGTGCTTTGAAACCTCACTGAAGTATTTCAGTGGAAGGTCATTAGCGTATCCGGTAGCTTGATCAACGCCCATTTTGCGGCATACCCCCGCGGCTATTTGAGGTCGGATATATTCGACCATCAATGGGATCACCATGAAATGAGGTATATACTTAACAATCATGCTGATGGCACTGTAAAGATCTTCAAAGCCTTCAGTTTTATGGTTGACGAGGGTATTTGCCCAAGAGACCACTTGCTGTTGCTGGTGGGACGGAAGTTGTTGGAGTACATCCGGTACTGGAAGATTGGTCCATGCCAGCAATTGTTCCAATTCATTTATTTGCGGTTCATTCATGCGGGGCGGTGTCTGCTGGGTTTGAAGGAAATCCAATATTCGTGTGCATTAATCTTCAGTTTATTAAAAAAAATAGAGAACAAGAAACCCGGAAGAATAAAACGCCTGTATTTTTCGTCCGCAACTCCTTCCGTATATTCAGGCGATCAAAAGATCGCCAGTCGCATTCCGTAGCATCAGATGCTTCATTTACTTGAATTCAAAGCCTTTACAACGTTAAATCGTAGAAGGAGAACAACAGATGGACATAACAACCGCACTTCATTGCCTGAAAGCAATCCGAGAACCCATTCTTATCGATGGCGGTTATTGGAAGTTCGGTCATGTATTTTTCATTCTGACGGAAATCGGGCTGATCACTACCGATTTCAGGGTGTATGATCCTATCCTTGGTCCCATAGAATACTCTGAGGAGGAATACCTGGAGATCAAAGAGATTTCGGAGGAGGGTAACAGTATTTCAGAAAACGAGGATCTTGATCCAGATGAACAATTGTTTCTGTTTAACGATGGTCAACCGGGAGTGCAATATTGGGCGTTCCAACCCTATGATGATGCAGCTCTTGATGACTATACCTTTTCATCAGATAAAGCTGTCATTGAAAAGAAGTTCCTTGAAGAATTTCTCGATGATGACATTGAAGCGTGGGATGATATGGAAGAGGCCTCACTCATTAAGTGGGCTGAGAAGATTGCATGATAACTGCTCGTAGTCGTGCAGTAGATTATCCCAGTATACACGAATATGATATGTTGGTAAAAGGTACTGCTCTATTATAAAAGGCTGTAACTGCCTTGATTATTTTTATATGACGTGGATATTTTGTAAATAAAACAACAAGATCCTACTATACTTTAAACGCCCTGTTTCCCCTGCAACAATAATGAAAGATCTACCTGTCGGCATCTACGATCTTTTATCAACTTCACAATGAAGGCTCAAAGCCAGTTACTTTTATCTGGGAGTTAGAAAATTCACTGCCAGCAAAAACGCTGTCCTGGGCGAGAAGGGTAGGGTGAAATATCAGGTCGCCTTGAAAAACAGGGTTTTGCAATAAAAGGACATGAAGCCCTTCCATTACTTTTTTGTTTCTATCGTTAACAGGTATGAACACCTATTCTTGTTGATGCTGTCGACAATAAATACTTTGAATGTTTCGGGCAGGCGAACTGGTATTGACTTTTGGTCTCTCATGACATAGACAGGTCGTCCCCAAGCATCTCTTTCAGGTGGGATTTGAGCTTCTTGCCGGTTGATAAATGTTCCGAATGTCGTATGCACAACGTTTTTTTGAACCGCATAAGCTGGAGGTGGTTCATTATAAAAATTGCCTTTTGAGCGGAAAAGCTCTTTTCCTGATTCATCTGTGATTATATATGTCCAGTTCGGTCCGTTAGCCATTCGCCATTGATCACCAAGCAGTTCAAAAAACAGTACGCCTCCCTTAGGAATATTTGAGAGGATTTCGTCCTCTTGATCTGGAGGGAGCATTTCATTTCGAGCCTGTTCCTGGGCATCGATATAACATTGCTCGTAAGACAAGTACTTGAAGCTTCTTACTCTTGCGTGATCTTCAAGCGTTTTAATATTGTATTCAACAGCATGTATTTCACCAACAGCTACTTTTGTCGCTAACACCATAAGAAGCGCAATAAAAAGTACCTTGAGTTTCATGGTTATCTTGTTTGGTTGCCAATATTTCTGATAAAATACAGAATGCATGGTTCTTTTGCTACAATCACGCTATGGAACCGAAAAGTCTCAGGTTTGATAAAGTTTCAAACTTACCCTGTGGAGTAGTATATTAAGGTCAGCTGAAACAGAGTGAACGGAACCTACCCCGCATACTGAGATGCATTGAGAAGAGGTGGCGTGTTTATAGTGAGTAAGTAATCGCCCGGATATTTGCCGGGTTTTTTTGTTGTGTTTTTATGGCTTTCGATCGGGGCATCAGTTCCGATAATGATTTTATATAAAATAAGATAGGTTAAGGAAAAGGAATACTATGATACTGTTGACGGTTGAAGGGTTAGAGAAAAAATATGGTCTGAAACATTTGTTCGAGGATGTTTCGTTTGGTATAGATGACCGTGATAAGATTGGTATTATCGGTGCTAATGGCAGTGGTAAGAGTACGCTTTTGAAAATCCTTGCAGGGGTTGAGACTCCTGATAAAGGGAAAGTTATGGTGGCAAACCAGCGGACGATTGCTTATTTGCCACAGGATTCGCCGTACAACCCTGAGGATACGGTACTTCAGGCTATTTTGAAATCGAGCGGTAAGGTGATGGACCTTATCTATGAATATGAGGTGGTCTGTAAGGAACTTGAAACGAAGCACACGGAGGATCCTTCGCTGATTGACCGCATGAGCCAGCTTGCTCATGAACTTGATGTGTGCGGTGCATGGGAGCTTGAGTCGAACGCAAAGACAGTGCTTGGTAAACTCGGCCTCTACGATCTTGACGCTAAAATGGGTACACTTTCAGGCGGTCAGCGCAAGCGGGTTGCCTTGGCTCATGCCCTTGTTGTGCCGAGTGACGGACTTATTCTCGATGAACCGACCAACCACCTTGATGCCGACAGTGTCGAGTGGCTCGAAAACTATATCAGGCGCTATCAGGGGGCCGTGATTCTCATTACCCACGACCGGTATTTTCTTGACCGTGTCGCTACACGGATGATCGAGATGGATGGCCGCACAGCTGTCACCTATACCGGTGGATATTCGAGCTATCTGGTACAGAAAGCCGAACAGGAAGAGCAGGCTATAAGGGATGACCGTAAACGTCAGGCTCTTGTGCGTCAGGAGCTTGACTGGATGAGGGGTGGATGTAAGGCGCGGACGACCAAACAGAAAGCGCGCATGCTGCGAGCTGAGACTCTTGTGTATGCTCCTAAAAAGGAGAAGGCGAAAGAGCTTGAAATAGGGTTTGGCTCAGGAAGACTGGGTGATAAAATCATGGAGTTTCACCAGGTTTCAAAATCGTACGGTGATAAGCTGTTGCTTCAGTCGTTTGAATATCATCTGCAGAAGGGTGACCGTATTGGTATTATCGGGCCGAATGGTTCGGGGAAAACCACCCTTTTTGATATGATTACAGGGCGTGTTCAACCGGACAGTGGACATATTGAACTTGGTAAGACGGTTAAAATAGGGTACTACGATCAGCAGAGCAGGGGACTTGACGATTCCAAAAGGGTGATCGAGTATATTCAAGAGCATGCCGAGCAGATCAAGACCAAAGATGGCATGGTGTTTTCGGCCTCGAAAATGCTTGAGCGCTTTCTTTTTGCCCCATCAACTCAGTACAGTTATATAAAGACTCTTTCGGGAGGTGAGCGGCGGAGGCTTTATTTGCTTAAGCAGCTTATTGATTCGCCGAATGTGCTGCTGCTTGATGAGCCTACCAATGATCTTGACATCCCGACTCTCAGGGTGCTTGAGGACTATCTTGATACCTATACAGGTTGTCTGATCGTAGTCAGCCATGACCGTTATTTTCTTGATCGGACCGTTGAGTATATCTTTGCGTTTGAAGAGAATGGCGTTATTCGCCGTTATCCTGGAAATTATACGGTCTATCTCGACCTGAAAGCTTCGGAGTCCACCGGGAAAAATGAAAAAAAACCAGTAAAAAAAATGACTGATGCCCCGAAACCGGTTACTACTCCTGCAGCCAAGGGTGGAAGTCTTACCAGTCAGGAGAAGCGCGAACTGGAAACGCTTGAGCGGACGATTCATGAGGCTGAAAGCCGTCAGTCGGAGATAGCTGTACGACTTGCATCAGCTGGCAGTGATTTTGAGTTGCAGCAGAAGCTTGGGGCTGAGCTGCAGGCAATTCAAAAGCAACTTGATAAGGAGATGGCCAGATGGACAAAACTTGCTGAACTGGCATAAGTCTGATTGGTTTTAACACAATGATTTCATGAGCATTACTGCTGCTGTTATCCGTAACAAGCTTGAGACAATTGCGAATCCTGATGCGGCAATTTTTGCGCAACGTTTTTTTAAGACTGGAGCGGGTGAGTACGGTGAGGGTGATCTTTTTCGCGGTATTCGCGTGCCGGTGTTGCGAAAGCTTTGTGGCACGCTGGATGATATGCCCCTTAATGAAGTTATTCTGCTGCTTGCATCTGATTTTCATGAAGACAGGCTTCTTGCCCTTCTGCTCTTAATGCGCCGTTTTCATAGGGGCGAAGAACCGGATAGAGAAAATATTTACAACCTCTATCTCACCCATACCCGATTTATTAATAACTGGGATCTGGTTGATATTTCAGCTGGACACATTGTCGGCAGGTTCCTTCAGTTTCGTGACAGAGCAAAGCTGTATAAGTTAGTCCACTCAGAAAGCCTGTGGGAACGCAGGATTGCTATAATTGCTACTTTTTATTTTATAAGGCAGGGGGAAATTGATGATACCCTTGCTTTGGTGGAGCTGCTGCTTGACGACAGGGAGGAGCTGATCCATAAAGCTTCGGGATGGATGCTCAGGGAAGTTGGCAAGTGTGATATGGCTGCCTTAGAGGAATTTTTGTTACAGCATTATTCTCAGATGCCAAGAGTAATGCTGCGTTATGCCATTGAGCGGTTTTCTGAAGAGAGACGAAAACTGTATTTGAAGGGTCTTGTATAGGATGTCATCTCTCTTTTTCTGGAATGTCGTTTACCTTACCTGAAACTCTGAATGACCTGTTTGCCAGAGACCGAAGCTCAAAACGTCGGCCAGGGTTTCGAACTCTT
>JAPLFE010000166.1 GCA_026390855.1 Chlorobiales bacterium | reverse complement strand
GTTGCTGAGATGGGATTCAATTTCTCTGACTCCTTCATAGCCATGTTCAAGCATGGCTTCATACCATTTTGGATTGAGGAGTTTGGTGCGTGCCTCAAGAGAGACCATCTTTTCAAGCGAACAGATTCTTTGCTTTGTTCCCGTACCATCGATATCACCAACCATTACCTTAGGCTTGGTTTTACTGAGGTGCTCCACGGTTTTTGAAACTCCGCCAAGATACTCATAATAATGATCAATATCAGAAATACCGATTTCATAGCTGTCGATATTCTGGAATGTCAGGGTCACATGTTTCAGAGCTGAACGAAGGGCATCGGGGCACTCCTCCCACTGACCGGCGGATGTTACAGCAAAGCTCTTGCGGCTGACAAAGGCTTCAGCAAGCTGGTTGTCTTCTTCCCATGTACTACTTTCAACCAGATGGTTCACATTTGCTCCATAGCTGCCAGGAGCATTTGAATAAACCCGGTGAGAAGCCTCCTCGAACGTGCAGTTTCTTTCGAGAATTTCCTTTTGCACATGCTTTCGTATAAAGTTCAATTCTTCGGGTTCATCGGCTGCTGCTGCCAGACGGGCGGCTTTGTCAAGCAGTCGGACTTGCAGGGAGAGTAAGTCCCTGAAAATACCGCTAATGGTCATGACAACGTCAATGCGGGGCCGACCCAGTTCGTTTAGGGGGATAAGCTCAACATCGCCTATTTTTCCCAGTTCATCGGTTTTAGCTTTAGCGCCATCAGTGCCAGTGCCTGAGCGACTCCTTCGCCATCGCTTTTCAGGTTGTCTGTTCCCCAGAGGATCAAAGCGATAGATTCGGGGAGGTCACCGCTCTCCTTGCTATATTGCAGAAGTAATTCCTCGGCCGAACGTTTTCCGGCCTGCTGAGCAAAGTTTGAGGGAATGGTATAGGGGTCAAGGCTATGAATGTTTCTACCTGTTGGGACGATATCAGGGTTCCGAACCAGGTCGTTGCCCGGGGAAGGAGGTATGTACTTACCCGCAAGCGCATGAAGGACTGCTTTGAGTTCGTGGTTTTCAGCGAGATTAATGAGGACAATATTCAAAAAATTCCAGAGGTGTTGCAGTTCTCCCGGTTTAGTACCAACCTTACGATGAAGATAGTCGTCCGCTTCCGATATCCTCACGGCAAGGCTTCCTTCAAGTAACCGAGACATAGGAAGATTATTGTTTGTTTCAGCATTGAAATGTCCGGTAAAGCGTAGGACAGCTTCACGTGAAATTGCAGACACCTGCTGCCACCTCTCTTGAGCTTCGCTGTTTGTTACCAATTGATCGAGCAACTGCTGGAAATCGTATTTCAGGTGATGGCAGATCAGCTCGGGGAGTGACTTGCCATCGAGTTCCGGACGGCTGTGTGCTGCCAGAAGAGCCAGATGATCGCTGACACTTTCAAGTGAAGGCGCTTCACCCATAATATGCAGTCCAAGGGGAATCATGCGCTCTTCGATTAGGTAGAGCTCGTTATTCAGTTTTGTGATATACTCTTCGGCTGATGTATTATTCTGACCGCCGTCCAAC
>JAPLFE010000125.1 GCA_026390855.1 Chlorobiales bacterium | reverse complement strand
TCATAGCACGTCCTCCGAGAACGTAGCTTGGACGGACCAGCGCGGGGTAGCCAATTCTTTTGGTGATCATTTTGGCTTCTTCAAAGCTGATCGCTGTTCCGTATTCAGGATGGGGAATATCAAGCTCTTCAAGAAGTGCACCAAATTTTTTCCGGTCTTCAGCCAGGTCGATTCCTTTTGATGAAGTGCCAAGAATGGTTACGCCAGCTTCGTGGAGTTTTGCTGAGAGTTTCAGAGGGGTCTGACCACCAAAGCTTACAATAACTCCCAGTGGGTTTTCGTGTTCTATGATACGGATGGTGTCCTCAAAGGTGAGGGGTTCAAAATAGAGCTTATCGGCTATGTCGTAGTCGGTTGAAACAGTTTCAGGGTTACAGTTGACCATGATGGTTTCATATCCGGCTTCTCTGAGTGCGAAGACCGCCTGGACACAACAATAATCAAATTCGATACCCTGGCCGATACGGTTTGGGCCACCACCGAGAATAATGACTTTTTTCAGGTTTGAGGAAATGGATTCGTTTTCCTCTTCATAGGTTGAGTAATGGTAGGGTGTTTTTGCATCGAACTCAGCAGCACAGGTATCAACGGTTTTAAAGACAGATTCAATGCCGTAATGTTTTCGGAGTGCTCGTATGGAGGGTTCTGCTGTATTGAAAATATTGGCAAGCTGAAAATCGGAAAACCCGTTTTGTTTAGCTTTAAGAAGCCTGTCTTTAGGGAATTTCCGGGAAAGTTCAATAATCTCTTGTGTCGTGTCGGAAGCTTGGTTGGTCATGCAATCTCGATAGTTTTAAGAAGCTTCAGGATATAATCTATATCATTTATAAAGGTAACAATTCACCGTCTTAATAAAAACCGGTGCATTATACAAAAATGCTTATGCTTCTCAAAGTTGCCGGTTGCATGTCTTCTACAGTTCTTTTTTTGCTCTCTGAAAATGGATCAAGATTTTTTTTACATTACACTGTCTTTGTGTTCTATTTGTTTTGTAAAAAAGGGTAATAACGTGTATGGATAAAAAGCATTTCGATACTATTGAAGAGGCCATTGAAGATATCCGGAAGGGTAAACTGGTTATTGTTATTGATGATGAGGATCGCGAGGATGAAGGCGATTTTATTGGTGCAGCAGACATGGTGACCACCGAAATGGTGAATTTTATCACCAAAGAGGCACGTGGGCTTCTTTGTGTAGCTGTTACTATGGATCGGGCAAAAGAACTTCAGCTTGATCCGATGGTTCAGAGAAATACCTCCCAGCATGAGACAAATTTTACTGTTTCTGTTGATGCTCTTGCCGAAGGGGTTACTACTGGTATTTCTGTTTATGACAGGGCCACGACTATCAAGATGCTTGGTGATCCATCTTCAAAAGCAGATGATTTTTCCCGTCCAGGTCATATTTTCCCTCTCCGGGCAATGGATGGTGGTGTTCTGAGGCGTGTTGGGCATACCGAAGCCGCTGTTGATCTGGCACGTCTTGCCGGTTGCAGTCCTGTTGGACTGCTCTGTGAAATTCTGCATGATGATGGCAGTATGGCCAGGCTTCCTGACCTTATAAAGCTGAAGGCGAAATTCGGGCTGAAGCTTATCACTATCAAGGAACTTGTTGCCTATCAGATGAAACGCAACAAACTCGTACATCGGGCAGTTGAATCGAGGCTTCCGACGGCACATGGGGAGTTCAGGTTGATTGCTTATGAATCTTTTACGGATCAGCAGAACCCAGGAAGGCAGGGGCATAGGCCTCGCTAATAAACTGAAGGCATATGCGCTTCAGGATAAGGGCCTTGATACCGTAGAGGCAAATGAAAAACTTGGCTTCAAGGCTGATCTTAGGGACTATGGTATCGGAGCACAAATACTCAAGGATCTCGGTGTCAGAAAAATGAAGCTTATGACCAATAATCCTAAAAAAGTGGTTGGTCTTGAGGGCTATGGTTTGGAAATTGTTGAGCGAATTTCGCTTGAAATGATTCCTAATCCCATGAATCAGAGTTATCTCGATACAAAACGCGACAAAATGGGTCATATGATTGGTTGTTCATGTGACACCGACCATCATTATCGTGATTAAAAAGAAGAAGAATAGTTAATAAACACACATCCAAAACCGTAAACTTCCGTCAGGAAAAGGACTGATACACCGATGGATACTGACATCCTTAAAATTCAGGATAAGGAGGTCTTTGAGGCTATTGCCAATGAGACGACTAGGCAGACTGAAACACTTGAGCTGATTGCTTCGGAAAACTTTACCAGCCGTGCGGTTATGCAGGCCTGTGGTTCGGTAATGACCAATAAATATGCTGAGGGCTATCCTGGCAAGCGCTACTATGGAGGTTGCGAGTTTGTTGATGTAGCTGAAAATCTTGCACGTGACCGTGCTAAAAAGCTTTTTGGTTGCGAGTATGTCAATGTACAGCCTCATTCCGGGTCAAGCGCCAATATGGCGGTTCTTTTTTCTGTCTTGAAACCCGGTGACCCTATCATGGGACTTGATTTGTCGCATGGTGGGCATCTTACCCATGGTAGCTCGGTTAATTTTTCAGGTCAGATGTTCGATGCCCATTCCTATGGAGTTGATCGTGAAACTGGCATCATCGATATGAACAAAGTTGAGGAGCTTGCTCTTAAAGTTCGCCCGAAACTTATTATCGCCGGCGCCAGTGCTTATTCACAGGGATTTGATTTAAAGGCTTTCAGAGCGATAGCCGACAAAGTCGGGGCTCTTTTGATGGCCGATATTGCACATCCTGCAGGGCTTATTGCCGCAGGTTTTCTTGGCAATCCAATGCCTCACTGTCATTTTGTGACTACCACAACACACAAAACCCTGCGCGGTCCAAGGGGTGGCATGATTATGATGGGCGCCGACTTCGAGAACCCTCTGGGAATTACCATTAAAACGAAAACTGGTTCGCGGGTAAAAATGATGTCGGAGGTCATGGACGCTGAAGTGATGCCTGGTATTCAGGGTGGCCCACTCATGCATATTATTGCTGGCAAGGCGGTTGCTTTTGGTGAAGCGCTGCAGCCTGAGTTCAAGGTTTATGCGGCTCAGGTTATAAAAAATGCCTCAGCAATGGCCGAAAAGTTTAAAGATCTCGGCTACAATATTGTGAGCGGAGGAACCAAAAACCATCTCATGCTGCTTGACCTGCGCAACAAAAACGTTACAGGAAAAGTTGTCGAAAACCTTCTGCATTCTGCTGGTATTACCGTCAATAAGAATATGGTACCTTTTGACGATAAGTCACCCTTTGTTACAAGTGGCATTCGCATCGGCACTCCAGCCATGACCACCAGAGGAATGAATGAAGACGACAGCAAGTCTATAGCAGAACTTATTGACAAGGTCATCTTATCCGCAGAAAAACCGGATGCCGTTGAGGTTTGCCAGAATGTCAGAAAGGAAATCAGAGAACTGTGTCTCGCCCATCCTCTTGATGGATACGCTGTCTGATATTAGCTCTACCTTATACACTTCTGTTTGATTGACGTTAAATCCCGCCTGCATTCTCAATGATTGCAGGTGGGATTTTTCATTTAGGGCTTCCACGTTAAGGCTCATTATCCGGAAGAGCACACTTCACAGGAAAACAAAAGACGGATCCGAAATTGATCGCACAAATCGGATCAAGAACGCAGAAGATGGAGGATTACATCCTTGGTCACCATCAAGAATCCCCCAGTTTATCCGGTTTTTTTCATTGTTTGTCGGTGCTGACTTCATCAACACTACTCTTAAAAATGCTTATGTTAATATTAATGCCTTTTAGGTGTATAAATATTGTAATATATTGAGGTTATTCTTCTGTCTGCAGTGGGCCTTATAGGGTGTCCAATTCGTCCAATTTTATGCCGGGAAATAGAGATAAAAATATCCAAAAACCCTTATGAATAAAGGGTCTGCATGATAAATGCAAGCAGAGACGTTGTGTTTGGCTTTGTGCCGAAAAATGGCGTATTTCAGGGCGTAAATTGATTATTTATGCCTTTTTCAGACTTTTTTTATGGCTTAGTTGAAAAACAATTGGATTCTTGGGCTTTTTCCTTCGTGCTTGGATGTACAACTGATTGTATTGTTCAGCTGTTCTCCACGATATTGGCGATCATTTTTCCTAGATCAAGCGAAGTTTTGCGGATTTTTTTATCGAGTACAATTTTTTCTTTCAGGAGCTCAATTTCACGGTTTGTATCGTTTTCCAGACGGATATTTTCGGTGAGTATGTTTTTCTGATGAATCAATGGTTCGAGAATAAGGTTTTTGAAAGCATCCAGGAACATGATAAGGCAGCGTTTTGCGTTATCTGCGTGAACATCGGTTTGTTCCAGCCATTTATTGCTCACTGGCGGATCCATAAGTAATCCTGATGCAAGGTCGCGCGATTCTGGATTGCTGAACAGACTTATTTCTGTGGCAATGTCGATACGCATTTCAGGATTACCAGCAATATCGTGGTGGCGGCGGATCATGTGGGTAAAAATCTGCTGTGCTTCTGTGTGTGGCAATTCGAGCATCGATTCATGCGAAGCTGCAAATTCCAGTACAGCATTTCCATACGTTGTACTTTCAAGCAGGGCTTTTAAAAAGGTTTTTTCAAGTACTGAGATTTTTGTGTTTTTCCTGTGTGATGACTGAACTAAGGAGCGTTCTTCTGATGAAGATGTTTTTTTTTCCTGCACAGCCTTTTCTTTTCCAAGGAGTTCGTGGAGAGCTTGCTGGCTGATTGCAAGTTTGCTGGATAGTTCCTGGAGATAAAGTTCTTGTCGGATCTGGTCGGGGATGAGTGCAATGGTGTGTGCCATTTTCCTTATGACTTTTGACTTTATTTCAGGCTGTGAAAAGTTTTCAGTTTCCTTGAAAAATCGAATTTGAAAGTCCTGGAAGGGGAGCATGTTTTCCTCAGCGAACTGTAGAAATTTTTCCCTGCCGTTACGGCGAACAAAACTGTCGGGGTCATCACCGTCAGGAAGCATGACGATAAAGGGTGTTATGCCTACTGAAAGAAGCGTGTCGAGTCCGGTCATCATTGACTTTTTACCGGCGGAATCCGCATCGTACATAAACAGTACCCGGGTTGTGTAACGTTGCAGAATTTTCGCCTGATACCGTGTCAGTGATGTTCCACATGAAGCTACGGCATTTGTTATGCCTGCCTGATGAAGGGCCAGTACATCCATGTATCCTTCAACGAGTATTGCGGTTTCCGTTCGCCTGATTTCATTTTTTGCGGTGTCCAGCCCATAAAGCAGTTTTGACTTTTCGAATAAACGGCTTTCGGGTGAATTCAGGTATTTAGGTGTTTGTGGGTCATCAAGCAGGGTTCGTCCTCCAAAGCCGACAACCTGTCCTCCAACTGAAAAAATCGGAAAAATCACTCTGCTGCGGAAGGTGTCATACCATGAGTTTTTTTGTTTATTCTGGGTTACAAGCCCGAGATCGGACAGGTGTTCCTGTGGTATGCCTGTTCGCTTTGCTTCGGTGAAAAGGCTGTCCCATGAGTCAGGCGCATAGCCGAGCCCAAAGGTTTTGATTGTATTTGCTGAAAGAGCGCGTTCTGTTACAAGATAGTCGTAGCCTGTTTTTCCTGCTTTGCTTTGCAGTGTTCTTTGAAAGAATTTGGCTGTCCATCGGAGGGTTTCGGTGCGGCTGTCTTCAAGAGCTGGGTTGCGTTCTTTTTTTTCGGTAAATCGACTGATATCGATTCCTGATCGTTTGGCAACAAGTTCGATTGCTTCGGGGAAGGAGACTTTTTCCATTTCCATGACAAATGAAAAAACATTGCCTCCTTTGCCGGTTGAAAAACACTTGTAAATCTGTTTGTCGGGAGAAACAACAAATGAAGGAGTTTTCTCCTTTGTAAAAGGGGAGAGTGCCTTATAGTTACGTCCTGCAGGCTGGAGTGTTAGGTAATCAGAGATAATATCAACAATGTCTGCTGCCTGTCGAACATCGTCAATGGCCGTATGAGGAATCATGTGCCTGTTTTTTGTCGGTGATAGTATTGCAGGAACACGCGTTTTTTTCTTTCGATAATCGATTACTGTTCAAAAATCACAAGCTTATTTGTTAAATTTACACCTGTTATTGACAGTTGTTTTTGTCGTGTTTTGTATTCAATTTCAGTTTGCCTGCGTTAAATAGTATTGCCAGTTTAAAATAGTCTTTGGTTTCATTGGCGGTTTAAATGGCTTTATCATGCATCACAGTATAGCAAATTACACGATGGTTCAATAATAACATGTATGTCTCTCTGGTTCAGTCAAAACAAATAAGAGTCTATGAAACATGGTCTTTTTACGGGGTTGCTCATTGCAATAACCTACGCAGTTTCTCTGGGGTTTTATTTCTGGATGGGCAGTACTCCACCGGGTTCAATGTTCCATGCTGTTTATAATGGGGGCCTTGTTGTTTCGGTGCTTATGGCCCTGATAATGATGGTGATTGCCTATACTGTGGAACGTATCATCGCTCTTAACAAGGCTTCGGGAAAGGGTAATATTCCCGAATTTGTGCGGAATCTCAAACAGGATATTGACAGCGGCTTGATTGATCAGGCTATTGCAAAATGTGATGACCATGAGAGTTCTCTTGCGGCCGTGCTTCGTTCAGTGCTGGAACGCTATAAAAAGCTCTCACTGTATAATGTTACTGATCGGGAGAAAAAGGTCAGTGAGATGGAAAAGGCTGTTGAAGAGGCCACGATTATGGAGATGCCTCTTCTTGAGAGAAATCTGGTGTCGATTTCAACTATTGCCTCAATTTCTACCATGGTAGGGCTTCTGGGGACAACGCTAGGTATGATCCGAGCTTTTGCGGCTATGGCAACCAGTGGTGCTCCCGATGCGGTACAGCTTTCACTGGGTATTTCGGAGGCTCTTTTTAATACGGCGCTGGGTATTTTTGGCGGTATTATGGGGATTGTTGCTTATAACGTTTTTACAAGCAGGGTTGATCGGTTCAGCTATACCATTGATGAAGCTGCATTCTATATTATCCAGACTCTTGGAACCGGTAAATCGGAATAATTACTCATATGTCGAGGATCAAGGCAAAGAGGGTAGGGTTCCGGATTGATATGACTCCGATGGTGGACGTTGCATTTCTTCTGTTGACGTTCTTTATGTTGACGACCAAGTTTCGACCACCTGAAGTTGTAAAGATCAATCTTCCCGCTTCACATTCGGTGCAGAAGCTTCCTGAATCGAACGTTCTGACGGTAACGGTGAGCCCTCAAAATACTTTTTTTATGGGAGTCTCTTCACAGCAGTCAAGGGAAAAAATTTTTAATTCGGTTGTAAAGCCGAAGCTGAAAGGTGCTGGATTTTCTGCGCTTGCAATTGCGGATTCCCTTAAAAATTTCAAACTTGCTGAAAGCTTTCGTGTTGAAGGTGATGAGCTTGACAAATATGTGGTGATGGCGCGCTTTGCTGATCCAAAGCTTCGTCCAGTAATCAAGGCTGATGCTGATGCTGGTTTTGAAGCAGTGAATCATGTTATCAAGGTTTACAAAAAGGCAAATCTGTTGACCTTCAATCTGATTACTGTCCTTAAAAAGGAGGTTCGCTGAGCATGGGTATTGTTGATTCTCCAAATGGACGGAGTAGTGTAAAAAAAGGAAGACGGCGGTCGAAACGACTCGGGTTTCATCTTGATATGACGCCTATGGTTGATGTGGCATTTCTTCTTTTGACTTTTTTTATGCTGACAACAACCTTTTCAAAATCCAATACCATGGAAATAAATATTCCTCCGGAAAAGTTGGAGGTGAGGGTTGCGGAAAAGAATGTTATGACGATGAGGATTGCTGGTGATGGTATGGCGTATTGCTCACTCGGTAATGAGGCTCCTAAAAGGATTCCTCTGTATGATACTCAGGATACCGGGCAGCTTTCGTTGAGCAGGGAGTTGCGCAGTCTGCTTAAACAGCAGACGAAGAGTAATGAGAAAATGGTTATTGTGGTTAAGCTCAGCGAAAAAGCAAAATATAAACAGCTTGTCGATATTATTGATGAGCTGAATCTTATGAAAATCGACCGGTTCAGCCTGGATGATTATACAGAGCAGGATGCACTGGAAATAAAGAGAGCTGTTTAAGGCAGGTATAAGCAAAGGAGTTCGTTCAGGTGGCTTCAAAAATTGACAAAATCCATCAGGAAACTTTTCGTAAAAAAGCTCTTTCATGGTCGTTCGGTGAGGAGTTTCTTGATACGGATCGGTTACTTAAGTTGCCTTACGGCAATCTTTTTCTTCGCCGTCAGGCGCATCTTTTTCTCAGTCATGGGGTCATAACAGCAGTTGTGCTGCTGGCGTTTTTCTGGCTTATCACAGCAAACTGGCAGAGTATTGCCTCGTTGACAGGATGGTTTGACAAGGATACAAAACCGATGGTTGAGTGTTATGAAGTTGTTACCAGTGTAACGCAGCTTCCACCTCCACCCCCGCTTAACGCGCCTGAACCTGTCGTGGTGACTCCTTCATCAGCGGTTCCTGCACCGCCGAATGTTGGAAAAATTAAGACGGTCAACCAGGAGGAAGTGCCTCGGGAACAAACTGTTGCTACGCAGAAAGAATTGAAACAGGCTATTCAGACACAGGGTTCTGGTACAGGAACTGGTACTGCCTCGTCAGGTGATGAGGTGCCGATGTTTGTTCCCTGTGAAAAAATGCCAGGATTTCTTGATCAGAAAAAACCGGTTTATCCTGAAATGGCAAGAATTGCCGGAATTACTGGAAAGGTTTTTGTCAGTGTTCTGATTGGAGAAGATGGTCGTCCTGTTAAGGCGAAAGTTATGAAACGTGTGCCCGCGGATTGTGATGTATTTGATGCCGTTGCAATAAAGTCTGTTATGGAATCTAAATACTACCCTGGTATTCAGAACGGTAGCCCAATTAAGGTTTGGTTTACCGTTCCGATCAGGTTCCAACTTGATTGAGTCAGCTGTTATTTTTTTTTGGTCGGTACAGCACGGCAAAAACTATCCATCCATATGCTGCGATAAGAGTGATAGGGCAGACATAGAGCGCAAAAAACCCGTCAACTTCTTTTTCGAGAAACATTATCCCGTAACTTCCGGCAATCACTAATGCACCAAGGGCTATCATGATATAGTTGATGGCTTCCAGGGGCATTGCTGTTGGAAGCTCAACAGCTTTTTGCTGCTGTTTCTTCGGTAAAGATTTCATCAAGAGCGGTTATACATTTTTGAGTTTCCTCCCTGGTGATGTTCAGAGGTGGCAGAAGCCTGATAACGTTCTGGCTTGTTGCGTTGATGACTATATGTTTCTGGAGCGCTTTTTCGACATAATATTTAGCCTCTTTATTGACGGTTATGCCGATCATCAGACCGTATTGACGGATTTCGAGGATTTGAGAATGACGGGCTGCCAGTTTTTGCAGTTCTTCATTCATAGAGGTTCCGGTTTCCTCGGCGTGTTGCATGAGTTGATCTTCCTCAATGGCGTTTATCATGGCAATACCTGCGGCGCAGGCTACCGGGTTACCGCCAAACGTTGTGCCGTGGTTGCCGTATGACAAAACATCGGCTACTTTTTCGTTGCCGATAACGGCTGATAATGGCAGGCCGCCACCCAGCGGTTTTGCAAGGCATACAAGATCGGGATCTGCGTCGACATGCATATAGCTGAAAAACTTTCCGGTTCTTCCGCATCCGGCCTGAATTTCATCGGCGACAATCAGGAAGTTGTATTGGAGGCGCAACTCCTTGAGTCGGTCTATAAATGGCTGTGATATGCGATGGATGCCGCCTTCACCCTGAATAACTTCAATAAAAACAGCCGCGGTTTTGGCAGAAACTTTGTTTTCGAGGTCCGCAATGTCGTTGAAGTCAATCATACCTGTTCCTGGAAGCAGTGGATCAAATCCATCGACATATTTTGCTTTAGCTGTCAAGGACATGGCTCCGTATGTTCTGCCATGGAAGCAGTTGCTCAGTGATAGCACTTCTTTCTTATTTTCATCACCTGATCGAACAGCCCATTTTCTTGCCATTTTAATAGCGGCTTCAATTGCTTCTGTACCGCTGTTGGCAAAAAATACCTTGGAAAGCCCTGAAAGGGTGAGCAGTTTCTCAGCAAGCTCAAACTGAGGTTGCATCATAAAGAGGTTGGAGGCATGGATCAGTTTTGCTGCCTGCGTACTTATTGCCTGTACGAGGCGTTTATCGCCATAGCCGAGGGCATTGACGCCGATGCCGGCAATCATATCGAGATAACGTGTTCCATTGTCGCTGATCAGCCATACGCCTTCACCATGGGTGACGGCAATAGGAAATCGTGCATAATTATGAAAAAAAAGCTTCTGTTCGCTTTCCTGGGTTACGGGCAGTGAGTTCATGCTGTTTTTTTTGTTCCTCAAGAGAATTGTATTACCGAATAACAGTGTAACAACTTTTTGATTATAATGATGAAAGGTGATCCGTTCAAATATTTTTTTGTGCTTCTTTCCAGACAGCAAAAACGCGAATAAACCTCCAGATACCATAAGAGCCTGTCAAAAATGCATAAAGCCTGATATTCTCATTGGCCACAAGAGGTACTCTCTCTGTAAAAAAAAGGAAATAAAGAGCAATACTCATAAAGGTCATGCTTACAAGTATGCCCATGACCAATGATGCAGTGGCGCTTTTTGTCATTTCAGTTCGCTTATTTCGGTCTTGTGTACACAGGGGTCGGGGTCAGGATCAGGATAAAATCTCCACTCTTTGTTGACGATCAGGCGAGCCCCATAGCTGAACGTGAAATAAGACCATCCCCATTGTAAGAGAACAAAGACCTTGTGACGGAAACTGGTAAGGAAGTAGATGTGTACAAGAAGCCATGTGAACCATGCTAAAATGCCATCAAACTTCAGGCTTCCGAACTCGACGATAGCTTTGTTTTTCCCGATAGTTGCCATCTGGCCTTTATCACGATATCGGAAGATTTTTCTTGCCTTTGTTTTTAAATCGAGTACAATATTTTTTCCGATAGTTCTGCCTTGCTGCAATGCCACTGGAGCTAAGCCTGGTAATGGAACTCCGTTTTCGGCTACAAAATGTGCAAGGTCTCCACCGACAAATATTTCCGGATGACCTGGAACACTGAGGTCTTCTTTTACAATGATGCGCCCTATTCGATCGGTTTCCAGGCCAATGGTTTTGCCGATTTCTATAGCTGTAACACCGGCAGCCCATAGTACAGTTGATGCCTCAATGCGTTCCTTGCCGATTTGTACACCGTTGGTATCGACGTTACTGACCATGCTGTTTGTCCAGACCTGAACTCCTAGTTTTTCAAGGGATCGAGTTGCCTTACTTGCGAGATCAGGTGAAAAAGAACCAAGAATGCGCGGTGCAGCTTCAACGATGAAAATTCGGGTAAGCTTGGGGTCAATGTTTCGATAAAATTTAGAGAGGGTATAGCGGCTCATTTCACCAATTGAGCCAGCCAGCTCAACTCCGGTCGGTCCACCACCAACGATGACAAATGTCAGCAGCTTTTTGCGTTCAACGGGATCTTTAGTCCTCTCAGCCCGCTCATAGGCCTCCATTACTCGACGGCGTATCTCCTTTGCCTGAGCGAGGGTTTTAAGGCCTGGCGCAAACTCTTCCCACTCGTTATGGCCGAAATAATGGTGCTGAACACCGCAAGCAAGGATCAGGTAGTCGTAAGGGATATCGCCGAAATCGGTAATGACGATTTTATTCTCGAGATCGACATTATTGACAATACCCTTGAAAACCGTGATGTTCCTGCAATTTGCCAGCATATTTCTCAATGGAGCAGCAATATCGCTCTCTCCAAGTGCAGCCATTGCCACCTGGTACAGAAGAGGCTGGAACAGGTGGTAGTTTTTCCTGTCGATAAGGGTAATCTCGATATCATTCTTATTGCCCAGTATCCTGGCGGCATTGAGCCCCGCAAATCCGCCGCCAACAATCACAACCTGCTTTTTCATTTCCAGTGTTACCTTCAATTTAAATCTCTATGGAATATTATTCTCAGAAGCTCTTGCTTCGTGAAAGAATCAATGAAATATGAACTTATACCCCTCAGATCTGCTGCAGGGTCGTTTATTACTCCTTGGATGCATCTGTCTTTATTTTGAAAAATAATAGTAATAACAGTAATACCGACAGAAAATGGATTAAAGTAAAAAAAAGAAAGAAATTCCCGCGGGCAGTTTGTCTTTTGTTACGGAATCTTATCAAAAGGAGAACTGAAGAAGTTTAAAGAATTCCGCAAGAATAATTTTTTCTTTAAGAAGAGTCTCGTTTCTTCAGGTGAGGCGTTCGATGATTTCGCTGTAAGTGGGGAATTTTTTCAGCAAGGCCGTTCGGTCAGCAAAAGTAAAGTCTCTGAATTCAAATCCTGGTGCTACAACACAACTTACCAATGAATAGCTCTCACTTTCAGGGTTTTCGAGACAGGCGCCAAACCAGCTTTCTGCAGGTACAGTTTCTTGCAAGACTTCATTTATTTCTGCAGAAATGCCAAGTGTAAAGCTTGCAGGGGAGCCTGTTTTAGGAAAAAAATAAACATTCAGGGGGTTGCCTGCATGGAAGAACCAGAGTTCATCGGAATGGATTTTATGCAGTTTTGAGCGATCAGCGCTCTTAAGGAGGTAATAAATGGCTGTCGCGTAGGAGCGAGAGCCATTGAACAGGGTCGGAGCGGTGAATGTATATGAGCCGCTGCTGCGGTATGTTTCGCGGTAATATCCGCCTTCAGGATGCGGTGCGAGTTGAAGGCGGTCTATCCAGAATTCAGCTTTTTGCATACAGTTTTTCTCGAATTTTTCCGGTTTTCTGCCTGGATGCGTCGGCAAGTTTTTTGCGGAACTCAATCAGTGCAGCCATCAGGGCTTCATTGGAAAGTGCCAGTATTTCGATGGTCAGGAGCGCAGCATTTCGGGCATTATCAATACCAACGGTAGCTACAGGAATACCTGCGGGCATTTGCACGATGGAATA